>NZ_JBEXYE010000003.1:0-469640 GCF_040630785.1 Nocardia sp. NPDC005746
CGCAACCAGCACGCCAGACCCGTCCGCGACTTCGCAGTCGGATCCAAGATCCGCCGACCGGATTACCTATCCAACGTTGCCTGACGCGGCACTAGCTGGTGGATCTACGTCGAAAGGCCGAGACTGGTTACTGCCTGTCCGCGCCATTGCGACCACTCGGGTCGCCCCACCTCGGATCCGCCAGATCGGGCGACGTGCGTGAGTCTCCGCCTATCGACACGAAGGAGGCTGGAAATGGAGCACTCAGACTTGGACCCGACCTTCTATCGGAGCGCAGCGGAGGCGGCTGCCGCGCCGCCGGAGCGGCTCGCCTACGTTGTCGCGTTCGACCGGGCGGCGCAGCAGCCGGATGCGCTGTCGGTGGTCGATGTGGATCCGGGCTCGGCCACCTACGGCAAGGTGGTGGGCTGGACCGAGGTGCCCCACCTGGGCAACGAGCTGCACCATTTCGGCTGGAACGTCTGCAGCAGCGCGCTGAAGCACGAGGGCCACCACATCGACGGGATGGCTCGGCGCTACCTGATCGTGCCGGGTCTGCGCTCGTCGCACCTGTACGTGTTCGACACCCAGCCCGACCCACGTCGGCCCACCCTTTCCAAGATCGTGGACAGCTCCGAGCTCGCGGCCAAGGCCGGCTACTCCCGCCCGCACACGCTGCACTGCGGGCCGGACGGTGTCTTCATGACCTGCCTGGGTGGGGCAGACGGATCGGACGGGCCGGGCGGGATCGCGCTGCTCGATCACGGCACGTTCGATGTGTTGCGGCAATGGGAGACCGACCGCGGGCCGCAATACCTCGCGTACGACGCCTGGTGGCATCTCAACCAGAACACCCTGATCAGCAGCGAATGGGGCACTCCGTCCATGATCGAGGACGGGTTGCAGCCGGAGTTGCTGCTGGCCAACAAGTACGGCCACGCGATCCACTTCTGGGACCTCACCGCCGGTCGGCACCAGCAGCGGGTCGATCTCGGGGAACAGAACCAGATGGCACTCGAGCTGCGCCCTTCGCACGATCCGGACGCCACCTGGGGATTCGTCGGCGTGGTGATCTCGACCGAGGATTTGTCGGCCTCCGTATGGCGTTGGCACCACGACGGGGGTGTGTGGGCGGTCGACAAGGTGATCACCATCCCGGCCGAGCCGGCTGATCCCGACCTGCTGCCACCGGCACTGAAACCGTTCGGCGCGGTGCCGCCGCTGGTCACCGACATCGACCTGTCGGTTGATGACGCATACCTCTACGTCTCGTGCTGGGGCACCGGGGAGCTCAAGCAGTTCGACGTGCGCGATCCGGCCAGCCCGAAACAGACCGCGTCCGTCCGGCTCGGCGGGATCGTGGGCCGCGCCGCCCATCCGGCCGCGCCGAACCAGCCGCTTGCGGGTGGCCCCCAGATGGTCGAGATCAGCCGTAACGGTCAGCGGGTCTACCTCACCAACTCGCTCTACGGCGCATGGGACGATCAGTTCTACCCGGATGGGGTCGGCGCCTGGATGGCCGTGCTGCACACCGATCCCGACGGCGGAATGACCATCGACGAGTCGTTCTTCCCACACGACGAGGACTTTCGAGGTCTGCGGGTGCACCAGGTGCGCCTCCAGGGCGGTGACGCCTCCTCCGATTCCTACTGCTACCGCTAGCTGGACCGCCCCGACGACGACTGGACCCGATGTGGGCACGGCTCACTCGCCGCATTGTGCTGCAGATCGCGAATTGCCGCCGCTCGAACCGGCCGACCTGGCAGCCGGAAAGTGAACGGCCAGTGATCATCTCGGCCTCCTACCCGCATCCGCAGACTCGTCGACGGCCATGGAGCAGATCAGCGGTAGATCACCGCCCTCCCCGTATCGCTCTGGTTGAAAACGGTGACCACCAACTGATCGGTGATGGCTACCGGGTTGCCTGCTTGGTGCTCAACGCTTGATTCGCGGCTGCCACGGCGAGGATTTCCGGAACATCCTCGGCCAGCAGGAAGCCTGCCGCGACCGTGTTGTTGGTTGCCGCTCGGAACGCTGCGAGGTAGTCGGCCGGCGGGGGACCCGGGAGCGGTCGCGTGCAGCCGAACATGATCGCCGGGCCGCCGCCCTCCTGCCCGAGCCCGGACAACACCACCAGTGGTACGTCCAGCCATGGCGTGCGGATGCCACCCAGCGCGTTGCCGTGGACGTCCAGCACCAGTTCCCCGGCGGATACCGTGAGCCGATCGGCCTGCGCCGGAGCGGGTCCGCCGTCGGCCCATTGGGACAGCGCCGCGATGGCTGTCTGCACGACGTAGTGATGTTGCGGACCGGAATTGATCGGCTCGGGGAAATCGACGCCCAGCGGATTGCGGCGCGGAGCCATCCGCTCGACCAGTTCCTCCGCGGTCAGAGAACCCGAGTCGGTGAACGATGCGCCGACGGTGTAGGAGTCCGCGTGCGCGGCACCGGCCAGTTCCCAGAGCCGGAACCGGTCGGAGTCGGGCTGGCGGGAGGCAATCGAGCGCATGAGACCGACCACCTCGAACTCGGTTTGGAGCACCAGCACCGGCGCGGTCGAATCCGCACGCACCCGCGTACCGCCGTCCAGCGACTCGGGGTCCACCGAACCGGTCAGCGTGGCAGGGCGGCCCGGCCGTCCGTCGATGAGGTACGCATCGTACGGCGAGCCATGCGGCGCAATGGCATTCACAAATGTGACGAGCGCGGCCGCGGATTGCGACTGCCCGGCCGCGAGCAGCTGCCGGGTCCCCGGCTGCAGTCTTCGAATCACCTCTCCCGCCTGCCGGTAGATGTCGTAGCAGTAGGCATCGCCAGGATGCGAAAGATCGGCATACCGAACCGGATCCGCCTGCTTCAGCGGCGGCAGCAGGACCGAATTCCAGGTGTCGTCCTCCTCGGCCGCCGCGGCCATGAGGCTGCCGCCGTGAATCGGCGCGTACTGTGCGGAAACGCCGATCCAGGCCATCCGGGCCCGGATGAGATGCCGGTGTGCCAGCAGCCAGATCGGCGGCGTGTCCGCTCCAGAGGACGCGTTGAGCCACTCCACGACAGCCGTTCCGCAGTAGCCCTCGACCGGCCGGTACACCACCAGTCTGGTCGTGAACGGTGCAAGGCCGTCCGGCTCGGTCACCCACTCCCCGTCGTCACCAGCCGAGCCACTCAGGCGGTAGGAGCCGGCTGTGCCGGACAAGAAGTACTCCTCGGCGATGTAACCGACATCGGCCAGTGGGAAGAACGTTGAGATCAGGTTGATCGGACCTGCCGCCGGACCGGAAAGCTCCACCGCGAAACCCTAACAAGTGCTTGGTTTTTGGACAATCGCCAGACTCGCGCCGACCCAGCATCGGGCGGGTCACTCCGGCTCGGCCGGCCAGCCCGCCAGCATGTAGCCCACATCGGCACGTGAGCAATCCATACGACCGCATCGATCCCGCCCATCGAAACGCGCTGCAGTGCCCGTGGTGGCGGTGGCGATCCAGGACCGCGCGGTCGAGATCGCCCGCTGGCGGCCGGGCGCTGAAACCTACCTCGCCACAACGCCTTCGGCGGCCATGACCTCTGTGGCGGCACGTTCCCCCGACCGCACCGCACCGTCGATCCAGCCGCACATGATCGCCGAGCTCTCACTCCCGGCCCAGTGGATCCGCCCGCAGGGGGTGCGTAGCGCGTGACCGAACTCGGTGAGCACACCCGGTGGCGCATGACTGATCATTCCGCCGCCGGAGTAGCGCTCGACCGTCCAGTTCTGCTCGTGGTAGCTGACCGGGGACGAGGCCTTCGCCCCGAACCTGTCGACCAGTTCGTTGATCACCACAGCTTTGCGCTCCGCCGGATCGAGTAGTCCGAGCTTGCGAGCCGCGGGACCTTCGGTGATCACGCACATGATGCCGGGGGTGCCGGTGTCCGTGCAGGCGTCGATGGTCAGAGTGGCCGGGCTGCCGGGCGCGGCCGACTGTCCACACAGGCCGTCAGCGCGCCAGAACGCGGTGTCGTAGACGACCGAGATCTTGTAGACGGCACCACTGGGCATGCGCCGGTGCAGGAAGGTGCGGTCGACGGGAAGCATTGGCTCGTAGGCGATTTGCGTGGCGACGGCCAACGGCACGGCGACGATCGCGTGCCGAGCACGGACGGTGAGCCGCTCGGAGTGGACGCTGACGCCGTCCTCGTCCTGCGCGATGAGGTCCACCGGTCTCGAAAGATGCAGCGCGTCACCGAGTTCGGCGGCCATCGACCCATAGATCGCACCCATACCGCCGTGCACCCTGGCGTCCTGGGCGCCGTCCTTGTTGGAGATGACGAACACCGGCCCGCCGCCCGAGCCCATCTGGTGCAGCGCCCACAACAACGACACCTCCGAGGCCGCCGAGGTGTAGATGCCGGCGAACGCCATGTCGAGCATCTCGCGCGCCTGATGGGAGTGAATGTTTCGACTCAGCCACTCCCCCAAAGAGATTCGGTCCCATTCGCTGGCCTTCTCGGCCTCCCACGGAGCGTCGAACGGGATCGACTTGCACATCTGCCCGACCTCGAACAGGCCGGCTCCGAGGTTGGCGATCGCCCACGGGCTCATCGCCCAGGGAATGGTGCCGGAGTAACGGTGCTTCTTGCCGTCGACGATCATCATCGCGTCGCCGTCGACATACTCCTTGTATTCGGTCACGCCGAATTCAGCCATCAGGGCCTTGATACGGTCCTGCCCGGGGCCCACCCACGCGCCGCCGCGATCGATCCAGGTCCCGTCGGGCAGGAACTCGGTGAAGGTGCGACCTCCGACCCGGTCACGCGCCTCCAGCAGAGCGACCGAGCGGCCGGCCTGCTTCAGCCGCAGCGCGGCGGTCAATCCCGCGAAACCCGCACCCACCACACAAAAATCGACATCGGCTGCCATGAGTCGCCCCTTCGTCCGGAAGTTCCGCACTAGCGCCACGTGTCCCCGCCACCACGTGAGGTGACTGGGCCAGCTCGTCGACCGCAGGGTCTGGCATAGCCAAAAGTACGCCGCGCGCCAGTCTCAGTATCGGGATTCGCAGGAAATCTACGCAGGTGGGGACGTGCCCCGGTGGATGGGCAGGTCAGTTGGTCTCGAGGATGGTGATGTCCTCGGGTACGCGGTCGAATCGCAGTCCGCGCCAGGATGGATGACGCAGGCCGGTTCGCGGTGGGCGATGTCGCCGACCAGCCGCGGTGCGACCCAATGCGCGGTGACCGCGATCGACGACGGTGCCGTGCCGGTGACCGGCGGCGTGGCGGTGGACGGTGCCAGCAGGGCGAAACCCACACCGACCACGCCCGCGGGTCGTTCGTCGACCGCTCCGGGGGCGTCGCCGCGGCCGCGCGGGCCCGGCTCGAACGCCCCCGTGACGGCGGCTGGTCGAGCGAGCGACGCAGCCGAGCCACGAACATATGCTCTCCCGCATGTCGACCTTTTCCATGCCCGACCTCTTGTCGTACGCCGACGTGGACGCCCGCCTGGGCGGCGTGCTGTCCGCCGAGTTCGAGGGAGCCGCAGACGAGCCCGACGATCCCACGGTGCTGTTCTTCGACGGTGACCTCACCCTCGACGGGGATTTCCTGTCCGCCGTCGCCGAGCTGCGCGGTGTGGACGCCGATGGCGACGGCGATGTCGAGTTGATCGTGGTGACCGGTGACCTGACGGTCAACGGCCCGATCGCGCTCTACGAGGACTTGCCCGGGCTCTACGTCGGCGGCCACACCCGGGCCGAGACGCTGGAAGGCGGCGACGCCGAGATCTGCATCCACGACGGCACCTTCACCCACATGGTGTACGGCTATTACAGCCACGGCTCCCTGGCGGCCGGGGTGGTCGACACCCCCTGGGTGATCGACTTCGACCACCACATGGCACTGGCGGCCCCGGGCGCGCGCTGGGTGGACAACCTCGGCGTCTGTGACCGGGACGTCGACTTCGTCGCCGGGAACGGCCTCGGCGAGGCGTTCGTGCCCGAGGTCGTCGACGACGAGGGTCGCCTGGACGTCGACGCATTCCTGAACCGGCTGCGTGCCGGGCTGCCGGTCCTGCGGCCCGGGGCCCGGTCGGCGCGCGAGTCGGCGGCCGCGGCGCTGGACGACCAGCTGTCCCGGGCCTTGGCCGGCCGGGCCGACCATCTCGACCTGGCGGGGCGCAAGCTGAAGGCGTTCCCCGCCGAGGTGCTCCGGATGCCGTGGCTGCGCACCCTGATCCTGGACCGCAATCCGATCCGCGAGCTACCCGAGGAGATCGGGACCCTCACCGGACTGGAGCACCTGTCGGTGCGCGACTGCAAGTTGACCGCCCTGCCCGGATCGATCGGCGACCTGGCCGGGTTGCGGGTGCTGCGGGTCGCCGGCAACTCGTCCCTGGACGAGAACGAGGTCGAGTTCACCCTGCCCGCCGCCATCGGGCGGCTGTCCGCGCTGGAGGAACTCGACATCTCCTCGCTGTCCGTCCGCACCGACGCGGAGTACGAGCCGGGACGGATGCCACCCGAGTCGACGCGGTTCGTCCTGCCGGACACCTTCGGCGGCCTGGTCGGGCTGCGGAAGCTGGTCGCCGACGGCACCAACGTCGTGTTCCCCGACTCCGCGCGCGGCCTGACCGGCGTCGAGGAGGTGTCGATGTCCGGCAGCCCCGCCCGGTACCTGCTGACCTTCCCCGAGGTGGTCACCACCTTCCCGAACCTGCGCCGTCTCGATCTGAGCTGCAACAACTTCGACACCGTCCCCGACAGCCTGCTCCGCTTGACCCGGCTGGTGGAACTCGACCTCGGCGGCAGCCTCGGCCTGCTGCGCGACCCGCTGCCGAACCTCGGCCGCCTGCCCGCACTGCGGGTCCTCGGCTTCAGCGGGCAGAGCAGCCGCGGCCCGGAACCCGGGCACGCCTTCCTCCGGGAGTTGTTCGCGATGGAGCTGACCGGTCTGGAGGAACTCCGGATCGACAGGTGGCGCCGGGACGGCAAGCGCCGCCGGCTCGAGCCCGAGCACTTCGCCGGGATCGGGACGTTCCGCCGGCTGCGGACCGTCCGCCTGGCCTTCAACGGCCTCGAAGACCTGCCGCCCGACTTCGACACGCTCCCCGACCTCGAGACCGCCGACCTCTACGGCAACCGGTTCCCCCGAGAGGTCCGCGACCGGATCACCGCCGCGCACCCGAGCGCCCGGATCGACTTCGGGTCGTAGGGGTCCACCGGGCCCGAGCCGGCTGCCGCCCACCTCAGGGGTGTTCAGAAACGATGGTGGGATCTCCAAACCACAAGCGACGCATACGGCTTGCCCCGCCTGCGCCTGCCTCTCGGTAGCCCGACCCTCAGGTTTCAACCACGTGGGCGAGGTGGGGTTCCGGTAGTCATCGGCACTGTGCCCGTGGGCTCTGCGAGCCGGTGCCGGCCACCGGCCACGGGCACCACCGCGGCCGGGCGCACGACGGTGGGTGTGTCCAGCAGAGCGTGCAGACGGGCGATGAAGACGTCGAGGCTGCCGTAGCGCGCGAGGATCTGTGCGAGCAGTTCGTGCGCGGTCGATCCCATCAGATCGGTCATGTCCACCCCATGAAGGTTCACCGACCGGTCGGGCCGGTTCTGATCGGCATTCTGCACGACAATCTCGATCACTTAGCTATTTCCGAGATTTCGGTGACCACCCGTGCCTGGACACTCTCGATTCGTGCCATCAGCGCGGTATTCGGGCCGCTCCAGCCCAGGATCTCGATACGGTGCGGTGCGGGTGAGCCGATCGTGGAGCGCGGCGGGAATCAGGGTGCGGTTATCGCGCCGCATTCACATTTCGGATCATCCGACCGGGGTCAACCGTGGACGACTCCGGAATCGATGCCCCGCTTCACCGACTCCGAGCGGTGCATCGTGCTCGGCAGCCGGGTGGATCGGCCCGCAGACTCTTCCTGTCCACCCGGCCCGAGCAGCAATTTTTACCGTCACGGCGGAAATCGTCGTTCGAAGAGGAAGTGCTCGCGTGCAGATGTTCATCAGCGGCCGGGTCACCCGCCGCGGTAGTGAGGCCCACGTCGTCATCGGCGCACCGCGCCCGGTCGCCGGGTCCGCCCGCGGTGACAAGGTCTGCCACGTCGAAATCCGGCGGGCGGGCACCCTCGTGCGACTGCACCCCCAGCCGGGGTCCACGCGGGCGGCACTCGACAACGCGCTGCGTGAGGTCACCCAGCATCTGGGCATCGACCTGCCGGCGTTTCTCGCACACGTCGCGATCGGACCCGCGGTATAGACCCCAGAATCGGTAGCCGAGATACGAATTCGGCGTCGATCCCGTGCGGTGGCCTGGTCGCCGGCGAGGACGATGACGGTGAGTTCGGGCCCGGGGTGCCTGCACACCATGGGAAAAGAACTGACGCGCCAGTGGCTCATCGGAGCACGGGGATCGCCGGAATCTGCTGGCCTGCCTCGAACCGGATTGGGACACGATGTCTGATGAACGAGGGTCTCGCCCCAGCGTCGCTGTAGTGCACGTGGGGCGAGACCCTCGTATCGGCTCAGCGGTCAGGGTTGTTGTGTGCTGCGCCGACACTTCAGCGCATACCAATGGGTCGGTCTTCTCAACCGGTCGGTGCGCGATCGTGGCCGACAGATGATGAGGTCGTTACCGGCTGTCCGGAACCCCGAGATACCGACGAATGACCCTGGTGCGTCTGCTGATTCGGGACTGAACGAACAGGCCGCGCGGATCGCACGGTTGTGTTCGCACGGTTGCGTTGCAGTGATGTCGACACCCGACTGGGGCTGTTCGGAAACCGATCGTCGTATGGATCTAGCGGGCGTCGGTGCATCTAGGAGATCTGTGTGTGCCTTGAGGCCACGCACTACATTGCCGCGAGCCGCGCGGTTCGGCGCTTCAGAACAACCGATCGCCCGACGGCTCCGGCACGGGCGTAGTCAGCATGCGGCCGCGCTCCTCGTCGTCGATGACATCCTGAATCGCGTCGATCTGGTCCTGAACGACCTCGGCGCGCGCCACCAGTTCGACCCGGTCGGGCTCGGTGAGGCTCTCGTGACCGAGCTTCTCGAAAACGCATGAGAGCACTGACCGTAGGTCCTCCAGCTTGCTGTCTGACTCCACAGGACCTCACCCTACGTCCGAATCCAAACGACGACCGTCTGAGCCCATAGCGTCGTGTTTCCGGTGGCATAAACGCACCGGTGTGCATGGGCCAGAGGTGGAGGCGCAAGTCGGCGAACTCGCTCGTGGACATACGCTCGGCGGGCAGAATGGCGGCCCTTTTCGCGTCCTCACCGATGTCGGTCATGGTCCCCTCCGGTTGCCCGGCGCGACTGGTCGCCACTCGGTCTGCGCCTCGGCCGAGGGACTGCGCGGCGCTTCCCCGGGTTCAGCCCGCCTCGAGGGATTTGCGGATCTCGGCCTGGATCTCGAGTTGCGCCCGCGCCGCGGTCAGCCCCGCGGTGACCTCCGCGGCGGTGCGCTGGGTTGCGGCCGAAACGTATTGCGCCACCGCGGTTTCGATGGATTCGACGGCCTGGGTGGCGGTCGCCCGCTGCTCGGTCAGTGCGGCGGCGGGCAGGGCCGCCATGGCGACCAACCGGTCGTCCCAGGCGAGGGCGGCCTGCTCGAGTTCGGCGCGCAACACGATCGTGGTGGCGTCGTCGAGGGTGTCGGCGGTGTACAGGGCCCGGATGGCGTCGCGCAGACGCCGGTGCAGCCGCGGCTCCGGGTCGTGCGAGCCCGCCCACGAGGCCGGGGCGCGGGTCGGGGTGCCCGGCACCACCTGGTTGGCGGTGGCGGTCGAGGCGCGCTGACTGCGCGACACCAGGACGATGCCGGCGGCCACGGCGGCGATCAGGATCAGCGCGACGGCTACGAAGATCAACACGGTCGGTTCCGCTCTGCTCGGTGGGTCATCGATGGGTGGTGGGGCGCGTCGGCACGACGGTGGAGTGGCTCGGCCCGCTCGGATGATGGCTCGGCGTGTGATGCCCGCGCGCGACCGCGAACGCCACCACCACCGCGACGATCACCGCGAGCACCGCCAGGATCGCGGCGATGATCTTCGCCTTGCTCCATGGCCGGTCACCGGACACCTGCCCGGTCAGGCCGTTGATGTACACCTGATAGGTCTTGTCCATGTAGACGACCGTCAGCAGCCAGATCGGCAGCAGCACATGCTTGTACGCCAGCCAGTTCCAGTTGGTGTTCAGCTCGTGGATGCGCTGGTGGTCGCCGCCGATGTCGGCGCGCACGCTCGACTCGATGGCCGACTCGATCCGCTGCTGCGCCTCCGGGAACGACTCCTCGGCGTCCTTGTCGTAGGTGCGGCACAGGTGCCCGGCCACGAACTCCGGCGAGTAGGCGCGCGCCTGCTCCACCGGCCACGGTTCCAGCGACCGGATCCGGTCCCGGTTCAGGTTCTCGTTGGCCAGCACCGGCAGATCGGCGAACTCGTTGCTGACCTCACCGGCCACCGGATGCCACCGGGTGTGGGTCTCGTAGATCGGATCGCCGTCCTCGTCGGTCCCGACCCGCACCTGATAGTCGTCGCCGCGTTCACCCTGATACCAGCTCGCGGTGTCCGCGTCATAGGTGAAGTACGCGGTGTACAGACTCGAGAAGGCACCGATTCGCCGGTACTTCCGGAAGTTCGACGGCGCGAACCACCGCTTCGACACCCACTTCTCGACCAGCTCCCGGGCCTGCTTCTCCCCCACCAGGAACGGCACCACCCCGTCCACCGGCAGCCGAGCGGGCGCATTGTGCACGTCATCACGCTGAATCGGCGTAGCGCAGTATGGGCACCGAGTGGCGGTGAGGCTGCCATTGAATCCCGTGGTCCCACCACAGTTCTGGCACTTCACCTCCCACTCCCCCGTCACTTGCGGCCCCGCCGCCTGCCCCTGCAACTCCCGCAGCGCCGCCATCGCGGGCCTCAGCTCCCGAGCCTGCACCGGCACGTTCGGCGCGGTCACCGGCGACCGGTTCCCGCAGCTCGGGCACAGCAGATCCTGCCCCACCGGATCGAACACCAACTGCGCCCCACACGCCGCACACGGATACGTCCGAGTCATCTCCGTGCCGTGCAACATGGCCCGATCCGGCGCCACCGACTGAGCCTGCGGCCCAGGACCTCCCGCCCCATGCTCGGGCTCGCCCGCCCCGGGAACGAACACCGGAGCCACAACCATCGGCTGCGGCATCGCACCCATCGGGGCCTGTATCGGCGCATTCGGCGCGAATCCACCCGGAAGCGGCGGCGGCACAGCCATTCCCACGCCCGCACCGGCGGGCGGGGCGCTGACAGGACCGCTCAACCCCTGCGGCGGAAGCGGCGGCGGCAGGGGGGAACCTGTAGCCCCCGACAGGGGCGGAGGGCTGACTGCACCCTGAGGCGGAATCATGGCACCCTGGGGCATCGACGGGACACCGGTCGCATCGCGCGGCGGAAGCGGCGGCGGCACAGGGTTTCCTGCTCCGGGCATCGGCGGTGGCATCGTCCGTCCGGGTTGCGCGGCACCCGGGAGGGGCGGCGGGCCGGACGGGGTCGCCGCCGCGCCGCCGGGGTCAGCCGCGACGGGAGGGGTCCACTGGCGGGGTTCGGTGGTGTGCGGGGCGGCGTCGCTGCCGGGGAGCGGGGGCGGGCCCGCGGGGTGCTGTGGGGGCTGGTGGTCGTTCATGTGCGCTCACTCGGTGCGGCGGACTCGATGGTCACGCTGTTGCGGTGGAAGGAGTTTCGGGACGCACCGAGTTGTCGGGCGTTCGATCGGGCGGGTGACCGGATTCGGGTACGGCGAACCGACCCGTCGGCGGTCATGGGCCGACGGGTGGGCCGGGCGGATCCGGTTGCGGAGGTTGCCCCGTTACTGCGGGGGCAGTGGCGGCGGGGTGCCCGGCAGCGGCGGCGGCGTCGCGAAGAGGGACTGCAACGCCGGGACGGTGGAGGCCGGGGCCCAGCCCGCCATGCCCTCGGCCCACACATTGGTGTCGCGGGTCAGCTGTCCACCCGAAACGTATTGGCGTAGCTGGTCGATCGGGAACGGGCCCGCGGCCTGGCCGCCATTGTCGAAGTGGAACTGCTGCTGACCCGGCAGCGGCGGCGGGGCCTGCTGCGGCGCGGGCTGGGCGTAGCCGCCCTGCTGGGGCTGGCCGTAGCCGGGCTGCGGCTGCATGCTGGCCTGCATGGCGCCCGCCATCTGCCCGCCGAGCACGACGCCCATGCCGGCCTGCATGGCGGCTCCCATTCCCCCGCCGGGGTTCTGGGCGGCGGCGAGCATGGCGTCGGCGGCCTGCATCTGCTGGTACCGGTTGAGGTCGACATTGTTCATGAACCCGCCGGCCTCGACACCGCGCGCGACGCCGCGGGTCATGGCCTGCTGGATCTCCTCGGGCAGCGAGATGCTCATGGTGACGCCCTCGACCCCGACACCGAAGCCGGACAGTCGCTGGCCCACGAATTCGCGCAGCTTGTCGGACAATTCGACCTGGCGGCCCTGCAGGTCGATGGCACCCAGCCCGCTGGCCAGGACCATGTCGGAGAACGCGAGTGCGACATTGGCGCGCAGCTGCTCACTGAGCACGTCCGCGTCGACCTCGGCATTGGTGCCGATCATCTGGCGCAGGAACACCTCGATATCGGTGACCCGCACGTTCGCGGTGCCGTTGGCGCGGATCTGCACCATCCGGAAGTCGGGGTCGCGCACGGTGACGGGCTGCGGTGTGCCCCACCGCATATCGGTGACCGCGCGGGTATTGACGTAGTACACCTCGGACCGGAACGGCGAGTTGAACCCGTGCCGCCACCCCTGCAGGGTGGACATGATCGGCATGTTCTCGGTGGTCAGCGTGTAATGCCCGGGCCCGTACTTGTCGGCGAGCTGCCCCCGATACACGAAGACGGCCTGCTGCCCCTCCCGGACGATCAGCTCCGCACCGTTCTTGATCTCGTTCTCGTAGCGCGGAAACCGCCAGGCCAACGTGGTCCGGCTGTCATCCAGCCATTCGATGATGTCGACGAATTCGCCGCGGATCATGTCGAACAGGCCCATCGAGCTCTCTTTCCTCCCTCAGGCGCGACCGCAGCCCGCGCCGAGTATGGCACAGGACAGCAACGCGCCGGTCACCGTCAGATGGCTATCGAGCCAACCACGAGCAGTGTTAATGATCCACGAACGACCAAGGCCCGCGCGGACTTTCCCGCACAGGCCATAGCGATCGGCTACCGCTCGCCGCATGGCTCAGGCGGGCGCGCCGAGCCCTCCACCCGCCACGCCGGCGGTGAACGCGTCCCACTCGCCGGGCGCGAACACCAACGCCGGACCGGTCGGATTCTTGGAGTCCCGGATGCCGACCATGCCCCCGTCGAGGAACGCGACCTCCACACACTGAGAACCGGTTTCGCTACGGCTGCTCTTGAACCAACGCGCCCCGGACAGGTCACCGTTCACGATCGAACTCCCTAGCTACCTGGCGGACCAGGTCTCGCGTCCGTACTTCATCCAATGTTTCGGCACGAATGGCCGCAGCCAGCTCACTGTATCGCTGGACGTCCTCGAACCTCTCCACGTACAGATCGCTCGTCAGCCGCCCTTCGACGTAGACGACCGGCGGCTCGATCTGGTTGTTCTTCGCGTCCGCGCCGAAGTCGAGCAGTACGAACGGTCCGTGCTGAAAGCCCCACGTATACCCGGCGGTGTACGGCTGGATCCGCACGATCACATTCGGCCGGGTGCTCAGGTCGGCGATGTGCTTGAGCTGCGCGGCCATTACACGCCTTCCACCGACGACCCGCCGCAGCGCCGCTTCGTTCAGCAACACTTCCACAGTCAGCGGATTCGCCTTGCGGGTCACCATCACCTGGCGCTGCAACCGGATATCAACGCGCCGCTCGATGTCCTCGTCATTGCCGAAGCCCGGAAAGGTCCGGAACAACGCGCGCGCGTAGTCGGAGGTCTGCAGCAGTCCCGGAATCTGCTCCTGATACGTGACCAGGCGTCGAGCGGATCGCTCCATGCCGACGTACATGTTGAAGGCGTCGCTGAAAAGCCCTCCCAGAGAGAAGATCCCACCCTCATCCTTGGCCGTCGCTGCCCGGAACGCCAACCCGACCGCCTGCTCGGTCTCTTCGGCGTCCACCTCGTAGAGCGTGCACAACTCGCGTACGTCCTGTCGTCGCGGCTTCACCGTGCGACCGGTTTCGAGGCGCTGTAATGCGTTGAAGCTGAGCTGAACCTGAACCGCGGCCTGTTCGAGTGTCAAACCGGTTGCCTGGCGTCGTTCCCGCAGAAACCTGCCCAGTTGCCGCCGCAAGAGGGTCGGCGATACGTCCTCTGCCATCGATGCTCCCCTGAAAAGTGAATACACCTGCCACAGAATCTGAATGCTGCTACGCGCTGGATATGGGTCCCACCCTGGGATTTCAGACTACCTAATCTGAATATTCAGATTCTTGTTTTTCAAGAAGCTCCTCGCTGATGTGCTTGACGGACAACG
Organism: Nocardia sp. NPDC005746; assembly: GCF_040630785.1. NCBI lineage: Bacteria > Bacillati > Actinomycetota > Actinomycetes > Mycobacteriales > Nocardiaceae > Nocardia > Nocardia sp. NPDC005746. The sequence goes on from NZ_JBEXYE010000003.1 coordinate 14,443, forward strand.
ACGACACCCCAGGTAGGTGACGATGTCCAGCAAGAACCCGTGGTCGGTGCAGGCGATCATCGACCGGATCGAACGAGAGAAGCGCCAGGCGGCCGAACCGGCGGCGGAGCAGACCGCAGTGGTCGGTTATGCGGTGCGCGGGCTGTGGTCGTGCTATTCCGATCCCGGCAAACTGACTGCCACGCAAGCGCATATCGCGATGCAACTGCACCTCGGGTGCGGAGTCGGCACCTGCCTGGTGCGGCGGCGGGCGCGCACCGCTTTGGTCTCCGCCGGGCGCATGGTGCTCGACGCACGCGCGGAGCGGTCCTCGGCGACGCCCAAGCGGTCCCTGCTCACTCTGCTCCGGGTGGCCGCAATCGCCTACAGCACACTGTTCTTCGGTGGTCGCCATGCCGTGCGATGACCCGGACCTGGTCGAGATTCAGGTCATCCAGGACGTTCTCGACACCATCGAGGCTCGCCTGCGCGACCGTGAACGCCACGGCTGGCGCTTGATCGTCCCCCGCTCTCGCGTGTACGCGACCGTGCTGCACGCGGTCATCGTCAGCGCCCGCGAATCCCGCCGTCTCCCCGCGACTCTGGACCACGCCGCCATCCTCGACACGATCCTCGACGGCGCCGAGGCCACGGACCCCGACACCGGCCTCCGCCCGATCGAGGACGTCCTCGACCATCACACCGTGCCGATGAACTGAACCGTTCCGGATGACTCCGGATCAGTCCGCGGGGACCTTGACCCCGATTTCCCCTCCGAGGTGGTAGCCGTCGGCCAGACGCAGGTTGTCACCGCTCCAGAACCGGCCCGGGTCGTACCAGTTCGGGCGCTTCTCCGGCAGTAGACCCATGGCCTGGTAGGTCATGGCGACGATCTCCGCGCAGTACGCGTTCTCCAGTCCCGCAGCGGTTTCGGGCGGGTTCGATCGCTTCGCCCGCGGTACCCGGCCACGCAGCCACCGTCCCGCGAGGGCGGTGGTGGAGGGGAAGGGCATGCCGTCCAGCCTCGCCACCATCCGCAGCGCGGCGTCCTCCATCTCCCGGGTGACCGGCCGATCCAGCTGGCGGATCCACGCCTGCTGCTCATAGACGTTGGCCCAGCGCATGACCGCGGCCCGCAGGTCGTGCAGCTGGGCCCCGCGATGGTTGTTGCCCGACCAGACGTCGGGCAGCGAACGACCGAGCTCGGCATGCCAGATCAGGGCCGGGAGATCATCGATCACTACCGCCATCCCGACATGGTTGACCGGACTATTGGTCAGTCCCCGAATCGCCCGGTCGGCACCGGAATGCCCTCGAAACAGCCACAGATCACCGGTCCTGGTGAGATCGACCGCTTCATCCAAACCGACACTCGACAGCGCTTCGCGTGACACAACCGCTAGCCTAGGCGCATGCGCTGGTGGAAGTGGCTCGGCCTGGCAGGCGCCGCGGGTGTCGCGGCAACCGGAGTGGTGATCGTGCGCTCCGAACGCAAACGCCGCGCCTACACCCCCGACGAGATCCGCGACCGCCTCCACGCCCGCCTCAACGATCGGCCCGCGGAGGGCTGAGCCCCTGTCGTCCTCGGCCTCGAAGCATCAGAGCAGACAGGGCCGATCCGGGTCGAACACCTCACTGACCTCGCCTCGATCGAGCGTCGCGATGAGGGCGTCGGTGCCATGCTCGATCTTCAGCGCTACCTCGTCCTCATGTAGCGGCACTACGGCGAGAAGGTTGATGGCCGTGCTGGATTCGATGACCCTGGCTTCCGGTTCGACGTCGAGCATCGGAGTCACGACCACACCCGCGAACGGCGTATCCGGGGCATAGGGCTGGACCGGATTGCCGTTCGGTACCAAATGCCATGCGCCGAGCCACGTCTCGCGTTCGTGCGGGAACCGAGCCAAATACTTCAGCACATGGACCGGCCACGACCCGCCGTCCTCCTCCAACGGCCAATCCGCGGGCAGGCCGATCATCAACTCGGCGAAGGGGCTCACCCCCTCCGGTACCCGCATCGGCCGTCCGCTCATCCCCTCGGTGACCAGCGTCCGGTACGGTCGCCGTTCCGTCGGCCCCACCACGAGCACATGCACGCGATCCGCCATGCCGACCTCGTGCATCACGAACTCGATCGGCCCGAAGTGCTGTTCGACATGACGTTCGATGGCTTCGTCGTGCTCCACGACAGCGAGCCTACGGTGCCGGCCACGAGTGTCCGGCAGTGCGTCGAATTGCCGGCGCCCATGCTTCGTCGCGGTGTGGGCACACTGGCGAGTGTCAACACGGGCAAGTGACTTAGAGACTTTTCAGCAAACCAATTCTCTGATGTTAACGTGACGCTCACGGCCCAATTGACCTGTCATATGCAACCGACAGCAACCATCTGGCGCCGCCCTAGTCGCGACCTGGAGGAGTAGAACCCAGATGCTGGCATCCATCGCCCGCTCGGCAGCAGTAGCCGCACTCGCAGTCCCCCTGCTGACCCTCGCGGCCCCGTCCGCCTCCGCGGCCGAGCCCGCCGCCCCGGCCCCCGCCCAGCCCGCGGCGCTGCAGAACATCGACGCCCCCTACATCTCGATCAACATCTGCCTCCACATCCCGACCCCCGGCTCCGCCACCCTGGACTGGTGCTGGCCGTAATCCCGACAGCCACACCACGGACGGCCCGCTCGGCTTGGATCGAGCGGGCCGCCGCCATTCCTGAACCCCGCAGCGGCCGGAGCGCCTGGATAGCCTTCGAAGGCATTGATAGGGCGAATGAGCCGCAGCGGGAATGAGTTCCGTGCCGGTGCTTGCCCCCAGGTTCAGCGCTTCTCGGCGCGCGAGTAGTGCCCCTGCCGCATGAGGTCGAGCAATTCGGCGGGCAGGTCGGTGACCGGGTGGGCGTAGGCGGCGGCGAGGTCGACAGGCGTGGTGATGTGGACCGACCAGCCGTGGCGTGACAGCCAGTCGCCTGGATCGGCGCGGGCGTCGTCGTACAGGAGGTCACTGACGTCCAGGTCGCCGAAGGGGTTGCTGCCGAAGAACTTCTCCTCCGTATCGGCGAAGTGTTGCGGGTCCAAGCCGCGACTGAAGTCGTCGGAGGCCACACTGCTGCCGGGCGCGGACAGCGCGTCGATGCGTTCGAACAAGGCGTCGTGCGCGGGACCCGGCAGGAACGGCAACAGCCCCTCGGCCGACCACACGGTCGGCTGACCCGGATCGAATCCGGCGGCGACGAGCGCAGCCGGCCAATCGTCGCGCAGATCGACCGCCACCACGCGGCGATCAGCCTTCGCCACGGCACCGTGCTCGGCGAGGACCCGGTCCTTGAACTCCAGCACCCGGGGCTGATCGATCTCGAAGACGACCGCGCCCGCGGGCCAATCCAGCCGGTACGCCCGCGCATCCAGACCAGACGCCAGGATCACCGCCTGCCGCACACCCCGCTGAAACGCCGCGGCGAAGAACTCGTCGAAGAACCTCGTCCGAACACCCATGAAATGCCCGAACCGCCTGACCTCGCCCACCGACTCCGGGTCGGCCAGCATGTCGGCGAAGTGCGATTCACCGGCCGCTTCGACGAACCACGCCGCGTAGTCGTCGCGGATCATCGGCTCGGGATCGGCCGTCTCGAGTGCGCGAAACGCGGCGACGCCCAGGGCGGTCAGGCCCACGCTCGTCACTATGTCCCAGCTATCCCCTTCGGTTCGCATCAAGGTCACCCCACTGGTGTCAGAGATCGTCCGGGTTATGTCGAGCGGAGCCAAACGCCCGAGTGTCAACCCAGTCGATTCTGCGCCGATACGGAAGCTCCGGCAACCAACCAGACACCTTCGTCGCCAAGTCCGGCGCGTATGCACGCGACATCCCTTTGCGGCACGAAGATGAGGCCAACGACAATCTGGGGATCAACCCGGGATTCTCCGCCACATTCCCGAACAGCCGTCAGTTCTGACTTTCAGCAATGTTCAGGCATCCTCGACGATGGGAAGTCTGCCGCATCTCCGGCCCGGGTGAATTCTGTATCGAACCGCACCGGGCCCCGATAGCGAACACCACCCGGACCAGGCGGCCGGGTGGTGTCGATGCGGCGCGTCGGAGCGCGTTCGCCGTTCAGCGCGAATCCCTACTTGCGGCCGGTGAATTCGTCCATCGAGTGGTAGACGCCCACCGTGTTGAGATAGAAGTCGCGCAGCTTCAGCGGGAGGAGGCCGGAGATGGCGCGGTTGAGGCGGGAGGTCCAGGGGAGGACGACCAGGGCCGAGCCCTTCTTCATCTCGGTCCAGGAGGTGTCGACCACTTCCTCCTGCTCGAGGATCGGGGTGAACCAGAAACCCTTGGCGCCGTCGAACATTCCGGTGTTGATGTAGGTCGGGCACACCGTGGTGAACTTGACGTGGTCGGTGCCGGACTGCTCGAGTTCCAGGCGGACCGAGTCCGACCAGCCCAGGGCCGCCCACTTGGAGGCGGCGTACACGCTCATGCGCGGGTTGGAGACCAGGCCCGCGGAGGAGGCGATGTTCAGCACGCGCGCCTCGACGCCGGTGTTGGCGACCATGGCGGGCAGGAACTCGAGGGTGATGTACATGGGGGCCAGCGAGTTGATCGCCATCGTCTTGTCGATGTCGGCCTTGTTCGCGGTCTCCCAGAAGTAGCCGTTGCCGCGCACGATGCCGGCATTGTTGACCAGCACGTCGATGCCGCCGACCTCGGCGCGCACGGCCGCGCCCGCCTCGGCGATGGCGTCGCGGTCGGACACGTCCACCACGTAATGGTGAATCCGGCTGCCGCCCAAGGCCGCCAGCTCGGCAGCGGTCTCCTTCAGCGCCGTCTCATTGACGTCCCACAACACCACGTCGGCGGCCTGCTCGGCCACCGCGCGCCGCGCGAACGACTTGCCCAGACCCATGGCGGCCCCGGTGACCAGGACCTTCTTACCGGCTACGGACTTCATACCCCTCTGTACCCCTGTCGAATGGTCGGCGGAATCACTTCTGCCGCAGTGTCTTCATGACGTTCAGGTAGAGCGTCATGGTCTTGGCCCACAGTTGCTCCGACATGCCCGGCAGCGGCGCGATGGGCAGCACCCGCTGCACCGCGATGGTCTGGGTGTCGATGTACTTCAGCAGGCCCTCAGGTCCGTGGCGGCGGCCGGTGCCGGAGATGCCGAGTCCGCCCGACGGCGCGGCGACCGAACCCCAGGCGGCGATGAAGCCCTCGTTCACATTGACCGATCCGGCGTTGACGCGGGCGGCCACGTCGCGACCGCGGGCGGTATCGCGGCTCCACACGCTGGCGTTGAGGCCGTAGGCGGTGTCGTTGGCCTGCGCGACGGCCTCGTCGTCGCTGTGCACGCGGTACAGCGATACGACCGGTCCGAAGGTCTCCTCGCGGTAGACCGTCATGCCTTCGCGCACGCCCTCGAGGATGGTGGGCTCGTAGAAGTACGGGCCCAGGTCCGGGCGCGCCTTGCCGCCGGCGAGGACGGTCGCGCCCTGGGCGACGGCGTCATCGACATGCTTGGCGACATTGTCGATCTGGCGCGGGAAGGTCAGCGACCCGATCTCGTAGCCGAAATCGAGGGTCTTGCCGAGCGTCAAATCCTTGGTGTGTCCGACGAATTCGCGGACGAACTGGTCGTACACCTTGTCGTGCACGTAGATTCGCTCGATCGACTCGCACAGCTGCCCGGCGGAGGCGAAGCAGGCGCGCACCGCGATCTTGGCGGCCGCGGAGACATCGGCATCCTCGAGCACCAGCAGCGGGTTCTTGCCGCCCAGTTCGAGCGAGTAGCCGATCAGCCGCTCCCCCGCCTGCTGGGCGATGGTTCGGCCGGTGGCGCTGGACCCGGTGTAGTCGACGTAGTCGGCGCGCGCGATGACCTCGGTGCCGACGACCGCGCCACGCCCGAGCACGGCCTGCCACAGCCCCTTGGGCAGGCCCGCCCGCTCGGCGATGTCGATGGCCCACAGCAGGGTCAGAGCGGTCTGATTGTCCGGCCGCCCGATGACGGCGTTACCGGCGAGCAACGCCGGCAGCGCGTCGGAGGCGCCCAGCGCGAGCGGATAGTTCCACGGCGAGATGACCGCGACCACGCCCTTGGGCCGGTTGCGCACCTCCACCTGGGTCAGCACCGGCATCACGCCGCGCGGCTTGCGGTGCGCCAGAATCGATTTGCCCTCGGCGGCGTAGTAGCGGGAGTTCACCGCGACATCGGACACCTCGTCGAAGGCGTGCACCCGGGACTTGCCGGTCTCGAGCTGGACGATGTCGAGGATGGTGTCCTGCTCGGCCAGCACCAGATCGTGAATGCGGCGCAGCAGCGCGGCCCGCTCCCCGACCGGCACCTTCGCCCATTCGGCCTGCGCGGCGCGCGCGGTGGCGAAAGCGGCCTCGATATCGGTGACCGAGGATTGCGGCAGGTCGGCGATCTTGGCGCCGGTGGCGGGCGCGAACACCTCGACCGAGGGCGCACCACCCGCGACGGCATGGCCGAGCAGGCGCTGGACCAGGTCAAAAGGCAGCGCATCGGCGGCGGCGAGCTGCGGGGCAGTCGTCATTGGTCGCCCTCTCGAAGAGTCGTATCCGGTGGAGCTCACTATTAACTGAACACCAGTGTTACATGAACACCAGTGTTAGATTAATAGACGTGACGCATGCGATGTCAAGCCCTCCGGCGGACAAGGCCACCCCCGCCCGCCGTGGCCGCCCCCCGCAGACGGAACAGCAGGCCGACCAGGTGCGCGCCCGCATCGTGCTGGCAACCACCGAGGTGTTCGCCGCGCACGGGTCCCGCGGGCTGAGCGTGGCCCGCATCATCGAGCAGGCCGGGATCGCGCGGCCGACCTTCTACCGGTATTTCGCGAATGCCACCGAGCCCCTGCACGCGGTGCTCACCGTCTCCAACGACGACCTCGTCGGCGGTATCCGATCGGCTCTGGAACGGACCGAGGAGCCGGTCGAGCTCGGCATCAACATGATCGAGGCGTATCTGCACTGGGCGGGCGGGCACGGCTCGATGCTGGCGCCGTTGTTCGCCGAACTGCACGATCCGAGCTCACCGGTGTCGGAGTATCGAAATCGGGTGGTCGACGACATCCGGGTTCTGGTGCGCAACAAGATCACCGGGCTGGGCCGGCCCGCCCCCACGGACCTCGAACTCGATACCGCGCTGCACACCTGCGAATACGTCGTCTTCCGCATCTCGGCTGCCGCCCCACACGGCGAACCCGACCAGGCCACCATCGATGCCGCCCGGCTGACCATGATTCGCGGCGTACTCACCATGCTCGGCACCCGCCAGGACGTGGAGTACGCGCTCACCGTTCCCGGGCTGTTCGAATCAGCCTGAGCAGGGCCAGGCCGTGCGATCGCCCGGACCGGCGATCGAATGACGTACGAACTGAACGGATTCGAGTCGGTTCAGTGTGCGCCGAGGTGGGCTTCGATGAGTTTGACCGCGGTGCCCGCGCCGTCCTCCTGGGCGATCCGTTCCGCCAGCCGGGTGGCGTTGTCGCGGTAGAAGCTGTCGGTGGTCATCACGTGCAGGGCGGAGACCAGGCCGTCGACCGAGAGTTGCTGCTGCGCGATGGTCGCCGGGCTGACGCCGAGTTCCCGCATCCGCCGCGCCCAGAAGCCCTGGTCCGCCTGGCCGGGGACGGCGGCGAACGGCATGCCCGCGCGCAGGCTGGCCGAGGAGGTCCCGGCGCCACCGTGGTGAATCGCGGCGGCGACCTGCGGGAACAGCCAGTCGTAAGGCACGCTGCCGATGGTCATGACGTCGTCACCACTGATGTCGAGATTCATCCAGCCCGTCTGCACGAGTGCGCGGCCGCCGAACCGCCGCAGCGTCTCGTTCAGCAGCTCCGAGAATTCGGCGCGACGATCGCGACCTTCGGTGGTGCTGCCGAATCCGACGAACACCGGGGGCGGTCCGGCTTCGAGGAAGTCCACGAGTTCGGTGGGCGGCTCCCAGTCGAGAGGCCGCGGCGGCCACCAATAGCCGGTGACCTCGAGCCCCGGACGCCAGTCCGCGGGCCGCGGCGACACACTCGGCGAATAGCCGTGCAGCACCGGCCATTCCGACGCGGTGCGCCGTCGCCGCAACTCGCGGGCGGACACCTTCGGCAGCCCCAGGTCCCGCCGGAAGTCGGCGACCGGCCCGCGATAGACGGTGTCGAACACCCACGCCCCGACATTGGCCGTCAGCCGATTCCGGAACCCCCCGAAGTCCTTGTCCCCGACCAGACTCGGCGGATGCTGCGTGGTCGCCGACAATGGGAACAGCCGCAATCCGATCGCCGGAATCCCCTTCGCCTCGGCGAGCTGGAATCCCGAGAACTCGGTGATCGGACTGAGCAGCAGCGCATCCATCGGCTCGTCGATCAGCGCCTCGATCAACCCGTTCCCCAGGAACCGCTGCCCCTCCGGCCAGGCCAGCTTCTCCGGCACCACCAAATCCTCGTGCCCGCTCAGATCGACATTGAACGGATCCGACTCGTCCACTTTGACGTCGGCCCCCATCAGCCGAAATTCGAGCCCCGCCTCGCTGATCAACTCCCGGAACAAACAATGCGCGGCAACCACCACCTCATGCCCCGCATCCCGCAACCGCAACGCCACATCCAGCAATGGCGCCACATCCCCCCGGGTCCCCATCGCCGCAATAACCAACTTGCTCACGCGTCAACTCCTGCCCGACGAGACCCGATCGACTTCACCCCTCGAATATCGAATGCGCACTCCCACTTGGCAACTGATCGAACGCCCCAGTCATGTGCGTGCGGGCGGCGGGCGACCACGGCCTCGGGCACCACCACCGTCCGGTACCACCGGCAGGGGTAGCGAATTCGACGGCCGCGAAACACTCCAGCGCGGGAGTCGGTAGCGTTCCACACCGGTGGTCAAGATCGACTCGGGGGAAGGACACACCAACACGTGCAAACGATTTCACGGCCGTCGACACCGCGGCAGCGGAACCGACGCACACGGTTTCGGCTGTCGGCGGCGCTGGCGGGCATTCTGCTCACGGTGCCGGCTTGCTCGTACGGCACCGAACCGGACAGCCCGACCGGGTTCACCTCGCCGCCCTCCTGCGACGATGCCGACCGCTCCATCCGGAGCGCGTTGCGCGAGTATGTCCCGAACTTGTTCCAGGAGAACCGGCATCTGCGGACGGAAAGCACCAATTCCTCGGGCTACTCCCGATCGGTGCGCTGCGAAATCGTCCTCGAGAATCCAGTGCCACGCACGGCCGATGCGCCCGCGGCCGGGCCGCTGTCGCGCACCATCGTCATCGCCCTCGATGTCTCCCGGCCACTGAGCATCAGCACAACCATGAAGCCGAACCGGCCGGATCCCTGGGTCGAGTCGACCACGTCACTGTCTGGCGTGGGTGAGGAGGCGCTGAGCTGGTCCGGCCGACAGAACCCGGCGTACGACGAAGGCGGAGCCAGCGCTCGGGTCGGCACGCTCCGCATGGATGTGCAAATCTCCGGTACGGACTGGTCCGGCGGTGAAGCCATACCGGTGTGGGAGTCGCGCTATTTGAAGTCGGATCTTCGCTCGGGCGCGGAATCCCTCGTCCGCGCTCTGGCCGCCGACCTTCCACCGAACCTGCCGCGGACCACGCTCACCTGGCCACTGCCTACGCCGTCGACGACAAGCCCTCCGATCGAAGACCCGCCCATAACGGTGTGGGATCCGTGCACGATTCCCGACTCCTCGATCACGGCCGCGGGGCTGGATCCGGCGAGTAAGAAGGTGGGCGGATTCACCCTGGTCGACGGCCAGAGTGCCTGCCAGTGGCACAAGGACGATTACGACTTCTCGATCAGTTCCGGGTCCAGCCGGTTCCTGTATGCCTTCTTCTACCCCGGACGCCACACCCAATTCCGACCGATCGGCATCGGCGGGCGTGTGGGCTTGAGCCTCCCGAAGGACGCGTACACCGAGCACAGCTGCAACCTCGCCTTCGACGCACCACAGGGCGAGCGAGCCGGCGCACCGATCGGTGTGGTCGAGATGGTTGTCTCGTCGTACAGCGATCGAAACTACAGCCGAGATGAGCTGTGCGGCAAACTGTTCGGCATCGCGGGCCCGCTCATCGCACAACTGCCACCGGGACGCTAGACCGGCACAGAAATCCAGTGGCCAGCTTCCTGGTGCCGGATTCACAATCCAGCGGTGGCAGTCACGGAGAGGGCGGGCCGGATTCCGATCCGAGTGCAGGCGACCGGATGGGGCCTGTTGTCGTGGGTGTTGTTCGCCGGCTCGGGTCCGTTGGCCAAGGCCATGATGGTGGCCGGCTGGAACCCGGCGGCGGTGACGTCGGCGCGAATCGTCCTGGCGGCGGTGCTGCTGGTGCCGGTTGTGGCCTGGTTTCGTCCGCACGCGCTCCGGTTCTCGCGGTCGGATCTCTGGCTACCGGTCGCGTATGGACTGCTCGGTGTCGGGGGCGTTCAGCTGTTGTTCTTCGTCGCGGTGGCCGAAATCCCGGTCGGGGTGGCGATCGTTCTCGTCAACCTCGCCCCCGCATTCGTCGCACTGTGGATGCGGACCGCCCGGGGTGCGCGCCTGCGCGGGTCGGTCTGGGTGGGAATCGGATTCGCCATTGCCGGATTGGCCGTTGTCGCCCAACCTTGGCAGTCCGCCGGGCTGAATATCGTCGGCCTCACGGCGGGCCTCGGTTCGGCGATGTGCTCGGCCGCCTACTTTCTGCTCGGTGAATACGGCGCCCGCCGAACCGACCCGTCCGGGCTCACCGCGACCGGACTGGCCGTCGGAGCTGTCGCGGTCACCGTGATCGCCCCGCCGTGGGCGTTCCCTCCCGGCCTGCTCACAGCCCCGATCGCACTCGGCGACCGGCAGCTGCCCGCGTGGCTGGTCCTGCTGATCCTCGCCGCCTTCGGCACCGCCGTGCCCTACCTGGCCGGGCTCCGAGCCCTGCGCGAGCTGTCTCCGATCGCGGCCAGCGTGCTCGCCGTGGTGGAGCCTCTGGCCGCCGCTGTCCTGGCGTGGCTGCTCCTGGGCCAGTCCCTCCACCCGGCCCAGGTCATCGGCGCGGTCATCATGCTGATCGGCGCGACAGCGGTGCAGGTCGGCGGTGTCAGTGGAGGAGTTGTTCGGCGATCGACTGGACTCGGGCGCGGGTGATGCCGGTTCGGTGCTCGACGGCGAGGGGGTGGTCGGTGGGTTCGAGTTCGAGCAGGGGGCGGGTTCCGAGTGGCTGGGTGTGGAGTTTGGTTTTCAGGTTGATGGTGGTGGGGGCGTAGATCGGGATTTGGGTGGAGAGCCAGCCGAAATAGGGTGGTTCGTCGACTCGGGCGGGGTCGTTCCATAGTTCGGACATGCGGTGGAAGTTCTGTTCGCTGACGGAAATCCATACGCCCCAGACGAATTCGTCGTCGCTGTCCAGGATGGGCAGGATGATGCGGGCGCGGACGAAGAAGTGCTCGCCGGCGATGACGCACTGCTCTTCACCCAGAACACTGCCGGGCGCTTCGGCCACTTCGTCGTTCCAATAGGCCGGGGCGGGAAAGGCGAAGCTGAGCGGCGGGCCGTCGTGGAGTTCATCGCAGCTGGTGCAGGTGAAAGTTGAGCTGGTCACAACGGCAGCGTAGGCGCGGTCAGCCGATCGGTTGACGAGGGCCTCGACTGGATGGCGGTGGGAGAAGGAGCCGGTGCACCGATTCGGGGGTGGGTGGGGGTGCGGAGCATGGGAGGGGAGGCAATTCGGTCGACGGATGGAGCAGTGGTGATGAGGACCTCGTGGTGGCGTGGTCGTGCTCGGGGAGTCCGGGTCGGGGTGGCGGTGGTGGCCGGGGCGGTGCTCGTCGCCGCCTGCTCGGCCGAGCAGCGGGCGAAGGATGGCGCGGAGACTGGTCAGCAGACGCAGAACGGATCGGTGATGATGTCCGACAACAATGGTTCGGGGCCGGCCGGCATGCCGGTGGAGCAGGCGAACAAGGCTTTGCGCAGGGCGTCCAAGGACGGGGACGCGGACGGAGTTCGGGCCGCGTTGAATCAGAAGGCGCAGGTGGAGACTCGGGATGGGTCCGGGCGGACGCCATTGATGATCGCTGTGCTGGATGACAATCTGCCGGTGGCCAAGGTGCTGATGGAATTCGAGGCGGATCCGGACGCCAAGGACGATCGCGGGGAGAGTCCCTGGGTGAATACCGGGGTCACCGGCAGTGTCGCGATGATGGAATTGCTGCTGCCCGCGCAGCCGGATTTGACGTTGCGGAATCGGTTCGGCGGGAACGCGCTGATTCCGGCCGCGGAGAAGGGGCATCTCGACTACGTGCGAGAAGTGTTGCGGCAGACCGATATCGACATCGATCACGTGAACGATCTCGGTTGGACCGCACTCCTCGAAGCCGTCTACTACGGCAATGGCAGTGCCGTGTATCGCGATATCGTCCGGGCGCTGGTGGACAATGGCGCGAACGTCTCGATTCGTGATGCCAAGGGGCGCACGGCTTATGACCACGCGGTGCGGCGCGGGTTCAGTGAGATCGCGGCGATGGTGAAACCCACGTGACCCCGAGCGGCTAGTGCCGCGTCCGGGAAGGTTGGTGCTGGAACCGCCGCTCGGGGTGGCGGGTTGATCATCGGCCGACGACCGGTGATGCTGCCGGTTGGAGGTGGTGCCGGTGGCTCGGAAGCCGGAGGTGTTCGTCAGACAGGTGACGCCCGAGGAAGGGCGGAAGCTGGCTCAGATCGCGCGGCGCAGCAAACAGCCGATTCGGATGCGGCGTGCGGTGGTGGTGATGGCGTCGGCGCAGCATCAGCCGGTCGGGTTCATCGCGAAGCTGATGCAGGTGTCGGAATCGTATGTGCGGCAAGTGATCCACGACTTCAACGAGAAGGGGTTCGACGCACTGGACCCAAAATGGAGCGGGGGCAGGCCGGCGAAGACCGATCAGGCGACACGTGATCGGATCTGTCAGATCGCCCGGTGCTGCCCCCGTGACCTCGGATGGCCGTTCTCGACATGGAGCCTGTCGAAACTGGCAGAAGTGTTGCGGACCAACAAGATTGCCGACATCAGCCGCGAGACCGTCCGGCAGATCCTCAAGGCCGGCGGGGTGTCGTGGCAGGCCACGAAAACCTGGAAAGCCAGCAACGACCCCGACTTTCAAGCCAAGATGGCACGAGTCCTCGATCTTTACGACAACCCGCCCGCCGACGGCCGGGTGATCTGCGTGGACGAGTTCGGCCCACTGAACCTCCAACCCCGCAGCGGCCGAGGCTGGTTCACCGCCCGGCGGCCACGCCGGCTGCGGGCAACCTACCACCGAACCCAGGGTGTCCGGCACATGTTCGGCGCCTTGGACCTGCGGACCGGGCAGTTGTACTACCGGATCCGGGACCGGAAACGATGGACCGAGTTTTTGGCGTTCCTGAAGTCTCTGCGGGCCCGGTGGCCGGGCCAGAAACTGTATCTGATCTGCGACAACTACTCGGTCCACAAACGCGCCGAGGTCCGCGCGTGGTGCTCGGTCAACGCCATCGAACTCGTGTTCCTGCCCACGTATTCGTCGTGGCTCAACCGGATCGAATGCGAGTTCGCCGCGCTGCGGTACTTCGCCCTGGGCGGCACCGACCACCGCAGTCATGGCGAACAAGACGACGCGATCGGCACCTACGTCCGTTGGCGCAACCAGCACGCCGAACCCATCCGTGACTTCGCCGTCGGATCAAAGATCCGGCGGCCGGATTACCTAACCAACGTTGCCTGACGTGGCACTAGGCGCGTTCGAAGTGGATGGCGGGGTCGGTGATCTTGCCGAAGCGCAGGGCGGGGAGATCGCGGAGGTAGTTCATGTGCAGTTTCCACGGGGCGCGGGTGCCCTGCTTGGGGAGGATGTCGAGGGAGCGCAGGACGTAGCCCGGCTCGAAATCGAGGAAGGGGGCCGGGCCGACGGCGGGGTCGCGGATCGGGGTGGCCTTGGTGTAGCCCTCGGCATCCATGTGGCGGAGCAGACGGACGACGTATTCGCACACCAGGTCCGCCTTCAACGTCCAGGAGGCGTTGGTGTAGCCGATGATGAAGGCGAAATTGGGGATGCCCGAGAGCATCATCGCCTTGTAGGCCATGGTGTCGGGCAGGTTGACGTCGTGGCCGTCCACAGCGAGGGCGATGCCGCCGAAGGGGATCAGGTTGAGGCCGGTGGCGGTGATGACGATATCGGCGTCGAGGTCGCGGCCCGATTCGAGGCGCACGCCGGTTTCGGTGAAGGTGGCGATGCGGTCGGTGACCAGGTCGAGCTTGCCCTGGCGGATGGCGCGGAAGAAGTCGCCGTTGGGTGACAGGCACAAGCGCTGGTCCCACGGCTTGTAGCTGGGGTTGAAGTGGGTGTCGATGTCGAAACCCTCGGGGAGCCAGCGTTGCTGCCAGCCGCGGATCCAGGCCCGCATGCGGGTCGGATAGCGTTGCGACAGTTGGTACATCGCGGTGCTCAGGGCGACGTTCTTGGCGCGGGCCACCGCGTACGCGGCGCGGGCGGGCAGGAACTTGCGGGCGCGGTCGGCCAGGCCGTCGCGGGCGGGCAGGGAGATGATGTAGGACGGCGACCGTTGCAGCATGGTCACGTGCGCGCCCTGCTCGACCAGCGCGGGACCGAGGGTGACGGCGGTGGCGCCCGAGCCGATGATGACGACGTGTTGGCCTTCCACGTCGACCGACTCCGGCCAGTGCTGCGGATGGATGATCGGGCCCGGAAAGCGTTCGGTGCCCGGGAAATCCGGGGTGTAGCCCTCGTCGTAGCGGTAGTAGCCCGAGCAGCTGAACAGGAAGTCCGCGGTCAGGGTGACCGGTTCCCCGTCGTGGTCGGCGGTCACGGTCCAGCGGTTGCGCGGCGAGAACCATTCGGCCCGCACCACCCGATGCCGGTATCGGATGTGGCGGTCGATGTCGTTCTCGGCGGCGGTGTCGCGCAGGTACGCCAGAATGTCGTCGCCGTCGGCGATGGCCTTCTCCCCCAGCCACGGACGGAATCGATAGCCGAGGGTGAACATATCGGAGTCGGAGCGAATGCCCGGATAGCGGAACAGGTCCCAGGTGCCGCCGCTGGCCTCCCGTGCCTCCAACACGGCGTAGGTGCGCCCGGGAAAGGCGCGCTGCACATGGTAGGCGGCATCGATGCCGGATAACCCGGCCCCGACAATGAGCACGTCGACGTGCTCCGGCGTAGTGGCCATTCCCCCAGCGTATTCTTCACGCCGCGGGCGCAGTGCCCGATGCCGCTACGAACGCGACAAGAATTCGCCGATCACGCCCGCCACCTGGTCCGGCGCTCCCTTGTCGATGCCGAAGTGGTCCAGTCCGGGCACGGTGACGCGCTCGCACCGCGGGATCACCGAGGCGAGCAGCTCCTGGTCGGAGGCGGTCCATGCCCGCCGGTCCTTGTCCCCGTCGACGAGCAGCACCTCGGCGCTGATCTCCGCGTAATTCCGATACGTATTGTCGAACCGCGCGTACTGCCGATGTTCGACGAGATTCTGCGGCAACTGCGCGATGACCTCGTCTTTCTCGGGCGCTTTCATCATGACCGGCATCATGCGCCGGAACATCCACCGCGGTGTCTTCCGGACGGCATCCGGCCCGATGGCCCGCAGGAACTCGATGAAGGCCTCGAGGGGTTTGCCCTGGGCGAGGTATTTCTCGTAGGCGTCCATCCATCCCAGCGGCATGGACCCGTTCACCGACAGTCCCGGCTCGTAAACCGCGACCTTCGCGATCCCCGTGTTCTGCCGCGCCGTCTCGAGCGCCACGAATCCCCCGTAGCTGTGCCCGACCAGAAACGCCGCGCCCGTCTTGTCCTGGAGCGCTCGCACATCCGCGCAATCGTCCTCGACCCCGTGCCCGGGGCGCTGCGGCCCGCTCTCCCCGTGCCCCCGCCGCTCGATGGTGTGCACGGTGAACTCGCTGGCCAGGGCTGTCGCGAACTGCTCGTACCCGCTCGCGAGGGCCAGCACTCCCGGAACCACGATCACCGCGGGCCCGCTGCCCCTGCTCAGGTACGCGATCCGGGTCCCGTCCTCCGACACCACGGAGTCCGTGCTCGGTTCAGCTTCGAAATCGACCATCACAAGCCCTCCCCTCGTCGGGCCGCCCTGCTCAGAAGGACCACGGCGACAGCGGCATCGAGCACCGCCCACGCTACGCCGCCCCGGCCGCCACGCCCACGCCCGGCAGAACTTCGCACCCCCGTAGCGTGTCCCGGCCCCGGATCACTCCCGATTACGCAGGCCGCTCGCACGCAGGACGCGGCGGGCGATGCCCGACCGGATCGATTCCTCGGTCCCGAGGATCCGGACGTGCTTCCGGGCCCGGGTCACAGCCGTGTACAGCAGCTCTCGCGTCAACAGCGTCGATTCGGGGCCGGGCAGCACCGTCGACACGGTGTCGTACTGACTGCCCTGGCTGCGGTGAATCGTCATGGCGTACACGGTGGTCACCCCGGGGAACTGGGTCGGATGCACCAGGTACGGCTCGGTGCCGCGCTGCAGCGCCGCACGCAGCGTCCCGTCGGGCGCGCGCACGATGACACCGGTGTCGCCGTTGTAGATCCGCGCCTCGTGGTCGTTGGCGGTGACCAGCAGCGGCTGCCCCGGATACCAGTGCCCGGCACCGGGATCGGCGCTGATCCCCGCCCCGATCACCCAGCCCGCGGCCAGCCGGTCCCAGCGTTCCACACCGGCCGGGCCCTGCCGGTGCGCACACAGCAGACGATGCGATTCGAGGGCGGTGAGCGCGGCGGTCGCGTCTCCCGTCAGCGCCGCGTCGGTGGCTTCGCGGGCCGCCCGCAGCACATCCGCGCGCACGCCGGCGATGTCGTCGGGCGCGTGCAGCGACAGTTCGTCACCGCCATCGGCGAGCAGGGCCAGCGCCCCGTCGGCGTCACCCGCGCGAATGGCAACCGCCAGCTCCGCGATCCGCCCACCGAAGCGGCGACCGCGCGTCAATCGGACGATGCCGCCGCGCAGCCGTTCCCGTTCCCGCCCGGACAGCGCGTCCGGATGCGCGGCCGTCGCCTGCAAGTCCCCGCCGAGGATCCGTTCGAGCGCCGGATTCGCCTGTCCCGGAACAGGTCCGGCCACCAGGTCGGCGAGCACCGCGCCCGCGTCGACCGATGCCAGCTGGTCCGGGTCGCCGACCAGGACGAGCCGCGCGTCCGGGCGGACCGCGGGCAGCAGTCGGCTCATCATGGTCAGCGACACCATGGAGGTCTCGTCCACCACGATCACGTCGTACGGCAGCCGATTGAACTCGTTGTGCTTGAACCGCCCCGCGCCTCCACGCTGCCAGCCCAGCAGCCGGTGCAGGGTGGCGGCGGTCAGCTCGGGCAGGCCGATCTCCCCGGCCTGCTCACGCACCGCCTCCTGCATGCGCGCGGCGGCCTTGCCGGTCGGGGCGGCCAGCGCGATACGCAGCGCGGGCGCGCCCGGCACGACCTGCTGATGCGCCACCAGCAGCGCCAGCACCCGAGCGATCGTGTGAGTCTTGCCCGTACCCGGCCCGCCCGCGACCACCGTTGTCCACTGCGTGGTGGCCAGCGCGGCCGCCAAACGTTGCCGGTCGGGCGGTTCGCCGGGCCCGCTGTGATCCGGGAACAGTCGATCCAGTTCGCGGCGCACCAGTTCCGCGTCCACCATCGGGTGGGAGGCGGCCCGCTCGGTGAGCACCCGCCGGATGGTCTCCTCCTGCCGGTAGTACCGGTCGAGGTAGAGCAGCGGACCTGTATCGCCGCCCGAGTGCGCCCCGGTGCCACCGCCGCGTGGGCCGGAGTCACCACCGCCACGCGAGCCGGAGTCCCTACCGCCGGACGGGTCGATGAGCCGCAGCGGGCGCAGCGGCCCGGCCGGGCTTCCGGTCACCAGCGGGCTCACCCGCAGGGCCGCGATCACCCTGTCCACGTCCGGCCAGGGCAGTGTGGCCGGATCGATGGCTGATTCCTCGGTGTCCTGAGCGTCCACGCCGATCTCGTGCATGCGCCGCACTTCCAGGCACACCGACCCCGAGCGCACGGCGCGCACGGCCAGCGCGGTCGCGAACACGACCGCCTCGGACCGTTCCCCGGCGAGCCGCGCCAGCCGCAACGCCACGTGCACGTCCGCCGCCGACAGCACCCCGGCGGTATTGAACACCTGCAGCAGCCCGGTGCCGCGCTGCGCCAACTGAATCGAGGTCATCGCACCACTCCCGTGTCACCGGCGAGCAGCGCCGACAGGTCCTCCACCAGGGCGGCGGGCGGATGCCAGTCGAATACGCCGCAGCCGTCCGGGGTGTCGGGCCCGATCATGCCGCGCACGAACAGGTACCGGATGCCGCCCAGGTGTCGCGCCGGATCGTAGCCGGGCAGCCGCCACCGCAGATACCGGTGCAGCGCAACCGAATACAGAATCGCCTGCAGCGGGTAGTGCGAGCGCATCATCTCAGCCGCCATGCGCTCGCGGGTGTAGTGCGCCACCGTGAGATCACCGACGCCGAGCCGGTTGGTCTTGTAGTCGACGACCAGGAATCGCGGCCCGGCCGTCCGCAACACGGCGTCGATACTGCCGGTCAGGTACCCGCGCAACGGGGTGTCGTCCAGGTGCGCGAGCTGATCGGCGTAGGGCGCGAACACGTCGTCGGCGGGCAGGTGCCGACGCAGCAGATCGGCGATACGCGGCACGGTCACCCGCGCTGCGACCGGATCGTCGCCGCCGGCGAGCGGCAGTTCGAAATCGAGTTCGCTCAACCGATCCCGCGCCGAGAACCCGGCGAGCGTCCCGTCCCCGATCGGCGTGTGCATGACCGCCAGCAGCGCCCCCGACAACACGTCGGGGTCCGCGTCGAACATCTGCTCGTTCACCGCGTGCAGGCAGCGGGCCCGGATCTCGGCGGCCAGGTCGGCGGCGTCGGTGTCGACGTACTCCAGCACCTCGTGCACCAGGGTGCCGAACTCCGCGCCGTAGGGCAGCGAATTCATCAGCGAGGGCGCGGCTCCCGCGAACGCGCTCAGATCGTCGGCGAGCACAGCCGGATCAGCCGGTTCGTCGGAGACACCGCCGCCCTCGGGCAGATCGGCGGCGGGCAGAGCGTCGTGCGCGCCCGCGGTCAACGCCGAATAGGACGTCCGCCGCCACGCCTGATCCAGCACCCGGTCGAAGCGGGCCGCGGCCAATGGCTCGGAGGCCGTGGTCGTGTCGTCGTGCGGCAGCCGGGCACGGGCGATCTCCCGCACCGGCTCGACGGCGATGACCCCGGGTTCCGCGGTCGACGCCCACTCCCGGATCCGTTCCAGCACTACCGAATCCGCGGGCACCGGCACCTTGTCCGCGACGGCGGGGCTGCCCGGTTCGCGCCCCAGCAGCATGCGGTGCAGCGGCGCGGTCTGGGTATCGTAGGCCGGCGCCCACCACGCCACCACCTGCGCGCCCGCCCGCGTCAACGCCACGTAGAGCAGCCGCAGTTCCTCGGCCTGCTCCTCGGTTTCGGCGCGCAGACGCCGGGAGTTGTAGCCCGGAGCTTCGGAGCCGCCCACATCGAGGACGCGGCGACCCTGCTCGTCATGGAACAGCAGCGTCGGCGGATTGCGCAGCTTCGCGGCGTCCCACGCGAAAGGCAGGTACACGACCGGGAATTCGAGCCCCTTGCTGGCGTGCACGGTCGCCACCTGCACGGCTGCGGCGTCGCGATCCAGCCGACGACTCCGATCGGCGACGCTCCCGGAGGCCGGATCGCGCACGCGGTCGGCCAGCCACCTGGTCAGCGCGGACAGTCCCAGACCCTCACGCAAGGCCGCGTCGTCGAGCAGCTGCGCGATCTGCCGCAGGTCGGTGAGCTGCCGTTCCCCGCCTTCGAGAGCCAGCAGACGCGGCGCCAATCGGGTTTCGGCACTGAGCTTCTCGGCGACCGCCGCGAACCCGGCGCGGGCGAACAGCCGGGCCGCGTCGCGCAGATCCGCACTGAGCCGACCCACCAGATCGGGTCCCCCGGCGTCGATCTCGGCCGCGCTCACCCCGAGCAGCGCCGTCCCGGCCGCCAGCCGCACGCGGTCCCCGCGATGCGGCTGCTCCACCGCCCGCAGCACCCACAGCCATTCGGTGGCCGCGGGCGTCCCGAACACGCTCGCGCCGCCGGCCAGCACCGAGGCGACCCCGGCCGCCTCCAGCTCGGTCCGCACCATCTCCAGTTGCGCGCGATTGCGGACCAGCACCGCGATATCGCCGGGCCCGATGGCCCTTTCGCGGGGAGTCCCGGCATCGATGCGCACCCCGGACCCGAGCAGCCCGACGATATCGGCGGCCACATCGATGGCCACCCGCTCCCGCTGCCGGCCCACCGCCGGATACCCGGACTTGTTGAGCGGTCCGGCCCCACTGCGCGGCAGGCACCGCAGCCGCAGCGGCGTCACCCGCTCGGGCGCACCCGACAGCCGTGAGAACGGGCGCGTCGCCGCCACCCGGTGCACGGTGATCTCCTTGTGCCCCAGGGCCGCACCGCCGTGCACGTGCTCGAGGGCGGCCAGCAGCCCCGCGTCACTGCGCCGGTTGGTGGTCAGTTCCCGCTTGCTGTCGGCGTGCGCCACCGCGTCCAGGTAGCTGAGCACCTCCGCGCCACGGAAGGCGTAGATCGCCTGCTTCGGGTCGCCGACCAGCACCAGGGTGGCGTGCCCGTGGAAGGCGCGGCGCAGGATGTCCCACTGCAGCGGGTCGGTGTCCTGGAATTCGTCGACCAGCGCCACCCGATACCGGTCCCGGATCCGCCGGCAGGCGCGCGGGCCGTGCTCGGGGTCGGCGAGCACCTCGTGCAGCAGGACCAGCAGGTCGTCGAAGTCCCGAAGTCCCGAAAGCCGTTTGCGGCGAGCGGTTTCCATCCGCACCGCCGACGCGAACGCCACCCGCTCGGCCGCCGGATCGTCGTCGCCCTCGGCCTCCGGCATCAGCAGCGCGTGCGGGTCGCCGACCGCGGCCGCGGCCAGTCGCTGCGCGTCGGCGGGACCGAACACCGATCCGCCGCGCGCGTACCGGCTCAGATACAGGTCGTCGGCGACCGTCGACACCACATCGGCGACGCTCTCGACCAGCCGCACCCCCGGGTCCTGCTCCCCCGCCAGCCCCAGCTCGTCGAGCATCCGCTGACAGAAGCTGTGGGTCGTGGCGATGGTTCCCGCGTCGAAGTCCGAGAGCGCCGTCAGCAGCCGCTCCCGCCTGGTCGCGATCTCGCCCGGGTTGCCCTGTGCCAGATGCCGGATCAGCTCGTCGTTCGACGCGAGCGCCCGCTCCGGTTCGGCCAGCGCGGCCGCCACCGCGACGAATCGATCCCGGGTGCGCTCCCGCAATTCCTGGGTCGCCGCCCGGCTGAACGTCACCAGCAGCAGCTCCGAGACATCCACGCCCAGCTCGGCGACGAATCGAACCGCCAATCCGACGATGGCGTACGTCTTTCCGGTGCCCGCACTCGCTTCGAGGACGGTCGTCCCCGTCGGCAGCGGCCCGGTCAGCTCGAACCGGTTCGCCGAATCCGCGAAAGCCCCTGATGCGGCGGCGGTTCCGGACGCGCCGTCCCCGGACACCGTTCCCTCCGCTGATCGCGATGCCGCCGAACCGTCGTCCCACAACCCTTGTCCCGCGGAGTCATCACCCGAGCGCAGCGAGACGCTCACACCGGTGGTATCCGAATCGTGGCGCGCCCCGGACGGATCGTCCGGCTGCGACTCCTGCCGACCGGTCGCCTCGGGAGCGGCGGCCCACAGCCCCTGCGGCCCGCCGGAATCGGCCGCCTCGGCGACCGTTTCGCGCGCGTCGGCGCCCGAGTCCAGCCCACCCAGCGGTGTCGGTTCAGCCGTGTCGAACAGATCCGGGGTGCCGGAATCAGCCGGCGCGCCCTCCGGACGCCGTGGTTCACCCACCGCCGGGTCCGCCCGCAGCAGCCTTCGCCGCGCGGGGCGCGGGGCCAGATCCGGATCGGTGAACGAGAACAGGTCGTCGGTCATGCGGGGCTCCCGGGGACGGTCACGGGCAGGAGAGTCCTCCTCGGGGTGGTCATGGCTGACCCTGATTCTCGTTGGTCAGCAGGGGATTCCAGAGACGACGCGCCAGCTCACCGAAACGGGTCGGTTCGGATTCGACTCCCGGCAGCGCGGGCGCGGCGGCCTCGGTCAGCTGATCGAACCGCGGCGACCGGCCCAGAATGTGCCGGAAGTAGCGGTCGGTGTGTTCACCGAAGCGATCGTCGAAGTCCTGGCTCGCCGCATGCAGCGCGTCCTCGGGCGACGCGCCCGCGAGACGGCGCTCGGCATAGGTGGCCGACGCCGACGGCGCGATCGGCAGAGGTTCGGTGAGGCCCTCGTCGCGCAACAACGCCAGTTCCCGCAACAGACCCCGCGCCAGGGGGGCGGGCGGCGCGGTGAGCGTCGACTGCCAGGCCGGACGATGGTGCTTCCCGCGCCCGATGGTGATGGCGCGCCACGACTGATGGGCGCCGGTGGCGGCCAGCGCCAGCAGGCGAATCCAGGCCGCCATCCGATGCTTCGGGGCCAACCGCGAGAACGTCGTGCGCAGCAGCGCGTCGTCGTGGACGTCGGGCACGGTGCCGGTCAGACGACGCCCGTCACCCAGATCCACCGCGATATCGATGGTGCGCGACGGGATCTCGTGCAACGGACGCGCCACCCGCACCAGCTGGTCGACGGTCCCCTCGACCTCGTCGAGCACGGCCGCGCCCATCCCGAACGGCGGCAGCGTCCCACGCCGCCACTCCGCGGCCCGCAACACCGTGGGATCCACGCCGGTGAGCCGCGCCGACAGCATGCGCTCGCCCATATTCCACTTGGTCAGCCCGTCGAGTTCGATGGGGAGCCGGTCGGCGATCTCCTCCTCGTCCTCGGGCACGCGAATTCCCAAGCGCTGCCACAGGAATGCCCGCACCGGATGCTCGGCGAAGGACACCAGATCGGCCAGCTCCACATCTCCGGGCTCGCGGCCCGGCAGCGTGGTCGGCAGGAACAGTGGCCGCGGCTCCGGTGCACGACCCGCCGCCACCGCACCCGCCAGCGCGACGGTGTCGAAACTGAACGGATTCTCCGGCCGGAAGTTGCGGCGATCGAAGGGCTGCAACGGATGCCGCGTCACCACCTGATCCATCGCCCCCGCGCCGATGTGCGCGCGCACGGTGTCGAGCAGCTCGGCCAGCGGGATCGCGGGCGGTCGGTGCGCGCCGGAGACCGGATCGGATCCGGTGTGCAGCAACACCAGTCGCTCCCCCGCCGCCATGATGGCGTCCAGCAGCAGCTGCCGGTCCTCGCTGCGCGGATCCCGATCTCCCGGGCATCGGTGCCGTGCCAGCACATCGTCCCCGTCCACGCCGCCCGCGCGCGGGAACACCTCGTCGTCGAGACCCAGCAGCACCACCACCCGGTGCGGCACCGACCGCATCGGCACCATGGTGCACACCGTGAGCTCCCCGGTGCGGAAGTTGGCGCGCGAGGGCCGACCGGCCAGCCGCGCCGTGAGCAGCGCGCCGATATCACTGAGCCGCAAGGGAACCGAACCGGCCGGTTCCAGCGCCGTCGCCAGTTCGCGACGCGCCTGCACCGCCATCCAGCCCTGACCCGACGGCACCTCGGTCAGCAGATCCAGGGCGCGCCCCAGCACCGCGGCCCATTCCGACGCGGGCCGCGCGCTGCCCGCGGGCTCGTCCAGGGTGGAGCCGCGCAGGTCGCGCAGGCACACCGCGAGCCGGTCCACGAATTCGGCGAACCGGCCGCCCAGGTCGATGTCATTGCTGTCCACGTCGTCCAGCGGCAGCACCAGATCCAGCCAGTCCTCACTGGATTCGCCCGCCGCGACCCCGAGCAGGATCCGGTCGACCGCCGCATTGAGCGTGTTCTGCGGGAAGTCGCCCAGCCCGAACGCCTGCCGCTGCCGCTGCCCGATCCCCCAGCGCGCCCCGGTCTCGGCCGCCCATTCCCGCAGCCGCTCGATATCGTCGTCGTCGAATCCGCAGCGCACCCGAACCGGTTCGGTCGCACACAGATCCAGCGCCTCGGTCACGGTGACGCGGCCGTCGGCCAGCTCCAGCAGCGTGCCCACCACATCCAGCACCGGATTGACCGCGCGCTGGGCGCGATCGGCCAGCCGCACCCGCAGCCCGTGCGCGGGATGCCCCGGCTCGGCCCCGTCGAGGGACCACTGCCCGAACGCCGCCCGCACCAGCGGCGCGTAGCTCTCCACGTCGGGGCACAGCACGATGACGTCGCGCGGTTCCAGCGTCGGATCGGCGGCGAACACGCTCAGCAGCGCGTCACGCAACACCTCCACCTGCCGCGACGGCCCGTGGCAGGAGTGCACGGTGACCGTCCCATCCACCAGGCCCGGGTCGGGCATGAGCGACCAGCGGTCCTGACGCACCGCGGCCTGCAGCTCCGACAGCAGCGTGCGCGGCCCGATCTCGTCCGGTCCCGGGTGATAGGTGTCGATGTGGTCGTAGCCCGCCAGCCGCTCCTGCAGCTCCCGCACATCCCGGCCCAGCGCCGCGAGCAGCGGATGCCGGACGCGCACATCGGAATTCGGGATCACCTCGGCGTCGGCGAGCTTGGTCCACAGCGCCGGGCTGGGGTGCACCAACCACAGGTGCACCTGCCGACCGGTCGACAGCGCCGACAGCACCTCCAGCTGATCGGTGGTCAGCCGTGTCACTCCGAACAGCGAAATCCGTTCCGGCACCGAGACGATCGACGGCTCGGCCCGCAGCCGGGCGCACGCCGCCGCCAGCCGCTCGGCGGGACTGGGCACCCCGACCACGCCGCGCACCCGCCGCCACAGCATCGCCTGCCACACCAGATCCGCCGGGAGCGCGTGCCCCGCGCCGTCGGTGTCGCCGCCCGCGGCCCACTCGGTGATCATGGCCGGGCGCTGGGTGCCGTAGCTGTCGAACAGCGCCGCGATCCGCGCCGCCGTCGCGTACCGGCGTCCCACCCGGTACCCGCCCGCGTCGCCGTGGCCGAGGTGGCGCGCGAGCACCGCGCTCCAGGGTTCGGACAGCACGTCGTCGAGGACCGGCAACAAGGTCCAGACCAGTCGCTCCGGCGACCACGGATCCTGCTCCGGATCCACTCCCGTCGCCTCGGCGAGGACCGCCGACACCAGCGCCGCCGGATCCGCGAAGTCGATATTGGCCGAGATCCCGTCGGTACCGAGCCCACCAGCCGCACCGGGGTCGGGGTCACCACCCGCGCCGAGTACCGTGGCCAGCCGCTGCGTGAGCCAGCGCTCGATCCCCTT
Source organism: Nocardia sp. NPDC005746 (assembly GCF_040630785.1). Lineage (NCBI taxonomy): Bacteria > Bacillati > Actinomycetota > Actinomycetes > Mycobacteriales > Nocardiaceae > Nocardia > Nocardia sp. NPDC005746. The sequence continues at coordinate 39,685 of NZ_JBEXYE010000003.1, forward strand.
GGCGGGAACCGCGACGACTTCCGGGGTGAACGGATCGCCGAGCGGTTCGATCAGCAGCCCGGCGAGCGCGTCGGCGAGCGTGTCCGCTCGTTCCGCCCGGTGAATGTGCACGACCTGTGTTTATACAGTCGGCGAACGACATGCAAACACCGAGCTGCGCGGCTCGCCGGGTGACACCTGCCACATGCCGGATATTTGCTAGGGCGCGTCACTGCGAAATTCGAGTGTGGTATGCGACAGTGCCTTTCGGGGTGGTTCTCAATTCTCGCTGAAAGGCTGGTCCGCGTACATGTCTGCGTCGGTGATTCCCCTGGTGCCCAGAACCGGGTTCACGGTGCGACGGGTGGGAGAGCGCTGGGAGCTGGTCAACTCCCGACATTACGGACGCGGCGTGGTGCTGCAGTCCTGGCCGCGGGACCGCCACACCGAGGCCTTCGAGCACTGCTACCGGCTCAATGGCCGCGGAATCGAAGAGCTACGGGCGGCTTTCCGCTGATCCGGACGAAACTCGCGAGCCGTACACGAAAATCCGTGTGACAGTGTCGATTCGATAACAGACAACCCGATCACCTGCAAGACGTGCGAATCGGGCATTGTCCCCTCTATTGTGATCCCTCGTGCGTTCCCCCAAGGCCCGGCGCGTGGCCTCCTCCGCTTGTGTCCTCGCGGCCGCTGCCCTGATTCCGGCCGCGCCCGTCCTCATTCCCGTCGCCGGCGCGGTCCCCGCGCACACACAGGGCCCGATCGCGGGATTCGACGCGGATATGAGCAGACGCATCGCCGCGGTCGACGACTATCTCGCCACCCGCCCCGGCGTCACCGGTTATGTGATGCGCGACCGTGTCACCGGCGGCATTTACCGGAATGGCAACGCGGACACCAACTTCTGGACCGCGTCCACCATCAAGCTGGCGATCGCGGAGGATCTGCTGAATCGCGCCCGGGTCGGCGCCATCACGCTCGGTCCCGACGACCGCGCGCTCATGGAGTCGATGCTGGCAACCTCCAACGACAATGCCGCCGACATCCTGTGGAACAAGTTCGCCGGCTTCGACCGCATGGCGTTCAACAACGCCTTCCGGGCCAACGGCATGGTCGGGCTGGTCCCGCTGCCGCCGACCACCTCGATCGAGCAGATCAAGCTGTTTCCGGACTGGGGCTTCCAGCAGTGCTCGCCCGCCGACCTGGATCGGCTGATGGACAACATCCTCACCCGCATGCACCCCGACGACCGCGCATACCTGCTCGACCGCATGCGCCGGGTCGACACCAACCAGCACTGGGGCGTGTGGGGCGCGGGCGCGGCCATGAACCCGGGTCTGAAGAACGGCTGGTCCGACGAGCAGGGCGGCTGGGTGGTCAACTCGGTCGGCTTCGCCGGTCCCGGTGAGCGCTACACCCTGGCGATCATGACCGAGCAGGGCAACCAGGGCGGCTACCTCGAAGGCTCCGAAACCACCACGCGCGTGGCGCAATTGCTCTTCCAGGGGCGCTGAGCCACCTCACCCGATCACGAGCGCGGGCGGCCTTCGCGGCCGCCCGCCACGGGCCTCACGCCAATCCGCACTGAACGACCGTCCATATTGTATTTTCGAGTGAGCTGTCTGGAAGGTCTGTTTTCGGTCGGTCCTGATTGGGCTGCGCTACTCACACTGCATTACCGTTGTGCGTGAGTTGTCGTAGTTTCACCGTCTGGCGAGGAGCAGGAACTAGATGAACGCCGAGAATTCCGTCGCACAGCGCCATCGGGTGGTGGTGATCGGGTCCGGGTTCGGTGGACTGTTCGCCTGCAAGCACCTGCGCAAGGCCGACGTCGACATCACACTCATCTCCAAGACGTCCACGCACCTGTTCCAGCCGCTGCTGTACCAGGTCGCGACCGGCATCCTGTCCGTCGGCGAGATCGCCCCGGCCACCCGCATCGTGCTGCGCAAGCAGCAGAACACGCAGGTGATCATGGGCGAGGTCACCGATATCGACCTCGAGGGCGGCACCGTCACCTCGCGCCTGCTCAACCGGGACTACGTCACCCCCTTCGACAGCCTCATCGTGGCCGCGGGCGCGCAGCAGTCGTACTTCGGCAACGACCACTTCGCCACCTACGCCCCGGGCATGAAGACCATCGACGACGCCCTCGAACTGCGCGCGCGCATTCTGGGCTCCTTCGAGGAGGCCGAACTGGCCACCGACCAGGAGACCCGCGACCGGTTCATGACCTTCGTGGTGGTCGGCGCCGGCCCCACCGGCGTCGAGCTGGCCGGGCAGATCGCCGAACTCGCCGACCGCACCCTGGACGGCACCTTCCGCAATATCGACACCCGCGACGCACGCGTCATCCTGGTCGAGGGCGCGGGCGCGGTGCTCGCCCCGATGGGCCCCAAGCTGGGCGCCAAGGCGCACAAGCGGCTCGAGAAGATGGGCGTGGAGATCCAGCTCAACGCCATCGTCACCAACGTCGACGCGCGCGGGGTCACCGTCAAGGACAAGGACGGCTCCGAGCGCCGCATCGAATCCGCCTGCAAGGTGTGGTCGGCGGGCGTGCAGGCCAGCGGCCTGGGCAAGATCCTCGCCGACAAGTCCAAGGGCACCGAGGTGGACCGGGCCGGGCGCGTCATCGTCGAACCGGACCTCACCATCAAGGGCTACCCGAACGTGTTCGTGGTCGGCGACCTGATGTCGGTGCCGGGCGTGCCCGGGCAGGCCCAGGGCGCGATCCAGGGCGGCACCTACGCCGCCAAGGCCATCAAGGCCGAGACCGAGGGCAAGCAGAAGGTCGAGGACCGCAAGCCCTTCAAGTACTTCGACAAGGGCTCGATGGCCACGGTGTCGCGGTTCAGCGCGGTCTGCCAGGTGGGCAAGCTGGAGTTCAGCGGCTTCTTCGCGTGGCTGGCCTGGCTGGGTCTGCACCTGTGGTACCTGGTCGGCTTCCGCAGCCGGTTCGTCACGGTGCTGGAGTGGTTCGTGTCGTTCCTGGGCCGCCACCGCGGTCAGATGGCGGCCACCGAGCAGTGGGTGTTCGCGCGGCTCGCGCTCGAGGCGCTCGACGATCCCGCCGAGGCACTGGAATTGGCCAAACAGATCGGCGCGGCCGAAAACGCTTCCGGCAACGGCAAATCCGTCGCGAATTCCGAATCGGCGAAATCCACCGAACAGCGCGCGGGCTGACAGCCCGGCCCGGCCGTCCTTACGAATGAGGGGCTGATTGGGCGGCGTGTCCAGACCAATCCGGGCACCAGCCGGATCCGAATGTTCGACGTCTGTCGATATTCGGAAGAAAGGTCATTCATGGGCAAACGCCAACCGGTCGATACTGTTTCGCCGCCGCGACGGCGCCTGGGCACACTGGCGGTCGCGGGCGCGCTGCCGCTGGTCGCCGCCCTCGCCGCCGCCGGAACCAGTGCGGCGGAACCGGTTTCGCCCGACGATACCCACCCGGCGGTGGTCGACAACCAGCCCGGCGCCATGCTGCCGGACGGCACCGACACCCAGCCGGGCGTGGTCATCGACACCCCGTTCGGCAAGCTGGCCGTGCCGTTGCCGCAGGCCATGGCCACGGCGCGCACACCTATCTGGCCGCCACCGCAGCCGAGGTCGCCCCGGATGAGCTGATCGAGCCCGCCGCCGAGGTCGTCCTCCCCGTGCGGGTCCGCCACCACCGGCGTTCGGGCAGTGTCATCGGCGCGGTGGCGGCCACGCCGTTCGCACCGGCGGGCTGGGTCTTCGGCCCGGCCGCGGGCGCGAGCCTGATCGCGATGCCGACGGCGACTGTCGGGGCCGTGATCGGCGGCGCCGTCGGCGCGGTCAACGGCTACCTGGCTCCGGCCACCCCGGGCGCCGTTATGGACCGGGCGACCGGTGACGACGACACCACCACGGTGGACGCGCCGGGCGCCGAAGAGGCGTCCGTTCAGGAGTGATCGCCGAGCTAGCGAGGCCGGAATCCGTTACCAGGGATTCCGGCCTCTTGCCTCGTCGAAACCCGCTCAATCCGCTAATTTTCGGTTATCGCAAGGATTTTCGGCCGTCCCTTTCCTCACCAATCCAGGTGGTCGGCGGGTTCGAATGTCGGTCGTCCTGATGTTCCCCCTGTCCAGAAAGGTCATGTATGGCCGCAGGTAAGCACCGAGCGCTCAACCCGCACCGGAACAAGGTCGGCAACGTGGTGGCGGCGGGTGCGGTCCCGCTAGTCATGGCGATCGTCGGATCCGGTGCCGCCAACGCCGCCCCGTCCGAGGTCGCTCCGGTGGCGCAGCGTGACGACGCGCCCAGGGCCCAGTGGCCGGCCGCGGCCTCCCCGAATGTGAATCCCTATGAGGGCCTGCACATTCCGAATGACACCAAGAGCTCCCTCCAGCTCGGCGCCGCCGTCGGCGCGTTCAACGGATTCAACGCACCGCCCCGCGTCGTCGGGGCCTGATCCCTCCCCGACGAGGCCGCTTTGACCAGGTAGATGTGCGCACGCGGCGGAAACCAGCGGTGATGTCGGTTCCCGCCGTGAACGCGGCCCGCCGTGACCCGAAGGCTCCGCGGCGGATCGAAGTTCGTGCGCGACAGCCGTTTCCGATACGCCGGTCAGGCCGTCAGCAGCCGACCGGTCCGCGTGAACAGCGTGCCACCGGCGGCCAGTGGCAGCAGCGCCTGATCCAGGCCCGCCGTATCGGCCGGGCGATCGTCGGGATAGGTGAGCACGCTCTCCAGTGCCCGCGGCCCCGACAGCGCGTCATCGGTTATCGCCTCGGAACCCAGTTCCAGTCGGTGCCGCAGCAGCGGAATCGCACCGACATCCGCGATCAATTCCCCGGTCCAGTGACCGTGGTCCTCCCCCGCGCGGCCGATCTGCACCCGTTCCCGAAGTCGCAGCCGCGCACCGTCTTCCAGGCGCACCGTGGTGAACGTGTCGTGTTCCGCGCCGCCCGCGACCACGGTCGGTTCCGGATCGAAGTCCAGGTCTCCGCCCGCGGCCACCTCGAAACGCCAGTGCGCCACCGACTTCCGGGTCTCGCGGCCCGGCAGCGCGATGGTCGCGGCCACCGACCGCACCCGCAGCCGCGCGCCCGCGCCCACCGTGATCGTGATGTCCAGGACGTCGCCGCCCAGCGGTGTGGCGGCGGTGCCGATCAGGTGCACCGTGTCCGGGCCCGTGTGCCGCGCCGCCAGGCCGCCGACCGCGTGGATGCGCGGCAGCGTCCCGGCGGACGCGGTGATGCGGAGCTCAGTGCGAATGGGCACCGCCCGCGGTGAGCGAATGGGCACCGCCCGCATCCTGTTCGGCGGCCAGCCGCAGCTGCTCGCGCACCCACGCCAGCACCGGCGTCGCGGCCGGGTCCTCGGTGAGGGAGGTGAACACGAACGGGCGGCCCTCGCGCACGGTCGTCGAATCACGTTCCATGACCGACAGATCCGCGCCGACCATCGGGGCCAGATCGGTCTTGTTGATGACCAATAGATCCGACCAGGTCACACCCGGGCCGCCCTTGCGCGGCACCTTGTCGCCGCCGGCCACGTCCACCACGAAGATCTGGGCATCGATCAGGCCGGAGGAGAAGGTGGCGGTCAGGTTGTCGCCGCCGGATTCCACCAGGATCAGATCCAGCGGCGGGTTGGCCTCGATCAGGTCGTCGATGGCGTCGAGGTTGGCGGTGATGTCGTCCCGGATGGCGGTGTGCGGGCAGCCGCCGGTCTGCACGGCGGTGATGCGCTCGTCCGGCAGCACCGCGTTGCGCCGCAGGAAGTCGGCGTCCTCGGTGGTGTAGATGTCGTTGGTCAGGACGGCCAGCGACAGCTCGTCGCGCAGCTGCCGGCACAGGGCCGCGGTCAGCGCGGTCTTGCCCGATCCGACCGGACCGCCGATCCCGATCCGCACCGGTTCCCCGGGCGTGCGCTCCCGCTTGGGCCGGTCGTGACTGTGATCGTGCGGTTCCCCGTCGATGAGGTGAGGTGGCATGTGCGCTCCTTTCACCCCCATCCTGACCCAGTCACGTAAACCGGGTGTTACCTGGCCTGTGACCGGCTACGACGCGAACAGCGGCATGTCCCGGCGGGGGTGTCGTTCGGCGAGCACGTCCTGCAGCGGGTCGGACAGCGCGGCCAGCGATTCGGTGGCGGCGCGGGCGGTGGCGTCGCACACCGGGGCGAGGCGGATGGTGCAGGCGGCGACGGCGGCCGGATCGAGGGCGAGCAGGCGCTGTGCGGCGGTGGCCGCCCCGGTCATGGTGGTGTAGACGGTGACGGCCGCGATGTCCGCCGGGGTGGCCTCGCACACCGTGCCCACCACGCCGAACACGGTGGACAGATGGGGACGGGTGCCGAGCGCGCGCCACTCGGCGTGCGGCCAGACCTGTTTGGCCAGCCGCAGCAGGCCACGGCCCTGGGCGCGAGAGGCGGTGCGGGCGGCCGGGGACGGGGTGCGCGCGTCGGCCTCGAGTTCGGCGCGCCGCGGGTCGAGGGTGCCCGCGCAGACGGCCGCGGCCAGCGAGGCCGCCACCAGCCCCGAGGTGCGGATGCGGCGGCGCAGGAACAGTTCCACGCTGGGCACGTCGCGCAGCAGCCCGGAGGCGATGGCCTCCTCGACGCCGCCGGAGTGCACGTGCCCGCCGATCGGCAGCCGGGAGTCGGCGAGGGTCAGCAGGGTGGCCAGGCTCATCGGCGCACGTCCGGGTGTCGCATGGGTCGATCCTAAGCGGCACCCGGAGCGGCGGTGTCGACTAGGTGAGCAGGCAGGGCATGGCCGCCGAGATGCTCTGCAGCGCACAGGTGATGGAGTTGGACAGCCCGGCCGAGCCGGTCATCGGCACCAGCCCGGCGACCGGGGCGGCGCCGGTGTCGGTGACGGGCACCAACTCGACCGGGGCGGCCATGGCCGGGGCGGCGCCGATGCCGGAGGCGATGGCGGCGACGGCAAAGGCTTTCAGTGCAACGTTTTTCATGAATTTCCCTTTCTCACACAGCATCCTCACCGGATGTGATCGCAGCGAGACTAACCCACGTTCCACAGGTGTGAACGGTGTTTGTTTCAAAATGCGTGACTTGACCTGAACAATAGTTGAGGTCGCAGACTGGGCGGGCAGAACGTCAACGAGGTAGAGGAGTCGCCGTGCACGCCATCCGTCTTCACGAGTTCGGGCCCGCCGAGAACCTGCGGTACGAGACCGTCGCGGACCCCGAACCCGGGGCCGGGCAGGTCCGGATCGCGGTCCGCGCGGCGGGGGTGCACTTGCTGGACACCTCGATGCGGCAGGGCGTGGCGGGCGGCCCGCTGCCCTTGCCCGAGCTGCCGACGATTCCGGGCCGCGAGATCGCCGGGACCGTGGACCGGGTCGGGCCCGGCATCGACGAAAGCTGGCTCGGGCGCGCGGTTGTCGCCCACATCGGGCAGGCGCCGGGAGGTTACGCCGAGCTCGTGGTCACCGAAGCCGAACGGCTGCACCCGATTCCGGACGGCCTCGACGCGGCATCGGCGGTAGCCATGATCGGCACCGGCCGGACCACACTGGGCATTCTGAGTTTCGCGGAGGTGGGCCCGGAGACCGTGGCCCTGGTTCCGGCCGCGGCGGGCGGCATCGGCACCCTGCTGGTGCAGTATCTGGTGGCGGCGGGCGCGACCGTCATCGGGCTCGCGGGCGGGCCGGTGAAGACCGATCAGGTGTACGAGAACGGCGCGGATCTCGCGCTGGACTATCTCGATCCGTCCTGGCCCGAGGCCGTGCGCGCCAAATACGGGGAGCGGCCCGCGACCCTGCTGTTCGACGGGATCGGCGGCGAGATCGCGCGCACCGCGGTCGATCTGCTCGCCGACGGCGGCGTGCGCCTGGTGTTCGGCTGGTCCGGCGGGGAAGTGAAACTCGACGAGCAGGCCTTGGCCGCGCGCGGCATCACCTCGCAGGTGACGCTCGGTCCGCCGATGCTGCAGCGCGGAGGCGGCTTGCGCGCCTTGGAGACTCGCGCGCTGGCCGAGGCCGCGGCGGGCCGGCTGCGTCCGGCCGTGCGGTCCTTCCCGCTCGCCGAGGCGGCGGCCGCGCACCACGCCCTGGAGACTCGCGCGACCACCGGCAAAGTGGTACTAGCGCCCTGACCGCCGCCCGAGGCCGCGTTCCATGAACCGTTGCGCGGCCCCGCGTCGCAGATCCGTCCAGGCCTGCACCGGGCCGGTCCACCACGGCGAGATCTCGAGGGGCCGCGCGACCACGGCGTGACAGACCAGGTCGGCCGCCTCGTCGGCGGTCAGCCCGGGCACTCCCGAGAAGTCGGTGGGCGCGCTCATGCGGGTGTGCACCAGCGGCATGTACACCGAGGTGGTGGTGACGCCGTCGGCGGCGATCTCGGTGGCCACCGTCCGCAGCCAGATGTCGAACGCGCCCTTCGAGGCGCCATAGGCCGCCCAGCGCGGCGCGGGCGGCATGCGCAGACCCCAGGTGGAGATGTTCACGATGTGCCCGCGGCCGCGTTCGCGCATACCGGGCAGCAGGGTCAGCAGCAGCCGCACCGGGCCCAGATAGTTGACGTCCATGGTGCGGGTGAAATCGTGGAAGCGGTCATAGGATTGGTCGATCGGGCGGCGGATCGAGCGGCCCGCGTTGTTGATCACCACATCCACCCGGCCGTGTTCGGCCAGCACCCGGCGGCCCAGCTCTTCGACGGCGTCGAATTCGGTGATGTCGGACTGGTAGACGTGCGCGATCCCACCCGCGGCGGTGATCTCGGCGGCCACGTCCTCGAGGTCCTCGCGCGACCGCGCGACCAGCAGGACCGTCGCACCCGCGGCGGCCAGCTTCCGGGCCGCCGCCTTGCCGATGCCGTGTGAGGCCCCGGTCACCAGGATCACGGTGCCCGACACCGCCTCGCGCAGGGCTTTCGCGCGCGGCCGGGAGGTCGGGTAGAAGATTCTGGTCGCCACGCGTTCGGCCAGCGGTCGGCCGTTCGGCCCGGCCGGCTGGTTCGGGGCGTCGTGCTCAGCCACGTTTCCGAGCCTAACCGCCGGACCGGCATGTGATCGCGAATGAGTGGAAATACCCTGGCCGCAATGCGGATTCCTGCACCAGGATGAGGACGATATCCCGGGGGAAGGAAACCGATGACGACCACTCGAACACCGGAGCGGCCGACGCCGGAACAGGTGACATTCTGGGGCTGGTGCGCCCGCGCGGTGGTGCTGGTGGTGTTCGTGCCGCCGCGGCTGCTGTGGGAGGGGATCACCCGCGTGCCGCGGCTGATCGCGGCGGCGTTCCGGCTGTTCGCCGACCATCTCGCGAAGCCGCTCGCGATCCTGTTCCGGGACTGGGTGTTCCGGCCGCTGCGCGATTTCGTGCGCAACTACCTGTGGCATCTGCTGATCCAGCAACTGTTGTTCGGCATGGTGCTCACGCCGATCGGGGCGTTCCTGCTCGCGTACTTCCTGCGCCCGATCCAGCGCGCTATCGAGGAATGGCTGTGGCGAAGAGTGCTGAAGCCCGGCATCCCGTGGCTGTTCCGCACGATCGTGAACCCCCTGGTGGAGGGCATCGTGCGGGCTGTGACCACGACCTGGAAATGGCTTGTCGCCATACCACTCTCAGCACTGTGGCGGTATGTGGTGCGCCCCGGCGGCCGCTGGCTGGTGACCGCCGTCATCGAGCCGCTGGTCGAATGGCTGATCGTGTGGCCCGCGAAGCAGCTGTGGCGCTGGGTGCTGCGCCCTCTCGTCTACGCGGTCATCGCGGTGATCGTGTTCGGCTGGCGGGTGGCCACCGCCGTCGTCGCGGTCACGGTGGTCGCGCCGTGCCGATGGCTGCATCGCACGGTGCTGCGTCCACTGTTCGCGGCCGTCGCCCGGGCGTGGCGAGCCCTCGCCGACCCGGTGCGCCGGCTGTATCAGCGGGTGATCATGCCCTGGCGCGCCCGGATCACCGAGGTGTGGACCGGTCTGTTCGGCTAGTGCGAAGCGGCTTTCACCGCAGCCTCTTTCGCGGGTGTCCCGGTCCTGGCGAAGAACGCGATCGCCGCCATCGCGGCCAGCAGGACCGCGCCGGCGGTGGTGGCGACGTGCATGCCGGTCACGAACGACTCGCGCGCCGAATCGATCAGGGCGGTATCGTCCCCCGCCTCGGCGACGGTCTCCCCCAGCGTGGACCCGAAGTTCCCGCCGGACCGGAACACCAGCGCGGCCAGCGAACCCAGGAGCGCCAGGCCCAGGCCATTGCCCAGCTCGAAGCTGGTCTCAGAGATTCCGACCGCGGAACCGGCCCGCTCCGGCGGCACCGAGGACACCGCCACCTCCGACACCAGGGTGAAGGCGATGCCGAAGCCCGCGCCCGCGACCACGGATCCGGCCACGTACCAGCCGATTCCGCCGTTCACGCCGACCCCGAGCAGCATCAGGTTGCCCAGCGCGGCCAGGCCCAAGGCGAGCACGAAGGTGGTCTTGGTGCCGAACACGCGCCCGATCCGCGCGCCGCTCATGGAGAACACGAACACCACGACCGCGCCCGGAATCCCGAGCAGCGCCGCGGCCAGCGGGTCGCGGCCGGTCACCGACTGCAGATACACGCTGGTCAGGTAGCTCATCCCGGCCAGGGCGAGCATGCCGACCGTGCTGGAGCCGATGGCCACCGAGAACAGTCCGCGACGGAACAGGCTCAGATCCAGGAGCGGTTCCTCCAGGTGGCGCTGACGACGGACGAACGCGGTCAGCAGCAGTGCGCCGACGATGCCGATGCCCACCGCGGGCAGGTCGAAGCCCTCGGCCGCCAAGCGCTTGATGGCGTACACGATCGGCAGGATGCCGCCGATCGACAGCAGCACGCTCACCCAGTCGAGGGGGCCGCGCGCGCTGGCGCGGTGTTCGGGGAGCAGCAGCGGCCCGAAGACCAGCAGCACCAGCAGGACCGGAGCGTTGATGAGGAAGACCGAGCCCCACCAGAAGTGGTGCAGCAGCACGCCGCCGATGATCGGCCCGACCGCGGAGCCGCCCGCGAAGAACGCCGTCCACACGCCGATCGCGGTGGCGCGGGAGCGGTCCTCGGGGAACAGGGTGGAGATCAGCGCCAGCGAGGAGGGCAGCAGTGTCGCGCCGCCCAATCCCATGAGCGCCCGCGCCGCGATGAGCACGCCCGCGCTGGGGGCGAAAGCGGCCAGCGCCGAGGCGATTCCGAAGACGGTGGCCCCGGCCAGCAGGATATTGCGTCGCCCGATGCGATCGCCGAGGTTGCCCATGGTGATGAGCAGGCCGGCGATCATGAAGCCGTAGATGTCGAGGATCCAGAGCTGTTGGGTCGCCGACGGATCCAGGCTCTGGGTCAGGGTGGGCATGGCCAGGTAGAGCACCGACATGTCCATCGACACCAGCAGGACCGGGAGCAGCAGGACGGCCAGGCCCGCCCAGGCACGGCGCGGCGTCTTCGCGCCGGGGCGCGCGAGGGTACTCGTCATGACCTATCCTTCGGGCTGCTCGGGGCCCACCGGGCCCTGTCCATGGAACGCGCCCGGGCGTACAACGTACGCTCGAGCGCGGGTACAGTGTACGCACACCCCGCGCCGGAAGGGAACAATTCGTCCGATGACCGAGGCCAAGCTCACCCGGGCCGCCATCGTCGACACCGCCATCGCCCTCGCCGACGAGTCCGGACTCGACGCGCTGTCCATGCGCCGCATCGCCGAGCGGATGAACGCCGGGGCCATGTCGCTCTACCGGCACGTCCCCAACAAGGACACCCTGCTCGCCGCCATGACCGACGAGGTCTCGCGCCGCAATCCCTATCCCCCGGCCGAGGGGCAGGACTGGACCTGGCGCGACCGCGTGCGCATCGCCGCCGAGGTGGATTGGCGGCTCTACCAGGAGCATCCGTGGGTGCTGTTCACCTTCGCGGTGCCGCGCTACAACTTCGGCGAGCACAGCCTGATCGTGCTGAGCTGGCTGGTCGAGGGGTTCGCCGAACTCGGCGTGGGCGCCCGTGAGGCGACCCGGATGTCGCTGTCGGTGTGGAGCTACATCGCGGGCGTGGCGTTGCAAGAGGTCAGCGCCCGGATGCTGCACGGCCGCGACAGCGACGGGGAAGACCGGTCAGGCCTGACCGCGCTGCTCGACGGCGATCCACACTGGCCGGTGCCGCCCGCCCTGGCCGGACTCGAGGGCACCCGCGACACCGCCCTATTGAATCCGGAGCATCTGCTCGACACCGGCCTCACCGCGCTCTGCGACGGCTTCGCGGCCCGCGCCGCGCTCTGACCCACCCCGAAAACCGTTCGGTATCGGGCTCGTTCAACCACCACCGCAAGTACATTCCGGTCGGTACTCTTTGGGGGGTGCGAAAGGTGGGTGATCCGCACGGTTTCCGGACGCAAGTCCCGGAACCGCGTGATCACCGACGCGTCGATGAACTCCCAGCGGTCACGCCGGAGCTGGGTATCACTCCCAACGATTCTCCTTTCCCGAGGTGAATGATGGCCAGGAAGTTCGAAGGACATATCGCCCTCGATATTCGTGATTCGGTCGCCGATTGGGGACCGTACGCGGAACCGACCGCCCCGCCCGGCGCGCCCAATGTGCTGTATCTGGTGTGGGACGACATCGGCATCGCCACCTGGGACTGCTACGGCGGCCTGGTCGACATGCCGAACATGAAACGGATCGCCGACAGTGGCGTGCAATTCACGCAATTCCACACCACCGCACTGTGTTCACCCACCCGCGCCTCACTGCTGACCGGGCGAAACGCGTCGTCGGTCGGCATGGCGACCATCGAGGAGTTCAGCGACGGATTCCCGAGCCTGTCGGGACGCATCCCCGCCGACACCGCCCTGTGCTCGGAGGTGCTCGGCGAACGCGGGTGGAACACCTACGCCGTCGGCAAATGGCATATGACGCCGTTGGAGGAGGAGAACCTCGCGGCATCGAAGCGGCACTGGCCGCTGGGGCGCGGATTCGAACGGTTCTACGGTTTCCTGGGCGGCGAAGCCGACCAGTGGTATCCGAATCTCGTCTACGACAATCACCCGATCGAGCAGCCGTATTCGCCGGAGGACGGGTATCACCTGTCGAAGGATCTGGCCGACAAATCGATCGAGTTCATTCGCGACGCCAAGGTGATCGCCCCGGACAAGCCGTGGTTCATGTACCTGTGCCCGGGCTGCGGGCACGCCCCGCACCATGTCGCTCAGGAGTGGGCCGACCGATACCGCGGCACGTTCGACATGGGCTACGAGAAGTACCGCGAGATCGTCCTCGACAACCAGAAGCGCATGGGCCTGATTCCGGAGAACACCGAGCTGTCGCCCATGAACCCGTACAGCGATGTCACCAGCGCCGACGGCAAGCCGTGGCCGGCGCAGGACACGGTGCGCGCCTGGGATTCGCTGTCGGAGAACGAGAAGCGGCTCTTCGCCCGCCAGGCGGAGGTGTTCGCCGGATTCCTGTCCTACACCGACGCCCAGATCGGCCGGGTGCTGGACTACCTCGAGGAGACCGGCCAGCTCGACAACACCATCATCGTGGCCTTCTCCGACAACGGCGCCAGCGGCGAGGGCGGCCCGAACGGTTCGGTCAACGAGATGAAGTTCTTCAACGGCTACATCGACACGATCGAGGACAGCCTGGTCAAGCTCGACGAGCTGGGTCTGCCGACCACCTACAACCACTACAGCATCGGGTGGGCGATGGCCTTCAACACCCCGTACAAGCTGTACAAGCGGTACGCCTCCCACGAGGGCGGCATCGCCGACCCCTGCCTGATGGCCTGGCCGGCGGGCATCCCGGCCCGCGGCGAGATCCGCCACCAGTACCTCAATGTCTGCGACGTCACCCCCACCGTCTACGAGCTGCTGGGCATCACGCCGCCGGACACGGTGAAGAACGTGCCGCAGCGTCCCCTCGAAGGAGTCAGCTTCCGGGCCCTGTTCGACGACGCCGAGGCCGATGTCGGCAAGCACACCCAGTTCTATTCGATGCTGGGCACGCGCGGCATCTGGCATCGCGGCTGGTTCGCCGACACCGTGCACGCGGCCTGCCCGTCCGGTTGGGGACACTTCGATAAGGACCGCTGGGAGCTGTTCCATATCGATCAGGACCGCAGCCAGATGCACGACCTGGCCGAGGAGCATCCCGAGAAGCTCGAGGAATTGAAGGCGCTGTGGTTCTCCGAGGCGGAGAAGTACAACGGGATGCCGCTCAATGACCTCGACATCGTCTCCGCGCTGGTGCGCTATCGGCCGACGTACGCCAGGGGCCTGGACCGTGCCGTCTACTACCCGGACAGTGCGGAGGTCGGACCGGGCGCGGCGCTCGAGATTCTGGGCCGTTCGTTCGCGCTGCTGGCCGAGACGACGATCGTCAGCCCGGACGCGGAGGGCGTGCTGTTCGCCCACGGCGGGCGGCTCGGCGGGCACGCCCTGTTCGTCCAGGACGGTCACCTCTGTTACGTCTACAACTTCCTCGGCGAGGAGGAGCAGGCCATCGTCTCCGATTGCCGGGTGCCGCTCGGCGATCACATCCTCGGGGTGCGCTACGAACGGCACGGCACCCGGCCCGACCACTACACGCCCACGGGTGAGGCCGTCCTCTACATCGACGAGAACCCGGTGGGTTCACTCGATGACATGCGGATCCAGCCGACCGTGTTCTCCGGGGTCGGGGAGGGCGTCCGGGTCGGCCGGGACACCGGCCAGTCCGTGTCGGGCCGGTACCACTCGCCGTTCCCGTTCACCGGCGGAACCATGCACCAGGTGATCGAGGACGTGAGCGGGAAGCCGTACATGGATCTGGAAATGGCTGCGGCCGCCGCGTTCTCGCGCGACTGAGCCGCGCGCTCGGGGCCGGTGTTCCCGTCGGGACTTTCCGCTGGTCGCCGCCCCGAGCGCAGCCATGGTGGCACGCTGTGCACGATTGCCGATCGTGCACGGTCACGCGGTGTGCGAATACGCAGGGGCGGCAAGGGGTCAGCGGCTCGGTCAGTGCTCGATGTCGCCGTCGAGGTACACCCACTCGCCCTCGGCCCGGCGAAATCGACTGTTCTCGTGCAGTTCTCCCGCCGCCCCGTGCGCCCGGTAGTGCGCCCGGAATTCCACGGTCCCCTCGGTGTGGAACGGTCCCCCACCGGTCGCGCCGAGGATCTCGAGCCGATCCCAGCGCATGCCCGGATCGAAATCGACCTCGGTGGGCCGGGTTTCGGGGTCCCAGCTGCGCAGCAGGTACGCCTCGTCCTGAACCGCGAAGGCACTGAATCGGGACCGCATCAGTTGTTCGGCGGTGGTGGCGGCCCGCTCGCCGCGGTGCAGCCGCCCGCAGCAGTCGGCATAGGCGGCGGGCAGCCCGCACGGGCAGGCCTCGGGCGCGGGACGGTTCGCGCGGCGCTTCGACATGGACTCAAGCGTAGAAGCTGCGCCCTTCGGCCCCGCCGGACACCGACCACACCTCCACGATCTGCCCGTTCTCGGCGCGCAGGATGTCGGTGCCGCTGAGTTCGCGCACGATCGTCCCGTCCGGTGCGGTGATCCGGGCGCCGTAGGGGCGGGCGATGATTCCGGTTCGGGTGTCGTCCATCTCGACGACCGGGATGCCCTGCGTGGAGAACTCCAGGCCCGGCCGCTCGGCCCGGAAGGTGTCGATGGCGGCGGCGAAGGCCGCGCGGTCCCGCACGCTGTCGTAGGCGTCCGCGCCCGGCTGGGCGTAGCGCAGGGTGAAGGCGGGGGCCATGATCTCGTCGGCCAACGCGAGGTCGCCGTTCCACATCTGGGTCCAGCGGTCGAACAGGTCGATGGCGTAGTCGCGCATATCCACTCCGATAGTCTCATTGATACCGTATGACTGACACCAAGGTATAGTCTCAGCGATACGGTGTCAAACGAGAGAGGGGATTCGGAATGGCCGCGTTAGGCCCGCAGGACCACATCGTGCTGGGACTCATCGCCCGCCACGGACCGCTGACGCCCTACGACATCAAGGCGCGTCTGGAGGAGAGCGTCGACAAGTTCTGGCCCATCCCCCACGCGCAGCTCTACCGCGTCCCCCCGCGCCTGGCCGATCAGGGCCTGCTCCGCGAGGAGACCGAGGAGTCCGGCCGCCGCCGGCGCATCTTCCACCTCACCGACGCCGGGCGCGCCGAATTGACCCGCTGGCTGGGCGATCCCACCTCACCCCAGCCCGAGACCCGCGACCCCGCCCAGCTGAAACTGTTCTTCGCCGACCTGGGCGAACCCGGCGACGTGGTGGCGCTGGCCCGCAATCAGGTTGCCGAACACCGGCATTGGCTGGACATGTACCGGGCGCTCTACGACGAGATCGACCCCACCGACAGCGTCCGCGCCACCTCGCGGGCCCGCATCCTGCGCCTGGGCATCATGCACGAGCAGGCGTACGTGGACTATTGGGAGGAATTGGCCGCGAACCCCGATCCGCGGCCATGACCGGTCAGTCGTCGTCGCCGATCACGACCGCGTACGCGAATCCGTCCCACCCCTTGCCGCCGACGGTCTGCACCACGGTCCCGTCCAATCGCGGCTCGGCGGCGATGAATTCGATGACCTCCCGGCCGGCCCGCACCGCCGCGTCCCCGGAATCCGCGTCCGCGATCGCGCCGTTGCGCACCACATTGTCGACGACGATCACCGATCCGGGCCGCGTCAACCGCAACGCCCACCGCACATAGTTGGTGTTGTTGACCTTGTCGGCATCGATGAACACCAGATCGAACGGCTCGGGCCGCTCGGCCTCGAGCTCGGGCAGCGAGTCCAGCGCCGCGCCGACCCGAATCTCCACCCGATCCCCCACCCCGGCCCGATCCAGGTTCTCGCGCGCGACTTCCGCGTGCAGCGGCTCGAATTCGAGCGTCACCACCCGCCCGGACTTCCCCACGGCCCGCGCCAGCCACGTGGTGCTGTACCCGCCGAGCGTCCCGATCTCCAGCACCCGCCGCGCCCGCACCGACTTCCCGAGCAGATACAGGAACTTCCCCTGCGGCGGCGACACATCGATGGCGGGCAACCCCGCCTCCGCGTTGGCCCGCAACGCCCCCGAATCCTCGTCCCCCACCAGGGTTTCGACGAGGTAGCGATCAACATCGGCCCAGTCGGCAGTCGTCATACCTCGCAGTCTGCCAGGGGTTCGGGCACCCGCCCAGCATTGTGCTCACGCTGACAATTTCACGTTCAGGAATTGACCGCGTCCGCGAGCCGTGGGAGTTGGCGGAGTGGATTGTGGTGTTCGATCTCCATGCGCTGGTCGGCGTCGAAGAGGGCGGACAGTCCCGGAGCCGGGTCGTGGGATCCGATCTGGGGCAGGGTGAGTGCACTGAAGGGCCAGTCGGATCCGAAGACGATGTGGTCGCGGCCGGTGACCGCGAGCACGCTCGCCATGGCGGCGGCCGAACCGCTCAGTGCGGTGTCGTAGTAGAAGCGCGAGATCTGGTGCTGGGTGTCGAGGATGGAGGGTTTCGGCAGGTCCTCGGGCCACAGTCGGCCCAGCACCGACTGGGAGGCGACGCTGATGCGATGGGACAGGAACGGCACGGCGCCACCGGCGTGGGCGAGCTGGAAGCGAATGCCGGGATAGCGCTGGGTCATGCCGGTGACCATCATCATGGTGGCCGCGCGGGTGGTGTCGAAGGTGAACTCCTCGAGGAAGTCCGGCAGCGGCAGGGCGGGTTTGGCGTTGTCGGGGATGGCCGCCGGGTGCACGAAGACGTAGGCGTTGCGCTGGTTCAAAGCGGCCATCAGCGGTTCGAAGCGGGGATCGCCGAGGTAGACGCCGTTGTAGGCGGACAGCAGGATCACGCCGTCGAGCCGCAGTTCGTCGAGGGCGTGGATCGCCTCCGCGATCGAGGCGGCGAGGTCGGGCATCGGCAGGACCGCGAACGCGCCGAACCGGGTGGGGTGGGCGGTGAACAGTCCGGCGGCGTAGGTGTTGCAGTACCGGGCCATGTCGATGGCGTCCCGGCCGCTCAGGAACGACACGCCCGGGTCGGACACCGAAAGCGCCTGCGCCTGAATGCCGTAGTAGTCCATGAAGCCGATGGCTTGCTCGGGCGACCAGTCCGGGGTCGGGTAGCCGCCGATGGTGAGGTGGCCGTGCTCGAGCAGCGCGGCCCGGTAGTCCGGCGGCAGGAAGTGCGCGTGCAGGTCGATGCGGTAGGTCCCGGCCGGTGCGGGCTGCTCGGCGCGCGCCGGTGTGGCGAGACCTGCGGGCAGGGCGGCCGCGGCGAGGCCGGCCAGGCCGCCGCCGAGTGCGGCTCGGCGGGTGAGGTCGGTTCGGAGTGCCGGTCGAGAGTTCGTCACGGGGTTCGCCTTTCGATAATGATCGAAATCGCTTCTGATATTTTCGTCAGATACGATTCGGGTAACAGTGCCGAGGGGAACGAGGGAGCGCATGGCCGCAGCACCGGAGGCGCGGACCCGCACCGATCGGCGGCGGGAACGCACTCGCGCCGCCTTGGTGGGCGCGGCGCAGAAGTTCCTGTCGGAGGGCCGTTCCGCGGTGAGCATCCAGGAGATCACCGAGGCCGCCGATGTGGGGTTCGGCTCCTTCTACAACCACTTCGGTTCCAAGGAAGAGCTTTTCGACGAGGCCGTCCGAGCCGTGCTGAACATCTACAGCGAGATGCGTGACGACATCGTGGAGCTCTACACCGACCCCGCCGAGGTGTTCGCGGTCAGCTTCCGCATGACCGGCCGCCTGCAACGGCAACTGCCCGAAGGGGTCCGGGTGATCCTGAACTCCGGCACCTCCATCCTGCTGCGCGACGAGGGTCTGGCTCCGCGGGCCCGGCACGACATCGTGGCCGCCCAGGAGGCGGGCCGCTTCGAGCCGATGGATCCCGATATGGCGGTGATGGCCGCGGGCGGCGCGCTGCTGGGTCTGCTCCAGATGCTCGACGCGCGGCCCGAAGCCGACGCGGGCACGCTCACCGACGAGATGACCTTCCACGTGCTGCGCATGTTCGGCATGACCAAGCGCGCGGCGCAGAAGCTGACCACCGGCGAGCTGCCCCCGCAGCCGCAGCTCTGAGTT
Source organism: Nocardia sp. NPDC005746 (assembly GCF_040630785.1). Lineage (NCBI taxonomy): Bacteria > Bacillati > Actinomycetota > Actinomycetes > Mycobacteriales > Nocardiaceae > Nocardia > Nocardia sp. NPDC005746. The sequence goes on from NZ_JBEXYE010000003.1 coordinate 58,655, forward strand.
CATCGCCGCGCGTCCTCCGCGATCAGGTCGAGGGCGATATCGGCGAGCATGTCCTCCTGGCCGCCCACCAGGCCGCGGCGTCCTGCCTCCACCAGCAGTGTCCGCACGTCGACGCCATAGGTGCCGGAAGCCTGTTCGGCGTGCCGCAGGAAGCTCGAGTACACGCCCGCGTAGCCGAGGGTCAGGGTCTCGCGATCGACCTGCACCGGTCGTTCGAGCAGCGGACGGATCAGATCGTCGGCGGCATCGGTGAGCGCGTCCAGATCAGCGCGGTGCTCCCACCCGGACAGGTCGGCGACCGTGACGAAGGCCTCCAGGGGTGTATTGCCCGCGCCCGCACCGAGACCCGCGAGGGAGGCATCGACCCGGGTAGCGCCCTGTTCCACCGCGACGACGCTGTTGGCCACCGCGAGAGACAGATTCTGGTGCGCGTGGATGCCGATCTCGGTCGCGTCGTCCAGTACATCGCGATACGCACGGACCCGGTCCCGCACGCCGCCCATGGTGAGGCGACCGCCGGAGTCGGTGACGTAGACGCACTGCGCGCCATAGGATTCCATCAGTTTCGCCTGCCCGGCCAGCCCCTCGGGGCTGTTCAGGTGACTCATCATCAGGAATCCGGAGACGTCCATCCCGAGGTCGCGGGCGCACGCGATGTGCTGGGCGGCGATATCGGCCTCGGTGCAGTGGGTGGCCACCCGGACCGAACGCACCCCGAGGTCGTGGGCGCGGCGCAGGTCGGCGACGGTGCCGATGCCGGGCAACAGCAGCGTGGTGAGCCTGGCACGGGTGAGCGCGCCCGCGGCGGCTTCCAGCCATTCCCGATCGGTGTGGCTGCCGGGGCCGTAGGTGAGGCTGCCGCCGTGCAGGCCGTCGCCGTGGGCCACTTCCACCGCGTCGACTCCGGCCGCGTCCAGGGCGGCGGCGATGGCGGCGACGGTCCGCGGGCCGATGCGGTGCCGGAGCGCGTGCATGCCGTCGCGCAGGGTCACGTCTTGCAGGTACAGGCCGGTCATCGGACGGGCTCCGGGGTCGGCGTGATCGCGGTCGTGGCAAAGCGTTCGGCGACCCGCAGCGCGGCCGAGGTCATGATGTCGAGGTTTCCGGCGTAGGCGGGCAGGTAGTGGGCCGCGCCCTCCACCTCGAGGAAGACCGACACCTGGTGGGTGACGGGGGCGTTCCCGGTCAGCGTGCGCCGCGCGGTGTCCGGGGCCAGCGGCGTGATCTGGACGTCTTGTTTGAGCCGGTAGCCGGGCACGTAGGCCGCGACCTCGGCCACCATGGCCGTGATCGAGTCCCGCACGGCCGCTTCGAGTTCGGAGTCGGGATCGTCGATGAGCGCCAGCACGGTGTCGCGCATGATCAGCGGCGGCTCGGCCGGATTGAGGACGATGATCGCCCGGCCGCGCGCCGCGCCGCCGACGTCTTCGATGGCGCGCGAGGTGGTTTCGGTGAACTCGTCGATATTCGCGCGAGTACCCGGACCCGCGGATCTCGAGGCGATCGAGGCCACGATCTCGGCGTAGGCCACCGCGGTCACCCGGGAGATGGCGGCGACGACCGGGATCGTCGCCTGTCCGCCGCAGGTCACCATGTTCACGTTCATCGCGTTCCGGTGCGCGTCCAGATTGACCGCCGGGACCACGAAGGGGCCCAGCGCCGCCGGTGTCAGATCGATCAGGCGTTTGCCGTGCGGTGCGAGCGCGGCCGAATTGGTGTGGTGCGCACCGGCGGACGTGGCGTCGAAGACGATGTCGATCTCGCCGAAGTGCGGCATGGCGATCAGCCCGTCCACACCGTCCGCGGTGACCGGAACACCGAGTCGCGCCGCGCGGGCCAGCCCGTCGGAAGCCGGATCGATGCCCACCATGGCGGCCATCTCCAACGAATGCGACAACCGCAGCACCTTGATCATCAGATCGGTGCCGATATTGCCCGAGCCGATGACGGCTACCTTGGTGCGGCTCATTGCTCCTCCTCCAGCGTGAAGTCGACGGCACCGAGCAGCGTGGTGCCGGTGAAAAGTTCGGATCGGACCCGTGCGCCGGGGCGCAGCGCGGCCATCGGTCCCAGCGCCCCCGACAGCACGGTCTCCCCCGCGCGCAGCGGTTCCCCGAAGTCGCGTGCGGTTCGCGCCAGCCAGGCCAGGGCGTTGAGCGGATCGCCGAGACACGCGGAACCTGTTCCGGTGGACACGATCTCCCCGTCGACGGTCATACTCATGACGACGTCGCGTGGCTCGAACGCCCCGAGCGAGAGACGCTCTCCGCCCAGGACGTACCAGCCGCTCGACGCGTTGTCGGCGACGGTGTCGGCGAAAGTGATGTCCCAGCCGGTGATCCGGCTGTCCACGATCTCGAGCGCCGCGACCGCGTAGTCCACGGCCCCGCGCACGCCGGCCACGTCCAGATCCTCCGCGTCGAGATCCGTGCCGAGCACGAAGGCCACTTCGGCCTCGATCTTGGGTTGCAGCAGCCTGGGTCGCCGCCCCGCCGGCGTCGCACCGGCATCCATGTCGTCGAACAGCACCCCGAAGTCGGGCTGATCCACGCCCAGTTGCCGCTGCACGGCGGGCGCGGTGAGCCCGATCTTGCGCCCCACCACCCGGGCCCCTGCCGCCACCCGTTCCCGAACTCCGATGCGCTGCACCGCGTACGCGGTCGCTACATCGTCGTGCCCGATGAGATCCCGCACCGGAGCGACAGGTTCGCCACCGGTCACGGCGCGTGAAAGCCGCTCGGCGGCCGCCCGTACCCGGTCCGACTCGACCGCGATCGTTGTCATCGGCTCTCCTCCGATCCGAGCAGCACGCCCGCCCCATCCGGTGCGTGTGCGCTGTCCATGTCATTGCGGCGCACGCTCTCCGGCCTGGTCCGCTGTGACGCGCGCGGTGATCGGTCGGCCGCCGCACCCAACGGGTTACGTGGCCCGGACCCGCCGGAGTACGCCGATTCCCGGATCGGCGAATCCTCGGGCGGGACGTCCGGTTCTGTGACAGGCGGCTCGGCGGGTCCGCCCCCCACTGCGAACAATTGCGTGCGGAGCGCGGCCACGAGCTCCCCGGCCCGGCCTTGCTCGACCGTGCCGAAAACGAAGCGGTCGGGCCGGAGCAAGGTCACGCTGCCATGCCGCGCACCGCCCTTGGCGAGCCATCTCATCAGCGCGCCGGTGTGGTCCTCGATGTCGGCGACGTTCTCGTCCTCCCGGTTCCACTCACCGGGGTGGCCCTGCGGTCGCCCGCCGCGGGGGAAAGCCATGACGAATCGGGTGCCCACGGCCCGCAGTGCGGCCAGCTCGTCGGCGCTCAACTCCGCCCGCGGATCGACGCCGTAGCCGAGCAGCGAAAAGCCCAGGCCCAGCGCCTCATCGAAGCGGATGGCGCGGCCGTCGTGAGTGCGGGCCATCGGCTGCGGCGCGAGCGTGCCCTCGTTGCCGCGCCAACCCCGCCGCGGCAGTCCCAGATACGCCCCACGCCGGAATCGGGGTGTTGGCTTCATCCTCGCGGCGCGGATCCAGCCGCCCACCACCGGCAGCCGCACGGCCGTGGCCAGCCCGATGTCGCGGACTGCGGCGAGAAACGGGTTCCCCAGGGACACCAGGTGTTTGTTGAGGACCGACAGGTCGATCATCGCCTTGGCGTGCGGGCGGCGCTCGGTCTCGTAGGTGTCCAGGATGCGGTGGTCCGCACCGTGTTCGAGGATGGCGGTGAGCTTCCAGGAGAGATTGTCCGCGTCGCGGACACCGGAGTTCATGCCCTGGCCGATGAATTGCGGCGTCATGTGGGCGGCGTCGCCCGCGATCAGGACGCGCCCGTCGCGCCAGCGGTCGGCGACCACGGCATTGAAGGTGTACACGAGATTGCGCACGACCTCGACCCGGTCGGGGTCGACGAAGCGGGAGATGTGGCGGCGCACCGTGTCCGGACTCTCCATGTCCTCCTTGGTCTGGCTGTCGGTGAGCATGAACTCGAAGCGGTGGTGGCCGCCCGGCTGCGGGCAGGACACGATCGGCAGGGCCGGGTCGCAGACGAAGTCGAAGTACGGCAGGTGCGCGAACGGGTTCGCGCCCTCGCGGGCCTTCAGGTCCACGACCAGCCAGCGTTCGGGAAAACTGGTGCCGCTCATGTCGATTCCGAGCGCCGTGCGCACCACGCTGCGGCCACCGTCGCAGCCGATCAGGAAACGCGCGCGGACGCTCTCGGCGGTCTGCCGGTCGGTGTCGGGCGGGTTCTTGCCATATCCCGTCCCGTGGCAGCGCGCGTGCTCGACGGTGACTCCGTCGGCGTCCTGGTCGAAGTCGAGGACTTCGCGACCGCGGAGGACAGTGACGTGCGGGTATCGGTCCAGGGCGCGTTCGAGGGTGTTCTCCAGGTACGGCTGGTACAGGAAGTTCACGATCGGCCAGCCCAGCGGTCGGTCGGTGCGCTGGAACTGGGCCAGGATCCGGCCGTCGCCGCGCACCCATTGCACGACCGAGTCGGCGTTCATGTCGGCGGCCAGTTCGTCTGCGGCCCCGGCGGTCTGGAAGATCCGCAGGCCCTCGTCGTCGGTGTAGACGGCGCGGGCCATGCCGTAGAAATCGGGTTCGCGTTCGAGGACGAGCACGCTGGTTCCGCGCCGCCCGAGCAGGTTCGCCAGGGTGAGGCCGGTGGGTCCGAGACCGACGATCACCACGTCGTAGCCGGTGTCTGTCATCGGGGTCCTCCGGTCAACTGCGGGACGGTGATCTCGGGTGTGGCGGCGGTCCGCAACGCCTGCCGGAATTGGGTGAACTTGTCGAGCACGGTCGCCCCCACCGGCGTGTGGCCCCAGCTACTGATGCCCTGGTAGGTCGCGGGCTCCCAGGTGGATTCGAGTTCGGGCCCGATGACCACCGGGTTCCAGCCGACCTCGAGTTCGAATCCGGAGGGGGTCACGCAGTAGAAGGACAGCTCCCGGTCATTGGTGTGCTGGCCGACCGACCACTGCATGCGGAAGCCCTGTTCGGTGACCCGCCGGAACGCGGCGAGCATGTCGTCGAGGGTCGCGGACTGGATATTGATGTGCTGCACCCGCGTTCGCAGCGGGTCGATCTTGAGACCGCGAATATTGGCGATGGCGATCGAGTGGTGGCGTTCGTTGACCCGCAGGAATCGGATCTTCATCCGCAGGCCGGACACGTTCTCGTCGATGAAATCCGTGAGGCGGGAATCGAAGACGGTCCGGTAGTAGGCGCGCATGGCCTCCGGTTCCCGCGACACGATGGCCACGTGCCCGAGCCCTGCCTCCCCGGTGACCCAGCCGGAACTCAGCATGCGCAGCGGGGCCGGAGCGGCGGACACCGGTATCGTGAAGATCTCCTGCGCGAGGCCTTTCGGCCCGGCGAAGCGCCACAGACGTTCCACCCCGCGCAAGGCGGCTTCGTCCGCACCGCCCTCGGTGATCGGAACGCCTCGGTCGGCGACGCGGGCCAGGATTCGGTCGAAGGTCTGGTGATCGTCGATCTGCCAGCCGATGGCGGTCACGTCCTCGGCGGGACCTCGCTCGACCAGGAACCGGCATTCGCGATCGTCGAGCCGGAAACGCAGTGCGCCGCCGTCGATCTCGTCGACGTGCAGGCCGATGGCGTCCGCGCCGAAGCGCCGCCACTGCGGCAGCCGGTTGGATCGCACCACGATGTATCCGAGGTGGACGGCGCCGAATACCGATCCGTCGATGCTGGGTCGGAGGAACTCGCTCATGATCAGTCCCCGAGGAACGCGGCCGCGAGGGTGTTGAACAGCTCGGCGCGCTCCCACTGCACCCAGTGGCCGGTGTTCGCCGCCAGATACAGGTCGCAGTTCGGCATGGTGTCGGCGAGCATTCGCCCACCCTCGGGACGATTGACCCTGTCGTTCGCACCCCAGATCACCAAGGTGGGATGGGCGAGCGCGCGCAGCCGCGAGTCGCGGGTGAAATCCATGCGCCACAACGTCCGCAGCGCCAGCGGACCCGACGGGCGGCGCAGGGGCGGGTTGGCCACGACATCGGGATCGACGCTGGCCGCGTAGCGCTGTTCGATCAGTTCCTCGGGCACTGTGCCGCCGTCGAAGACCAGGTACTCCCGGATGAATCGGCGCAGCTTGTCGCGACTGGGGCCCTCGCCCTGGTAGTAGCCCAGCAGCGCGTTCAGCCCGGCGGTCGGCAAGGTCCGGGTGGTGCCGACGCCGCCGGGGCCCATGAGCACCAGGCGGCCGACCTTGTCGGGCCGATCCAGCGCGAGGCGCAGGGCGGCCGCCCCGCCGTAGGAGTTCCCGACCAGATGCGCGGAGTCGATCCCGAGTTCGTCGAGCAGCCCTCCGATCGACCGCCCGAGGTATCCGAACGGATCCGAGTGGTCGATCCACTTTTCGGACCGCCCGTATCCGGGCAGGTCCGGCACGATCACGCGGAACCGGCGGGCCAGCTCGCCGATATTGCGCGAATAGTTCGCGATCCCGGTCGCGCCCGGCCCGCCGCCGTGCAGCAGCACGACCGCCGGTCCCGATCCGGTCTCGCCGACCTGGATCTCGCGGCCGCCGACCCGGACCGTCCGTTCGGCCAGCTCGCAATCGATGCTCGTCATCGCCACCTCCGTACCGTTGTTGATGAAATCATCAGTTACGACCGTTTCCTCTGTCAAGAGGAAAATGATGAAATCATCAGAACCGCGGGGTGGGGTGTCCGCAGACGAAAGAACGCCAATGCCCATCGGGCATTGGCGTTCGATGCGGTGTTCGTCCTCCCCGAGACCGGGGAAGAGCGTGACTCAGAACAGGAAGTAGCGCTGGGCCATCGGGAGTTCGGTGGCGGGTTGCTCGCTCCAGACCTCGCCGTCGATGCGGACGGTGAAGGTGTCGGGATCGACCTCGATGCGGGGCATGGCCTCGTTATTCGGGAGGTCGGCCTTGGTGCGGCGGCGGACATTGGCCACGGGGACCAGTTTCCGGTCGACGCGCAGGCGGTCGGCCAGGCCGTCCTCGATGGCTTGTTCGGAGACGAAGTGCAGGGAGGTCGAGGCCGTCACGCTCGGGGCGGCGCCGAACATGGGGCGCGGGAGGACCGGCTGCGGGGTCGGGATGGAGGCGTTGGCGTCGCCCATGGCGGCCCAGGCGATCGCGCCGCCCTTGATGACGGCGTGCGGGCGGACGCCGAAGAAGGCGGGCTCCCACAGCACCAGATCGGCCAGTTTGCCGACCTCGACCGAACCGATCTCGGCGTCCAGGCCGTGCGTAACCGCCGGGCAGATGGTGTATTTCGCGACGTAGCGCTGCACGCGGTTGTTGTCGGCGGCGCCGTCGCCGGGCAGGGCGCCGCGGCGGCGCTTCATGACGTGCGCGGTCTGCCAGGTGCGCATGACCACCTCGCCGATGCGGCCCATGGCCTGGGCGTCGGAGCCGATCATGGAGATCGCGCCCAGATCGTGCAGGAGGTCCTCGGCGGCGATCGTGGAGGGGCGGATGCGGGACTCCGCGAACGCCAGGTCCTCGGGGATGGACGGGCTCAGGTGGTGGCACACCATGAGCATGTCCAGGTGCTCGTCGAGGGTGTTGATGGTGTGCGGCCGGGTCGGGTTGGTGGAACTGGGCAGCACGTTGAGATGCGAAGCGACGGTGATGATGTCGGGTGCGTGGCCGCCGCCCGCGCCCTCGGTGTGATACGAGTGGATGGCCCGGCCGCGGATCGCCGCCAGGGTGTCCTCCACGAATCCCGCCTCGTTCAAGGTGTCCGAGTGCAAGGCCACCTGCACGCCGGAGGCGTCCGCGACGGTGAGGCAGCGGTCGATGGCGGCCGGGGTGGTGCCCCAGTCCTCGTGCAGTTTGAAACCGCCCGCGCCGCCGCGCAATTGCTCCCACAGCGCGTCCTCACGCACCGTGTTGCCCTTGCCCAGCAGCAGGATGTTCACCGGCCAGGAGTCGGTGGACTCCAGCATGCGGGCCAGATGCCAGGCGCCCGGGGTGACGGTGGTGGCCTTGGAGCCCTCGGCCGGGCCGGTGCCGCCGCCGACCAGGGTGGTGATGCCGCCCGCCATGGCCTCGTCGAGGATCTGCGGGCAGATGAAATGCACGTGGCAGTCGATGGCGCCCGCGGTGACGATGCGGCCATTGCCGGCAATGATCTCGGTCGACGGACCGACCACCAGGTCCGGGTGCACACCGCTCATGGTGTCCGGGTTCCCGGCCTTGCCGATGGCGACGATGCGGCCGTCACGAATACCGATGTCGGCCTTGATGATTCCCCAGTAGTCGACGATCACCACGCCGGTGATGACGGTGTCCGGGGTGCCCTCGGCGCGGGTGGCACGCGCCTGGCCCATGGATTCGCGCAGCACCTTGCCGCCGCCGAACACGGCCTCGTCACCGGCGAGCCCCGGTCCGCCGCTGCGGTCCTCGGTGATCTCGATGAGCAGGTCGGTGTCGGCGAGCCGGATGCGGTCGCCGACGGTGGGCCCGAACAGTTCGGCGTATCGGGCGCGAGAGAGTTCGGCCATCAGGCATCCAGCTTTCCGGGAGGGGTGAGGCTGATTCCGTGCACTTCGCGATCGCCACCGAGGGGAATCAGCGAAACCCGCTGCCCCAGACCGGGTTCGAACCGCACCGCGGTACCGGCCGGAATGTCGAGACGGTGGCCGTGCGCGGAGTCGCGGTCGAACTCGAGCGCGGAGTTGGCCTGCGGGAAATGCACGTGCGAGCCGACCTGCACCGGCCGGTCACCGGTGTTCACGACTTCGAGTTCGACGCGATCCGCGCCGGCGTTGAGCTCGATCGTGCCCTCGGCACAAAGGTATTCACCAGGAATCATCGCGCGTCATCCGATCGGGTGGTGGACGGTGACGAGCTTCGTGCCGTCGGGGAAGGTGGCCTCGACCTGCACATCGTGGATCATCTCGGGAATGCCGTCCATGACGTCGTCGCGGGTCAGCACGGTGCGCCCGGAGGCCATCAACTCGGCTACCGTGCGCCCGTCCCGCGCACCCTCGAGCACATGATCGGTGATGAGCGCGATCGCCTCGGGATGATTGAGTTTCAACCCGCGCGCCTGCCGCCGCCGCGCCAACTCGGCCGCGTAACTCAACAGCAGGCGTTCCTGCTCGTGCGGCGTCAGTCGCATGCGGGCTCCTCGGCAATCACGGGGACGGATCGTCGGTCATTCTGGCACGACCCGCGTTACCAGCATGTTTCGGAGATATACGATTTTCCGTCCCCGCGTCCGGACCACCGAATCCGGCTGCGCCCGACTCAGTTCTGCGGACTGAGGTTCTGCAACCGCACCTGCCCGCGAGCCACCGTCCGCTCCTGCTCATCGGTGATGACGACCTGCCACAACTGCTGCGAGCGCCCCCGATGGATCGGCGTCGCCACCCCGCTCAACTTCCCCTCGCGCACCGCCCGCAGAAAGTCGGTGTTGTTGTTCACGCCGACCACGGTGCCGCGGTCACCCAGCCACGCCCCGCCGGCCACACTCGCCAGCGTCTCGATCACCGTGCAGTACACGCCGCCGTTGACGATCCCGGCAGGCTGATACAGCTGCGGCGTCACCACCCACTCCGCCGCCACCCCGTCCCCGCTCAACTCGGTGAACTTCAACCCGATGAGATCGGTGAACGTCCCCTCACTGAGCTTGTTCATCAGCTCGGGCGTCACATCAGCCATCGATTTGATCGAAGAGAAGTCGTCGCTCATATGCACACATTTGCACATCCCCGCGACCCACCCGCTACCGGGGACCCCGGGCTCGGCAGCCGCGGCCGATCACGATCTGCGCGAGATGATCATGATGTATTCGCAGGGAGCGTTCGTCCGGTTCGCGAAGCCGTGATCCGCGTCGGCCCGAAAGAAGATGGAATCGCCCGTGTTCAGCGACTCGGAGATCCCGCCGATCGCACCACCGATCGGCCGCTCGGACGGCCCGACGAAGACAGCGAAGGCGGGGCCGTTGCGATCGAGGCGCAACAATAGGCGCTTGCGAGTTAGGTAAGCCTGACCTATACTCGGTTTCGGCGTCAGGATCGTGGGAGGCCCCGAGGGCTGCGGTGGCCCCCGATCCGCTGCCGGTGGTGGGTTCTGTCGAGAGTGATCGGTCGACAGAGCCCACCACCTCTGTATTCGGGTGGGTCGGGTCAGTCGGTCATGCCCCACAGCATGCGGATCCAGCCTGGGTAGCGGGCGCTTTCGACGTCGTAGAGCTGCATGTCCAAGGGGGTCTCGCCACGGGGGGTGCGGAGTCGGATGAGTCGGTCGCCGGGGTGGTCCAGGTCTTGGGCTCGCGACCACAGGCGGCGGAATTCGGGGTTTCGGCCCAGGGCGCGCAGGTAGTCGCCGGACCAGTCGGGGACGTCGAAGGCGGCGATGCGGGCGCGCAGCACCGATACCGAGGCGTGGGCGGCGGCTTCGCGGTCGAGTAGGGCGGTCGCGGCGCGAGGGTCGTCGAGGAGCCAGATGAGCCAGTTGCCGCTCTCGGTCAGGCCGGGGAAGGCGCGGCGCGCGGCGTCGTTCAATGCCAGGACGTGCCAGCGGGAATCGAAGTAGCCCGCGGGATCGGGGGCGAGTCGCTCGAGTCGGCGCAGCCGGTCCGGGGTGATGGCCGCGCGCAGTTCGGCGACGTCCGGGGCGGCGGGGTCGGGCAGTCCGGCCAGGTCGTACAAGTAACGCCGCGACCGGTGCGAGACCGGCTGGACCCGGTCGAGGCAGCCGCACAAGGCTTCGACGACGGCCTGGGTGGGGCGACCGCGGCGGCCGAGTTCCAGGTGGGTGATGTAGCTGGCGCTGACACCGGCCGCCATGCCCAGGCGTTCGCGTGACACCCGGCGCTCGTCGCGCAACCGCCGCAGGACCGCGCCGAAGCTCGGCGGTTGCACGGCCGCGGCGTCGATATCCGATGTCAGGCGGCCCGGCTCGCGCACAACCGGTGTATCCGCGATCGAAATCGTCGCTACGCCTTGCATGTTCGTCATGCGTCTCCCGCTCCTTTCAGCTATGGCTGTGACCCCGAACACCAATCAAGTTATGTGTACGACCGAGTACCAAGGGTGCTGTGCGTGCCAGCCAATCGACTCACAGCGACCACTCGGTTTGGAAGCCGCGCCGGGTGGGGAACCGGATTGGCGCGCAGACACTCTGAGTCGACTGCTGTGCACTCACGGTCATGGGCTTCGACTCCGGCGCGCCCTATGGTCGATTCGGGTGGGCGACGCAGTGAGCCGCCTCGCCGCCCGGTTCCACAACGCGGCCGGCCGTCGACGACGACCCGCCTGCACGGTGATCGTGCGGCCGGCCGCGAGAAAACCATCCGTGGAACGCGTCCATGCCACGGCATCGACGCCCGCACCCTGGCGGTCCAGGATTCACCCGCACATCGACACCAGTTGTCGCACACCGTTGTCCGGGCGTAGGCCCAGCGCGATTGCCAGCGCACCGCGGGTGTGGACCGTTCGGCACATCTCCATCGCATTCCTGAACAAGCGAACACCGCCAAGGAGTTTCGATGAGCACCCGTAGCGCCGTAGTCCTCCCCGGCCAGGGGTCGTATCAACCCGGCGCTCTCGCCGCCCTGACCGAGGACCCGCGGCTGTCCGCGGTTCTCGCCGACATCGACGCCGTCGCCGCCCTGCGCGGCCACGGCCGCATCTCCGACCTGCTGCGCGACCCGCACCGAGTTGGGAGGAACTCGCCCGGACCCGGCCGGTGACACTGGATCTGGCGCTGTTCGCCGGCGGCGTGCTGGCCGGCACGGACTCGCCGCGCCCGCCGCGATCGACGCGGAGCCCACCCCGGCAACAGTGCCGGCCAACGGATTTCACGACCTCGCGTTGGTGGACACGGCACACTGAAAGCACCCGGCCCCCGCCGCCGAACGATCCGGCGCGGGGGCCGAGGCGTGTCCGGGATCGGGTCCGCGCTTCGGCTCGGGGTCGACGGACCCGGCTCCTTGCCGGAAAAGTACTCGGGGGGCGATGGTCGCGGTGAACGTCCCCGCCCACGTGGCTGCCCACCCGCGCCACCCGCCCAGGTCGGACGACCGGCCTGCAAGTGACAGGGGCACGGGGGTCGAAATCGTCTATCTCGGACGGGGTCTGCACCTGTGCCTTCGCCCCACCATGCGTGTCGGGTCGGCTCCTGGACTCCGCGCAATCCTCACAGCGCTTCCCCCTGCGTCGGTGAGGTCGTGCTCTGAGTGCCTCGCGGGCGCCCATCGATGCCGCGCATCGCGAATATGTGTGTCGCACATTGTCGGCCCTGAGTGCCGCGAATCTTGCCTGCCGTGCACCGATAACGCTCCGACCGGCCGGGGTCGTGAACCGGTAACCGACACGGGTGTGGCGCTCGCAAATTTGCTGTGGGCGCACGATTGTCGCCTCTGTGTGCCGGGCGAATGGCACACAGAGGCGAGTCAGGGTGACGAAATCACTGGTCACTTGACCGTCCAGTTCTAATTGCCTGACTTTTCAGCACTGCACTCCTCGTAATGGCCGCTCCGCGCATGCGGGGAGTTGGCCTGGAACTTTCTAAAATCAGGCCGTTCGTAATGTTCAGCACGAAGCTGGAACTCGAGTGGGGGCGAGTTCCGAGGGGAGTTGAGATGGCTGTCCTTTTGGATGCGGAGTCGTGCCCGATCGAGAATCGGCACGGCCTCGTCACCGACCTCGCGAAGTCGGTGGCCCTGCAGGTGGACGCGGAACTGCTGGATCCACCGGAACGCATCGTCACCCGCCACGAGAAGTGGCGGCTCGGGGTGGCCACCCTGCACCGGATCCAGATCTCGGCCGTCCGGGTCCGCCGGACGCCCGCGCAGGTACTGCGAACACCCTCGTCCGCGGTCGCGGTGGTCTTGCAGAAGCAGGCCGTCCGGCATCATTACCAGAACGGCCGGCACACCGTCACCTCGCCGGGCGAATGCGCCCTCTGGGATTTCGCCACGCCCTTCGAAGTCGGCTGGGACGGGCTGGGCGAATCCTGGTGCATCGCGGTCCCGCGCGATCGGCTGGGAGTGTCGGGCGAGACCCTCGCCGCCGCCACCGGCCGGCTGCGGCACAGCCCGCTGCACGACATGATCGCCGGGCAGATCACCGAACTCATCGAGGGCGCCGAGGCGCTCGAACGCGATCCGGCCGCGGTCATGCTGGGCCAGTGCTGCGTCGAGATGGTGCGGGCGCTGCTGCTGTCCGCCTCCGGACCCGCGACCGGTGACGAGACCCCCGCCCACCAGCAGGCCGTGGTCCGCGAGGTGCAAAACTACGTGCGCCGCCACCTCAACGACCCCGACCTGAAGGTCGAGCAGATCGCCGCCGCCCACAACATGTCCGCCCGCTACCTCTACCGGCTGTGCGCGAACGCCGGAATTCGCCTGGAGCAGTGGATCATCGGCGAACGGCTCGCGGCCGCGCGCGCCCTGCTGGTGGATCCGGCCCATGGCGGGCGCACCATCAGCGCCATCGCGCACACCGTCGGCTTCCGGGACGCCACACACTTCACCCGCCGGTTCCGGGCGGCGTACGGCATGACCCCGCGCGACTGGCGCTACGCCGCCGCGACCGCCTGAGCGCTAGCTCGCGGACCCGCCGGCATGCCGCGCCTCGGCCCGCCATTCGCTCGGGCCGACGCCGTAGGCGGCGCGGAAGCGGCGGGTGAAGTGGCTCGCGTCGCGAAATCCCGCGGCTCGCGCGATCCAGCCGATGGTGCGCTCCGTGTGCCGGGGATCGGCGAGCATGCGACGCGTCAGCTCCAAACGTTCACCGATGATCCACTGCTGCATCGACACTCCCTGCTCCGACCACAGCCGATACATCCGGCGCACCGAGATATGGTGCGCGGCGGCGACTTCCGCCGCGGTCAGGTCGCGACGGCGCAGATTCAAGCGCAGGTAGGTCTCCATCTGACGCAGCAGCAGCGGGGCGGGCAGCCCCGCCCCGATCCCTTCCACCGGTTCGGTTCCGGCCGCCGAGAGCACCAGTGCGCGCACCATATCCACCCCGGCTCGCCCCAGATCGGCAGCGCCCGGGTCGTTCTCGATCGTGTCCGCGCGGGTCATGAGGTCGACGATGAACGACGAGACCAGCGGGCACAGCGAGCTGCGGCGCAGACCCAGCGCCGCGGTGCGCACGACGTCGCCCGGTAGTTCCAGCTCGTCCACCGACATGCGCAGGCTCACGCTGATCGATGCGCCGCGCATCACCGACACGAATGGGTTGTCGTGGTCGATGGCTCCGCAGTCCCCCGGCGCGAGCACCTCCTGAATGCCGAAATGTTCGTGGATGCGGGTGCCGCCGATCTGCCGGGTCACCGAGAACAGGCCCGCGGGAGTGGTCCGGACATGCTTGGGAGTCCGGAGCACATCGACCCCCGTGGTCTCGGCCCGCAACACTTCCACCGGCCCGAACAGCCAGGCTTCCAAGCGGCCGTGGGCCCCGCCGCGATCGGCGAAGCGGACATCGGCGGCGGCCACGGTCTCCGAGGCGACAGCGGCCAGGGCATCCGCGCGCTCGTGCCGGGCCAGTGCCGCGGTATCGAACACGACCGCCATCCACGCCTCCACCAGTTCGATCCGACGACGCGGTGCGGGCACCCCTCGGGATGCCCGCACCGCGGTCGGAACAGTAGCAGCAGCAAGTGGGCAGCACACCATCGTGCAGATCGCCCGCCCGGCCTCCGCCCCGGCGCATGAATTGCACCGTCAATGCATCAAGATTGTTTGCCGCACAGTCTACTTGCGCGACCCCGGCGAGTGCGGTAAGTCGCCGAGTCGGCGGCTACAGCAAACCGGTGGCGTAGCGGTTCGAACGGACGAACAGGTCTACCTGACGCAGGCGCGGCGCACCGGTAGACCGCGATCCTCGAAGGCCGCCAGCATGGCCTGGCCGCGACGCGCGCCCTCGGAGGAGGACGTATTGGCCAGGGCCGGAACGTAGGTCGCCGCACCCACCACCGATTCCGCGACCAGCCCCCAGAAGCGCCGCACACCCAGACCGGAGCAGTGCGTCATCGCCTCCTGGATCAGAGTCAGCGCGGGCAGGCAGCGGTGCGCGAGCCAGACGTAGAGCGCCGGCTCGCACGGCAGCGCCACCACACCGTCCTCACCGGCGAGCGGGTCGCCGTCCAGCGCGCGAATGGTGGTGTCGGACAGCCCGGCCCAGTCGATGCCGCCGTCGTTGTCGGTGTGGATCCACAGGTTCTCCAGGCCCGGATCCCACGCGCGGCCCTCCGACACGACCATGGCCATCACCCGGCCCACCACCGCGTGGATCAGCGCGGTGGCCACCACCTCGGCGGCGATGTCGGCATTGCTCATCTCCGCGGCGTGGCGCCGGTACATCAGTTCGATGCGGCCCTCACGGATGCCGTCGGCGAGTCGCCACCATCTGCGTTTGCCCTGGTCGACCATGGCGGCGACGGCGTAGACACGCGGGTGATCGGGTTGCAGGGCGCGCAGGCGGTGACAGGCCGTCCCGAAGGCGAGCCTGGAATCGCGCGGCGGGCACACGGTTACGGGTTCGAGCATCGAACCTCCTCATTCATCGACTATTCGGCCAATGTGGGGACCAAAGGCGTGGAGCATGGACAACGCGTACAAGAAGATAGGTTAGGCTTACCAGACTTATCGACCTAGAACGTGTCAGGAGTAGTTCGTCACCGTGCCCGCCGTAGTCACCACCAGACGGCGACGTCTGTCCGGACTTCTCGTTCTCGCCGTGCTCCTGCTCGGCGCACTGGCCGCCAGCATCGCCCTGGGTACCCGCAATCTGGGTCTCGGAACCGTCTACGACGCGCTCACCTGCCCTGGCGGACTCCCGCTTTCGTGCCCGGCCACCGACACCGCCGCCCAGATCGTGCGCGAATTGCGGCTTCCCCGAACCGGACTGGCCCTCATCACCGGGCTCGCGCTCGGCATGGCCGGGGCGCTCATCCAGGGCTACACCCGAAACCCCCTGGCAGACGCCGGACTACTCGGCATCAATGCGGGCGCGGCGTTCCTCGCTGCGCTGAGCATCCACCTGCTCGCGCTGACCAGCCCGGCGCAGTACATCTGGTTCGCGTTCGCGGGCGCACTGCTCGCGGGCGCGGTCGTCTTCGGCATCTCGGCCCTCGGCGGCGGTAAGGCGAGCCCGCTGAGCCTGGTCCTCGCGGGCGCGGCCGTGACCGCGTTCCTGCAGGCCATGACCAATATCGTTGTCCTACTGGACGGGACGGCCCTCAACACCTATCGCTACTGGGTGGTCGGCGACGTGGCCGGGCACGACGCCACCACATTCCGGCAGGTCCTGCCGTTCCTCGCGGTCGGCGTCATCCTGGCCCTGACCTGCGCCCCGACCCTGAACCTGCTCGGCCTCGGCGACGACGTGGCCCGCGGCCTCGGCGTCGACATCACCCGCAGCCGCGCCCTCGGCCTGGCGGCGGTCGTCCTGCTCGCGGGCACGGCCACCGCCGCGGTCGGCCCCATCGCCTTCCTCGGATTGATCGTCCCCCACCTGGCCCGGGCGTTCACCGGCCCCGACTACCGCTGGCTGCTCCCCTACTCGGCATTGCTCGGCGCGATCGTCCTGCTCCTGGCCGACACCGCGGGCCGATTGATCGCCCGCCCCGGTGAACTCCAAGCCGGTGTCACCCTCGCAGCCCTCGGCGCACCCTTCTTCCTCCTGCTCGTCCGCCGCCGAAAGCTGGTGAGCCTGTGACACTCCCGACACCTCCCAATACCGCCCCCGACGCTGTGAGCTCGGGCGACTCGCCGGCAAACCCGTCGACGAGCACGCGGCGGCCGGAATCCATCGCAGCGGACGACATCTCCCGCGGACCAGCCGACAGCCACCACAACGCGGGCGGGATCGACGACGCCGGGTCGCGGAGCGCGCACTCGCGCGAGACGCGCGGCAGCACGGCGGCCACGCCCGACGGGGGCAATACGCACACGTCACAGGCACATACGGCACCGTCGTCCGGACGCGCGCCGGAGGGAACGGGCGCCGAACGCACAGACGCCGCGACCGGATTGCGAGCGGTTCGGCCTGCCGTGCGGGCTGGCGGATTCTCGTCGGTGCTGCGTCCGATGGCATTGATCACCGTGATCTCGCTGGCGGCCTTGCTGTTCGGATTGTTCGCGCTGGATATCGCGGTGGGCGAGTTCCGGATTCCGCTCGGGCGGGTGCTGGATGTGCTGGGCGGCGGCGGGACTCGGGCGCAGCGGTTCGTGATCATGGATTCGCGGCTGCCACGGGCGCTGACCGCCGTGGTGGTCGGGGCGGCGCTGGGGCTGGCGGGCGCGGTGACGCAGTCGATTCTGCACAACCCCCTGGCCAGCCCGGATCTGCTCGGCATCACCTCCGGTGCGAGCGTCGGCGCGGTCGCGGTGCTGGTCGGGCTCGGCGGGGCCGGGACGGGGACGGCTGCGGCGCTCGGGGTTTCGGGGGCGGCGCTGGCGGGCGGGCTGCTGACCGCGGTGCTCATCTATCTGCTCGCCTGGGGACGGACCGCGTCCGGGGATGCCGGGGTGATGGGATTCCGGTTGGTGCTCATCGGGATCGGCGTCAACGCGGCGCTGCTGTCGGTGGTGAGCTGGCTGCTGACGCGGGCGACGCTCACCGACGCCGCGCACGCCCAGCAATGGCTGACCGGGTCGCTGAACATGGCCGACTGGTCGAGCCTGATCCCCGCCTCGATCGGATTGGGGCTCGCGCTGCTCGTCACCGCCGGATCGGCGCGCACGCTGGCCGCGCTGCGGTTCGGCACCGACACCACCCGCATCCTCGGCGTCCGCATCCAGACCCAGCAGGCGATCCTCATCGCCGCCGCGGTCGGTTGCACCGCGCTGGCGACCGCCGCGGTCGGCCCGCTCGGATTCGTGGGCCTGGCGGCGCCGCAGATCGCGCGGCGGCTGCTGCGCACTCCCGGTGAACCGGTCATCGCGTCCGCGCTGGTCGGGGCCATCGCCGTGGTCGGCGCGGACCTGCTCGCGCGCACCGCGTTTCCGGTGTCGCTGCCCGTCGGTGTGGTCACCGCGGCCGTGGGTGGACCGTTCCTGCTGTATCTGCTCGTTCGCACCAACCGGAAGGCGACACTGTGACTTCGACGTCGGCTCCCGTGACTTCTAAGGTGGCACTGTGACTCTCGCTGCGGAATCCCTCACCCTCGGCTACGGCGAGCGGATCATCGTCGACGGACTGTCGGTGGACATCGAGCCCGGGCTCATCACCACCGTCATCGGCCCCAACGGCTGCGGCAAGTCCACCCTGCTGCGCTCCCTGGGCCGGCTGCTGCGCCCCAAGGCGGGCCGGGTCCTGTTGGACGGCAAGGCCATCGCCACCATGAAGACCAAGGACATCGCCCGCGTGGTCGGCATGCTGCCGCAGACGCCGGTCGCGCCCGAGGGCCTCACCGTCGCCGATCTGGTCGCCCGCGGCCGCCACCCGCACCAGTCCTGGCTGCGGCAGTGGTCCGCCGACGACGAGACCGAAGTGCTGGCCGCCCTCGAACAGACCGGCATCGCGGACCTCGCGGGCCGCACCCTCGACGAGCTGTCCGGCGGCCAGCGCCAGCGCGCCTGGATCTCCATGGCCCTGGCCCAGGGCACCGACATCCTGCTGCTCGACGAGCCGACCACCTACCTCGACCTCACCCACGCCCTCGAGGTGCTGGACCTGGTCGACCGCCTGCACGACGACCTGGGCCGGACCGTGGTCATGGTGCTGCACGACCTGAACCTGGCCATCCGCTACAGCGACCGCCTCATCGTCATGCGCGACGGGCGCATCGAGGCCCAGGGCGCCCCGGCCGACATCATCGATGCCGAACTGCTGCTCGAGGTGTTCAATCTGCGGGCCGAGGTGCTCGAGGATCCGGTGTCCGGGCGGCCCATGATCGTGCCGATCGGCAACCGTCACGTCATCGTATGAGCAATCCCACACCAGCAACCCGCCGGTTACGACGACCTGTAGTACGCATTGCTGTCGTTGTCTCCGTAAGCTTGTGGGATGGCAGGTCTTGGTGAACTCGAGAAAGCGGTCATGGACCAGTTGTGGTCGGCCGACGAACCGCAAACGGTCCGGCAGGTCCATGAAGCCCTCGCTCAGCGTCGTGAACTCGCGTACACCACGGTGATGACCGTTCTACAGCGCTTGGCGAAGAAGAACCTGGTCGTCCAGCAGCGCGACGACCGCGCACACCGGTACGCGCCCGTGCACACCCGCGACGAACTCGTCGCCAGCCTCATGTTCGACGCGCTGCAGCAAGCGGACGAGGTGGGCAGCCGCCGTGCCGCGCTCGTGCACTTCGTCGAGCAGGTCGGCGCCGACGAGGCTGACGCATTGCGCGCCGCACTCGCTAAGCTCGAAGCCACCGAGGTGGCGCGCAAGGACAAACCCGAGTCCGTTTAGCTGTACCCTCGGCCCGAGCCCCACAACGCAGTGAGCTGAGGACATGGACTGGACAGCGCCGGTATTCGCCGGTCTCGCCTTGTTATTGGCGGGACCGGTACCAGCGCTGCTCTCCCGGGCCACCTGGCCCTTCCGCAGTCCCCGTGCCGCCCTGGTGCTCTGGCAGGCCATCGCGCTGGCCGCGGTGCTCAGCGCCTTCGGCTCCGGCCTCGCCATCGCCTCCCGCCTGCTGGTCCCCGGCCCCGACGGCCGGCCGACCACCACGCCCAGCAAGGAAATCGACGCCCTCGGCCTGCCGCTGTGGCTGGGCCTGGTGCTGGTGTTCGCGCTCACACTGCTGATCGGGGCGCGACTCATCTGGTCGGTGATCCGGGTCGGCATCCACACCCGCCGCCGCCGCGCCCGCCACCGCATGCTGGTCGACCTGCTCGATCAGTCCAGCGTGCGACGCAAATCGGCCGATATCCGGGTGCTCGCGGCCACCGAGCCGATCGCCTACTGCCTACCCGGGCTACGCCGTCGCGTGGTGCTCAGCCAGGGGACGGTCACCAATCTGACCGACGAGGAACTCACCGCCATCGTCAGTCATGAACGCTCGCACCTGCGGGCCCGCCACGACCTGGTGCTGGAAGCCTTCACCGCCGCGCACGAGGCCTTCCCCCGCGTGGTCCGCTCCAAGTCCGCCCTGGACTCGGTGAAACTGCTCATCGAACTGCTGGCCGACGACTCCGCGGTCAAGGTCACCGGCCCCACCCCGCTGGCCCGCGCCCTGGTGGCCTGCTCGAATTCGCCCGCGCCACAGGGCGCGATGGCCGCGGGCGGACCCAGCACACTGATCCGCATCCAGCGCCTCGCCGGTCCCATCGGCGACCTGCGCATCGCCGCCGCCGCCTACCTGGCCGCCGCCGCCATCCTCGTCGTGCCGACCCTCGCCGTCGCGATCCCCTGGCTGGTCGAGGTCAGCCGCCTGGTCAGCCGTGCCTGAACCCGCTCCGCCCGCCCGCGAATCCGACTCGGGCGCGGACGGTGCCGCCGTGCCCGGCGGCGCACCCGGCTCCCGCGACGCCACCCTCGACACCTCGTCCACCCGCCGCGGCACCCGAAACCGACCCGCGGCGATGCCGAGCACAGCTCCTGCCGACCCACCGAAAACAGCTATGGAGGACACCATCCACACCGACCCGACATCCGCGGCCGACCCGGCATCCAGCACGGCACGACCGGCATCCACGGCCCCCGCGGAGATGCCGGCCGGGCCCGCGGGAACGGCAGGCGATGTCGGCGGCAGTGCCGGACGCGGAGGCCGCGCGAGCGGTGCGGCGGGATCGAGCCCGACCCGATTCGCGGATCTCGGTCTGCCACCGGTGCTGGTGCAGGCGCTGCGGCGGGGCGGGATGGATACGGCGTTCCCGATTCAGGCCGCGGTCATTCCCGACATTCTCGCGGGCCGCGACGTGCTGGGCCGGGCCGCCACGGGGTCGGGCAAAACGCTGGCGTTCGGGTTGCCGATGCTGGTGCGGCTGTTCGGTGCGCCGAGCGCCCCCAAGCGGCCGCGCGGTCTGATCCTCGCGCCCACCCGGGAACTGGCGATCCAGATCGAAGCGGCACTGGACGAACCCGCGCTGTCGCTGGGCCTGCGCCTGGCCACCGCGGTCGGCGGGCTCCCGATCAAGAAGCAGGAGGAGCGGCTGGCGCGCGGCGTGGACGTGGTCATCGCGACGCCGGGCCGGTTGACCGATCTGCTCGGGCGGAAAGCCGTGCAGCTGGCCGATATTCGCGTCGTCACCGTCGACGAGGCCGACCACATGGCCGAACTCGGCTTCCTGCCGCAGCTCACGGCCCTGCTGAACAAAGTGCCCGAGGACGCGCAGCAGCTATTGTTCTCGGCGACGCTGGACGAGTCGATCGACGGGCTGGTGCAGAAGTACCTCCGCGAGCCCGCCACCCACGCGATCGGCGCGACCACGGCGAAAACCGCACCGGCGGGCACGAATTCGGCCGCATTCGGGACGAATTCGACGTTGGGCGCGAATTCGACCGCGCAGCACCCGGGTCCTACCACGCCGGGCACCCCGGCCACGGGCACAGGCGCGGCCCCGCGGGGTGAAGCCTCGGCCCTGCTGGGAGCGGGCTCTCCGGGCACAAGCGCTGCCGAGGCGGGTACCGGTTCGACAGCGGCGGCAACCGATTCGAGCGCGGTAGGCGCTACCGCCACGGGCGGCACGGTCGGCGGCGGGTTCGGGAGGGTAGCCGCTGGACCCGATATCGCCCACTACGCGCTGCATGTGCGGCGGCCGGACAAGCGGGCGGTGGTCAGCGAAATCGCCGCGCGGCCGGGTCGGACGCTGCTGTTCGTGCGCACCCAGCACGGGGCGGACAAGCTGGCCCGCAAGCTGCGGGAGATCGGGATCGGCGCGGTCGCGCTGCACGGCGGAAAGGCACAGAACCAGCGCACCCGGATGCTCGCCGCGTTCGCCGACGGGACCGCGCCGGTGCTGGTGGCCACGGATGTCGCGGCCCGCGGGCTGCACATCGACGATGTCTCGCTGGTCGTGCACGTCGATCCGCCCGCGGACCCGAAGGACTATCTGCACCGCACCGGCCGGACCGCGCGGGCGGGCGCGTCGGGCACGGTCGTCACCATCGTCACCCCGGACGACCGGGAGGAGGCGGCCCGGTTGGCGGAGCGCGCCTCGGTGACCCTCACCGATGTCGAGGTGCGGCCGGGCGATCGCCGGCTCGTCGAGATCACGGGAGCCCGCCGCCCGAGCGGCCGTCCGATCGCCGATCCCTCGGCCCCGCCCACGCCCGAGCGGAAGGCCGACAAGGAGCAGCCGCGGTTCCGGCAGCAGCGGCCGCAGGGCGAGAGCCGCACGCACAACAAGAAGCGCAAGCCGGGTGCTGCCCGGCGTTCGTCCCGCTGAGCGGCGACACGGTTGTAGGTTCCTACGACACGCGCAGGCGAATCGAGCGGCGTTTCCGGCAAATCCGACGAGATCGAGATCTCCAGGGAACCAAAACAAGGCCTAGCAAATTTTTAGCAAACCATCCGGGCGGCTCTGAGCGGACGTGTTCACAACTCCCGCGGCGGGCCAACGACAGACGGTGCCATCCGTTCGAAGCCACTGCGCCCCAAGTTGATCGAGAGCGACCCGGCGAATGCGGTGCGGAACCGGCCCGCGAGGCCCGCCCGTCCGCACCGCGTCCGCGCTCGGCGGTCAGATCAAGTCGGCGTTGCCATCGATGACCTTCACCGTGTATTCGAAACGGTCGATGCGCCAGCCCTTTTCAGTACGCTGCAACCCGAGTACGTAGCTGCCGACGAACCAGCGGGTGGTGCCGCCGGTGGCGTCGTTCTTCACGTGCACGGCGATGGCGTCGGCGTGCGCCAGCGCGGTATCGCCGGTGATCTCGACGAGCTGGTTGCCCGCCTGGTGGTGTACGGCGTCCAGCGAACCCAGACCGGCGGCCCAGGCGTCGACGATGTCGCCGCCGGGCTGCGGCCCGACCGGACCGCCGAAACCGTTGTCGAAGAACACCTCCGGCGCGAGCACCGACTCGCGCAGGTCGGCCCAGCGGGCCTGGTCGCAGTAGACGAAGAGTTTGGTGATGGTGTCGCCGACGTCCAGTCGATCGGCGAGCGCCGCAAGATCGGTCACGCTCGCGAACGCTAGGACACCCCGATTCGCGCGGCAATCGGAATTTCTTGGCAAGTCGCTGGCGAACGCACAGCGTTCAGCTACCATGGTCCAACGTGCAGTTTCTTCCCGGGCAGACCCCGCCCTATGACCTGACCTACGACGACGTCTTCCTCGTCCCCCGCCGGACGGATGTGGCGTCCCGTTTCGATGTCGACCTGTCCACCTCCGACGGGACCGGCACCACCATCCCTCTCGTGGTCGCGAACATGACCGCCGTCGCCGGCCGCCGTATGGCCGAGACCGTGGCCCGCCGCGGCGGCATCGTGGTGCTGCCGCAGGATCTTCCGATCCCGGCGGCCGCCGACACCATCGCCTTCGTCAAGAGCCGCTCGCTCACCGCCGACACCCCTGTCGTGCTGGATCCCGAGCAGTCGGTCTCCGACGCGCTGGCCCTCATCCACAAGCGCGCCCACGGCGCGGTCGTCGTGGTCGAGAACGGCAAGCCGGTCGGCGTGGTCACCGAGGCGGCCTGCACCGATGTGGACCGTTTCGCCCGCCTGAGCACCGTCGCCGACGCCAACTTCGTCAGCGCTCCGGCCGACGCCTCGCCGCGCGACATCTTCGATCTGCTCGAGGCCGAGCACGCCCACCTGGCCGTGCTGGTCCACGCCGACGGCACCCTCGCGGGCGTGATGACCCGCACCGGCGCCATCCGTACCGGCATCTACACCCCGGCCACCGACGCCGCGGGCCGACTGCGCATCGCGGCCGCGGTCGGCATCAACGGCGACATCCCGGGCAAGGCCAAGGCCCTGGTCGACGCGGGCGCCGACGTGCTGGTCATGGACACCGCGCACGGCCACCAGCAGAAGATGCTGGAGGCGCTGGCCTCGGTGGCCGCGCTGGATCTGGGCGTGCCGCTGGTCGCGGGCAACGTGGTCTCCGCCGAGGGCACCCGCGATCTGATCGAGGCCGGCGCGGACATCATCAAGGTCGGTGTCGGCCCCGGTGCCATGTGCACCACCCGCATGATGACCGGCGTGGGTCGCCCGCAGTTCTCCGCCGTGGCCGAATGCGCCACGGCCGCAGCGGAATTCGGCAAGCACGTGTGGGCCGACGGCGGCGTCCGCCACCCGCGCGACGTGGCCCTGGCGCTCGCGGCCGGCGCGGCCAACGTGATGATCGGCTCCTGGTTCGCGGGCACCTACGAGTCGCCCGGCGACCTGCGCACCGACCGTGACGGCAACCGCTACAAGGAGTCCTTCGGCATGGCGTCCAAGCGGGCCGTGGCCGCCCGCACCGCCACCGACTCGGCGTTCGACCGGGCCCGCAAGGCGCTGTTCGAGGAGGGCATCTCGTCCTCGCGCATGCGCCTCGATCCCGAGCGTCCCGGTGTCGAGGACCTGATCGACCACATCACCTCCGGTGTGCGCAGCTCCTGCACCTACGCGGGCGCGCGCACCATCGGCGAGTTCCACGAGCGCGCCGTGCTGGGCATCCAGTCGGCCGCCGGGTTCGCCGAGGGCCGCCCGCTGCCGTCCGGTTGGTGATCGTTCCCCGTTAGTACTGCACAACCCGAACCCGGCGGGTCCGCTCGGATCCGCCGGGTTTCGTGTGCGCGGACCCCGTTCGGCGAGTCACCGCCGGGTCGCCGCCGGATGATTCCCGGCGACCGTCCACTGTGATACGGCCCCGCTGTGCGGAAACCGGCGAAGCCGCCCGGTAACATAGCCTGACCGGACCCAGGAACTGGGTATCCGTGGCGTATCTCCGCCAGCAACCCCTGCGAAAGGAACCAGTTGTCACCCGCGTCCCAGGGCGCTTCACAGGAGGGCTCCTCTACCGAGCCGGGTGACAAACCCGGCTTCCCCGCAATACCGGCTTCGGAAACGGCCGGGTGGTGCTGACCGTGTCGGTTCTGCTCACCATTCTCAGTCTGCTCGGATTCATCGCTCTGACCGCCGGCACGGCCTTGTTCGTGGCCGCGGAATTCTCGCTCACCGCCCTGGAACGCTCCACCGTGGAGGCCCACGCCCGTGACGGCGACCGCCGGGCCCGGCAGGTGCGCCAGGCGCATCGCACGCTCTCGTTCCAGTTGTCGGGCGCTCAGCTGGGCATCACCATCACCACCCTGATCACCGGTTACATCGCCGAGCCCGTGCTGGCCCGGCTGCTGGAGCCGATGCTGAGCGTGTTCGGGCTGGGCGACGGGACCGCGAAGGGCATCTCCCTGGCGCTGGCGCTGATCATCGCGACCTCGCTGTCGATGATCTACGGCGAGCTGGTGCCCAAGAACATCGCCATCGCCTCCCCGCTGGAGACCGCGCGCTGGACCGCGGGCCCGATGATCGCCTTCTCCACCGTCTTCAAGTGGATGATCAATTTCCTGAACGGGGCCGCCAACTGGGCGGTGCGCCGGATCGGCATCGAACCGGCCGAGGAACTCCGGTCGGCCCGCTCACCGCAGGAATTGGGTTCGCTGGTGCGAACTTCCGCGCTGCACGGGGCGCTCGATCAGCGCACCGCGCAGGTGGTGGATCGGTCGCTGCAGTTCGGCGACCGCACCGCGGAGGAGTTGATGACGCCTCGCATGACCATCGAAACCCTCGATCAGGACTGCACTCTCGCCGATCTGATCGACGCCGCGCGCGAAACCGGGTACTCGCGGTTCCCGGTCGTGGACGGCGATCTCGACAACACGCTCGGGTTCGTGCACATCAAGCAGACCTTCGTGCATCCGGTGAAGGATCGCCGCCAGATCACCTTGAAGTCCATCGCGCAGCAGGTGCCCGTGGTGCCGGCCAGCCTGGACGGCGACGAGGTGCTCGAGCGGGTGCGCCGCGACGGTATGCAGGTGGCGCTGGTGGTCGACGAGTACGGCGGCACCGCGGGCATCGTCACCATGGAGGACCTGATCGAGGAGATCCTCGGCGACGTGCGCGACGAGCACGACGAGGAGGAGCTCGATGTGCGCCGCACGGCCAACGGCTGGAACTGCTCGGGTCTGATGCGCATCGACGAGGTGTCCCGCACCACCGGATACGACCCGCCCGAGGGCGAATACGAAACCTTGGGTGGCCTGGTCCTGACCCGTCTGGGCCGGATTCCCGAAACCGGCGACGAGGTGCTGCTGCCCCAACCCGGCAACAGCCAGCTCGAGCACACCCACACTCGAGGCGGCTGGATCGCCACCGTGGAGCGCATGGACGGCCGCCGCATCGACCGCGTCCTGATCAGGCCGATCGACGCCGAGGCCCTCGCGATCTGGGAGCAGACTCATGGGTGACCTGTACGCCGTCCTGTTGACGTTCCTCTTGTTGCTGGGCAACGCGTTCTTCGTCGGCGCGGAGTTCGCGTTGATCTCCGCGCGCCGTGACCGGCTCGAAGCACTGGCGGCGCAGGGCAAGCGCAGCGCCAATACGGTGATCGAGGCGGGCCAGAACCTGTCGATGATGCTGGCGGCGGCGCAGCTGGGCATCACCATCTGCTCGATCCTGCTGGGCCGGGTGGGTGAGCCCGCGGTGGCGCATCTGCTGGAGCAGCCGTTCGATCTGCTGGGTGTGCCGGATTCGCTGCTGCATCCGATCTCGTTCGCGCTGGCGTTGACGATCGTGGTGATCCTGCACATCCTGCTCGGCGAGATGATCCCGAAGAACATCGCGCTCGCCGGTCCGGAACGGATGGCGCTACTGCTGGTTCCGCTGCACCTGATGTGGCTGCGGCTGGCCAAGCCGTTGATCGCGGTCTACAACTTCGCCGCCAATATCTCGCTGCGGGCATTGCGGATCGAGCCGAAGGACGAGCTGGATTCGACGGTGTCGTCGGACGAGCTGGCCGAGATGTTCGGTGAATCGCGCTCCGAGGGGCTGTTGGACGAGGAGGAGCACCGTCGCCTCACGCAGGCGCTGGGCTCGAGCGATCGGATCGTCGCCGATGTGATGGTGCCGCTGGCCAAGGCCCGCTCGGTGCCGTTGCGCGGCGACGGAACCACCCTCGGTGACATCGAATCCGCTGTCGCCGAGACCGGATTCTCGCGTTACCCGGTTCGGGCGGACGACGGTTCGCTGGTCGGCTACCTCCACGTCAAGGATGTGCTCGACCTGACCGCCGACGAGGACGCGGGCCCGGGCACTCCGATCCCGCGCACCGATATCCGTCCGCTGCCGACCGTCAGCATGGGCACCACCTTGTTCGAGGCGCTGGCCCGTCTGCGCCGTACCAACTCCCACCTGGGTCGGGTGGTGGACAGCCGCGGCAATACCGTCGGCATCGTGGCCCTGGAGGATCTGGTGGAGGAGTTCGTGGGCACCGTCCGCGACGCCACCCACCGTCTCGCCGAATGATGAACACCCGCATCGATTCCCCCGTGCTGTCCGGTCCCGCTTGGCGGGACCGGGCGGCCGCCCACCGCGCCCGCGTCGACGCGCTGCTCGGCCCGTACCTCGACCGGCGCGCGGCGGGCACCAAGCACCCGGTGATCGACTTCCTGTTCACCTATTACGGCAACAAGCCCGCCCAGTTGAAACGCTGGCATCCGGGGTTCGGTGTCGCGCTGACCGATGCCGAGGAGTACACGGGATCGCGCGGCTACCACCAGATCTCGGTGGACTCCCCCGGCGGACCGTCCGTCACCGGCTGGACCGCCGATCCCGCCTTCCTCGACAAGCGCCGCGACACCGTCGAATTCGTCGTCTCCCTGTTGTCCGCGACCGCCTCCCGTCCGGCTCAGCTGTCCTGCTTCGGCCTCCACGAGTGGGCCATGGTCTACCGCACCGACGACGTCCGCCACCAGCAGGTCCCCCTCCGCCTGGGCTCCGCCGGCACCGACGCCGTCGTCGAATCGATGCAGATCCGCTGCACCCACTTCGACGCTTTCCGCTTCTTCACCCCCGCGGCCGTCCCCCTCAATATCGAACCCCTCACCCGCGACTCCCAGATCGCCCGCGAGCAACCCGGCTGCCTGCACGCCAATATGGACATCTACAAGTGGGGCTTCAAGCTGACCCCCTTGATCAGCTCCGACCTGCTGTTGGACGCCTTCGAACTGGCCTGCGCCGCCCGCGAGCTCGACATGAAGGCCAGTCCCTACGACCTGCTGGACTACGGCTACGAGCCCATTCGCATCGAAACACCTTCCGGCCGAGCCGAATACGTCCGCGGGCAAGCCGACATCGCGGCCCGATCGGAACTCCTGCGCACCCGCCTGCTGGACGCCGCCAGACACCTGCTGAGCAGATAGGCGCGAATGGCGTCCCGGATTCGATGTGTTTGCAAACAAATGATATTCGTGACCGGTGTGACGGTTTAGTCTCGCTTCCGAATGGCGCTGACGTGCACTATTATCAGGAAATCTCGACTGCGCACTGGCCGATTGGCAAATTCGACTACAGGTTCGGACGGCTAAGGAATTTGGGGGGCAGGGTTGGATAGGGCACCTGGTCGGCGCATCTGACAGGAACAGTGCCACGTATCCGTCCCAGGTCGGCGGATTGGCCACACTCGTCATCATCTTCGACAGTTCCTGCTGTCGTCCGCGCGTGCCCGCGCCCAATTAGAAGACCAACTGGCCTCGTTCACGAACGACGGGGGGATTGCCGGGGCTCCGAGGTGCTGCCCCACCTCGAACGCAGCCCAATAAACGGAATATGCGACACGCCGTTTATTCATAATGCTCGTTCGGCGACGCGCGCGACCGAATCTTTTCGCGATCACGCGAATTCTCGAAGTGTGCGCATCTGCTCTCGAAATAGGAGGCGCATAGCTATGACACGGGATCAAGTCGCCCAGGCGATCATCGCGGAGGGGCAGCGACGTGGAATCAGTCAGCGCGGCATCGTGATCGCACTGGCGACGGGGCTGGTCGAGTCGAACCTGACAATCTACGCGAATCCCGCGGTGCCGGAGTCCATGCAGCTCGAACACGATGCGGTGGGGACCGACGGCTTCTCGGTGGGTGTGTTCCAGCAACAGATCCGGCAGGGCGACAACGGCGAGTACTGGTGGGCTGATTGCGCGACCTGTATGAACCCGACCACGTCGGCAGGGCTGTTCTACGAGCGACTCGCCAGGCTGGATTACAACGGTCCGGATTCACCCGGTTCGTATGCCCAAGAGGTGCAGCGATCGGCGTTCCCCGATCGCTACGACGAACGCATGTCCGACGCCCAGGACATCTATGACCGGCTGGCTTCGGTATCGCAGAGTGGGGAACCGACGGAGAAGGAACTCCCCTACGACAGGTCGATCGTCCCGCAGGAGAGGTTCTTCTGGTGCGGTCCCGCCGCGACCCAGATCGTGTGCAATTCGTGTGGAGTGAACCTTTCCGAACAATATTTGGCCACCGAGATCGGGACCACCGAGAACGGGACCGATTACGTCGGTCTGATCACACCGGTGCTGAACAGAATTCTGCCCGCCGCGAAGTACGTCGACACGTACATGCACGACGATCCGCCGACCGGCGCCCAGAAGGATCGGTTGTGGAAGGACATCGCCAATTCGATCGACGCCGGCTTCGGCGTGGTCGCGAATATCGACGCCCCGCCGAACAACTACCCGCAAGGCGTCAAGGGTTCGGTATCACCCGTATACGGCGGCGGTGAAGTGTTCCATTACATCGCGCTGATGGGCTACGACAGCGCGTTCCCGCGTGCGGTGTGGGTCGCCGACAGCGGATTCAGCCCGTACGGGTATTGGATCGGCTTCGACCAGCTCGCGACACTGATCCCGCCGAAGGGCTATACCTCGGCCACCGCGGCCCCGATGCCCACCTTGCCGATCGGAGACGTGTGGATCCAGCTCTTCGGCGACGGCGGCGACAACATGCCCGGAACGGGATGGCCCCAACTGGGCGGACGAACCCTCGTCGACGAATTCGCCGCGATCGGTCAGAAGCTGAAGATCACGCGCTTCGCGGCCCCCACCACCGCGGTCAATGTACCGTTCCCGGCAGGCGTCGACGCTCAGGTCCGAGACGTGTGGATCCAGTTCTTCGGCGACGGCGACGATTTCACACCGGGGACGGGATGGCCCCAGCTCGGTGGCCACACCCTCGTCGACGGTGTGGCCGCCATCGGCCAGAAGCTGAAGATCACCGGCTTCGGCGCTCCCACCGGCGCGACCAACGTGCCCTTCCCGACCGGCGCCGCGGGCCAGATCCCGGACGTGTGGATCCAGCTGATGGGTGTGGGCGGCAATGGCTGGCCGCAGCTGGGCGGCCACACTCTGGTCGACGGCGTCGCCGCCATCGGCCAGAAACTGACCATCGACGGCTTCGCACCTCCTCCCGGCCCAACCCAGGTCTCCTTCCCCGCCCGGATCGCCGACCAGGTCAGGGACCTCGAGATCCAGCTGATGGGCATTACCGGCAATGGCTGGCCGCAGCTGGGCGGCCACACTCTCGTCGACGGTGTCGCCGAGATCGGAAAGGCGACCAAAGCGTCGTGACGCGCACGGCGTAGTACTGCTCGAGCGGGGCGGCCGTCAGCGGCGACGGCCGCCCCGGCGCGACAGCGACTACCCGGTGAAACTCACTGTCACTCAGCAGTCATCGCGGGAGGTCCTCCGCCGCACCCATCCACCATGCTTCGAGCTCGTCTTCTTCGTAGTACTCCGGCGGCGGGCGCAGCCCGGAGGGCAACTCGATTGTCGTCGCGCCGGTCCGCAACGCGATCGCCCGAATCTCGCTGAGCGCGGGCATCTCCCAAGGCTCTTCGGTATAGAAGTCCGGCAGCAGAGTGGCCGGCCCCAACGCGTGCCACGTGGCGATCACCCAGATCTCCCCCTCGGCTTCGGCCGCGAGCACGACCTCACGAACCACATCGGCCAACGCCACGCGCCGAAGCGGTTCGGCGCCGGTCCCCGCGATCAGCCCGACCTCCACCGCACGCCGCCACAATGCCGTCCCCGCATCGCAATACAGATGCGGCGGATCCACATACCCCTCCTCGAGCCACGCGTCCAGGCCCGACCCGTCCTCATCATCATCCACCGCGAGGTCCACGAGCGCCGTGAATTCCTCCAACCCATCGAAGAACTCACGCCGTGCCAGATAATCCGGATGCGCAACGACCTCGAACCGAAAGCAGTAGTCCCGGGCCAGCAAGATCTCCATCACCCTGAACTGCGTGAACGAACAGTCATACCCGCCTTGAAACGAGTACAACTCCCCGAACCAATCCCGAACCCGCCGATCCGCCCCCGGATGCCGCGCATCCAGCACCCGAACCGACCATTCGACCAGATCCTCGATCTCGTGCATCGACACGCGCGCGAGACTACCGGCGACGCCCCGCCGGAACGTCAATCCCTTGGCATCATTCAGGTTTGTGGACTTGGAACGGATCATGGAACAAGCCGATCGCTCCGCGACATTCGACTTGATCCGGGGGCTGGCCGACCCCGATTCGGGCGGGCCGGAACGCGACGGGATGAGCTATGCCCTCCAACGACTCGGTGATCCGAGGGCCGTCGAGCCGCTGACCCGGATCGGCCGGGACCCGAGCGGTGCGATCGAGGTCCGGTGCGCGGCACTGACCGTGCTGGAGAGCACCGGGATGTGCCCGGAGGGCAGCGAATTACGGGCATGGTGGAACGACGGCGACGACCTGGTCCGCGCCTGCGTTCTCCGGCAGGCCCAACGCACCGAGGCCGATCTACTCGAACCGGTCGCACGCGATCCACGCCATCGACTGCACAAGCACGCGATGATCGGTCTCGAGTTCTCGTTCGAGGAACCGCGGTGGCAGGGGTACAAGATCCAGGGCCTCGACCACCCCGACCCTCGTGTACGGAAGACCGCCGCCGATGTCCTGTGCTGGGACGAGCCGGTGGCCGCCGAACCGGCTTTGCATCGTGTCGCCGTCGACAGCGACTCCGATGCCGCGTGTGCCGCGATCGATACGTTGCGCTACTACCACAGCAGGGCCACGCTGCGGCTGCTCCACGAGATCGGCCGGGGCGACAGCGAAAGGGCTGTCACAGCACGGGCTTCCGAGGCCGGCCTGTTGAGCGAGTTCCAGGGCGAGCATTCGACGATCCGCGAGTGGATCGCTCCCGTGGCCGACCTGCTCGGGTCACCGGAGCCCGCGACCTCGACCGCACGACCGCGACTCCGTCACCAGCCTCCACCCGTGCCCTCGGCGGCTGAGATCCTGGAGACCTACTCCGATCCGGACGGACCGTGGGCGCCCAAGTTGACCATGTTGCGCCGCTACGCCTGGCCCCGGGTCCCCGCCGCCGACCGCCCCGCGATCGCCACCCTGCTCTCCGCCCACCCGGACCCCGAAGTGCGCGAAGCGTCCTGCGGCATGCTGGCAACCTGGCACGAGGTGGACGCCCTCCTCGCGCTCACCGACGATCCGAACTGCGCTGTCCGCAAATCCGCCGTCTACTCCCTGCGATTCGTGCCGATGTCCCCCGAGATCGCCACGCTCACCTGGAATCTGCTCACCTCCGGCGAGGTAGCCAGCACCCGCGGCTACGAGGCCCTCGCCACCTGCGCCGCCCACACCCCACCCGGCGACCTCGACGACCGCCTCATCGACCTGGCCCGCACAGACCTCCGCGAGAGCATCCGCGCCGAGGCAATCTCCCAACTGGGCGACCGCGTCGAACCGCTCCTGCATCTGTTGGCCGAACCACCTTTGGTGACCTGGTCGGTGCACGTCCGGCTGCTGGACGCCTGCCGCAGCGCGGGCATGCATGTCCCCGACCTCACCCCACTGCGCGAAGTCGACAACTTGCACCTGGCCCTCGCCCTCGCGGATTTCGAAGCCCGCGCGTGAGACCGGGCCGGGCGCGGCGCCCGGCCCGGTTGCTCGACCGCTACCCGGTTTCAGCCGCAGGCCGGGGAGGTTTGGTTGGCGAGAGACAGGAGGTTGCAGATCCAGTCCTTCTGGACTTTCCATTTGCCGTCTTCGGCGACGAAGGGGACGACGGCTTGCTGGGGGGCGCCGCCGCCGATGGCGGCCTGGGCGTCGGCGGTGAGGGTGCCGTTGCCGAGGTCGACGACGTTGGTGACGGTGATGGAGGCGTTGTTCTGCTTGTAGGCCTCGATGATTCGGGTCGGGAGGCTCGGGTCGGCCTGCATGCCCTGCATGAGGTCGAGCTTCTCGGCGTCGGGGACCGCGGGGTCGAGGACCTTCTGCATGGCGGTGTTCAGCTCCGTGGCGGACGGGGCGGGCGGGTATGCCTGTCCGGAGGCCGTTTTCGACGTCGAAGACTTGGCGGGCGTGTGGCCCGGGTGCTTCTCACCACTGCCACATGCCGACAGACCGAGCACGGTCACGACAGCCAACGCCACCACGGCGAAACGTCCACTCTGACGGAGCTTCACTACACATCCTTCACACATTCCGAATACTTCTGTCACACAAGATGACCGCGAGAGGCTCCCGGAACAAGTCGAGGGAGCACTTTCAGTCCGAACCCTCATGATTGCCGCCGACACCGAACTCGCGGCTATGCACGGAGCTTCTCTGTATCAGCTGTTCGCGCGCGTCGCGGATCACCTGTCTCCGGCGGCCCTGCAAGCGTGGCGAAACCACTTCGGGCCACGGTGATCCGAGGTGTTTCCGTGGTGGTTGCCGTACAGAGCCGGAACAGCAGCAGGAACAGGCAGTCGATGAGGAACGGGACTGCCAGGAATGCCGCGGCGGGGGCCGCGATCAGGAGGAAGCGCAGCCACTCCCCGGGTCCGGCACCCGCCATGCGGCCGCCGAAACGGACGGCGGCCCACATCATCCAGCGCTGAGGCGTGGTGACGCCGCATTCGCGGAGCATGCGGCGGAAGATGCCGTCGGCGTCGGAGCGGCCGACGGGTGCGACCTCGCACAGGTAGTCGTGCAGGATCGCGGCGCGGGTGTACGCGCCGTAGCGGGGAATCAGCCAGATCAGGGGCCGTGGGACAGAAGCGAAGTCGGTGATGAAACCGACCGGCACGCTGAAGGTGTCGGTGGCGGCGCGGTAGGTCAGCGGTGCTTGCAACCGCCACCTGACCGCGTCGACCTCCTCGACGACCACGGCGTGTTCACCGAGGAACGGCATCGAATCCTCCTCGGCGCGATTCGGCGCGATCGGTCATCGGGGCAGCTCCTGGTTCAGGGCGCCGGCGAGCGCTTTGCAGTGGCCTTCGGCGAGGTAGGCGGTGGTGTGCCGGCCGTCGGTGAGGTAGCCCTGCATCCACGCCAGCGCGCCGCCCCAGTCCTGCCATCGATCGAGGTTCCACCACGGCTGCATGCTGCGATTCGTCGCGGTGTCGATCATGTGCTGAGCCCAGCGCGTCGCGGCTTCGGGGGAACTCAGCGAATAGAACTCGGTCATATCGGCCAAGCTGCGCAACGGGTTTCCCGCCGGGAGCGACGTGATCGGGTCGCCGGCGGCGGCGACCCACCAGGTCGGCAGGCCGGTGTCGCGCTCGCCGGAGATCCCCCACCCGCCCGGGTCGATGCCGACGCACCGGCCGCGTGGACGAGAAGGGTCGGCGATCAACGCCACGCCGCGCACATCCAGTTCCGGATGCTGTCCGGCCGAGATCTCGGCCGCGACATCGCCAGCGATGTGCGCGCCCTGCGAATATCCGCCGAGCACAACAGGATTCGGGCTGGCGCCGATCGCGCCGAGCAGCGCCTCGCGCCCCGCCGCGCGACTGTCGGCGTAGGTGCCGGGACTGCCGTACTCGGCGGGATAGTCGACGATGCGGGTGGTGAATTCCGCGGGGTCCAGGTCGCGCAGGAACTCCTCGCTGATGTTGTCGCCGCCGTGCGGGCAGAACGTGCCGGGCACCATGAGAACGTCGATCATGACCGCACTCCGGAACGCTCGGTGCCGATTCCGCAGGCGGCGGCCAACTCGTCGGGCGACAAACCGTCGGCACTGTTCATATCGCAGGGGCCGAACGGGTCGCAGCCCTCCGGCAGTCCACCGCCCCACCCCTGCCCATCGGTGTATTGATGCGCGACCTGCCCCGGCAGTTGCGGATCGTTGCCGTATCCCGCCGCCACCACGCGCAGCCCCTCGGGACGGGTGGGCCACATGGACGCGAAATCGGAGGCATTGGCGTACCCGATGACCCGGCGCGGATCACCGAGGAAGTCGGCGGCCGCCCAATAGGCGCGATTGATTCCGTCGGATTGGTCGCCGGACGGATTGCCGCCCTGTTCGACATCGAGCATCACGATCATCCGCGGATGCGGTCCCCCCGCCTCGGCGACCATGTCGATGCAGGTCCGCACCGTCTCGTGCCAATTCGGACGCCAATAGAAATAGACGATGAAGCACGCCAGTCGCCCGGAATCGGCTGCGGCGGTGGCCCATCGATAGTTGTGCGCGAAGTGGTCGTCGCGGAATGTGCCGTCATTGCTGCGAAACGACAGGACTTCGTACGGATAGTCGTCGTCGACGGGCGCCTGAAAAGTGGAAACGTCAGCGAACAAGGTGTCGGTCATGAAGTTCTCCCCCAGTGCAGATCGGCGGTCTCTCCCACCGCCGATCACGAAGGTAGAACCCAATGCCGCCGATCCACCACGCATTTATGCCGATCGACCGAAAAAGGCGCGGTCACACCGCTTTTCCAAGTTTCCGGACCGGACGAAGCCGGCGGGCTCAATGCCCGCCGCGCCGGTCCCGCGGCCTCAGGAACCGAACCAGCGCCGCCGCCGCGCCGCCGCGAATTCGGCTTTCTCCTCGGCGAATTCGGCGGATGGCCCGAGGAATGGGGCGACGGGCGACGGGCCGGAGAGGAAGTCCGCTTCCACTTTCCCGACGAGGCCCCCGCCGAACTCGATGTGGCACGTGCCCTGTCCCAGATACCTGCCGTCGCGCGGACGGTCGTGCAGGTGGGCGATGATGTCGGCGGCGACGGTTCGCGCTGCCGTCTCGGCGAATACGCCCGCCCGGGGCACGGGGGCGTCGGCGCAGTCGCCCAGTGCGTACACCCCCGGGTAGGGGGTGGCCAGGGTGGCCGCGTCGACATGGATCCAGCCGTCCACTCCCCCCGCGGTCAGCCCGGAAACCTGCACGACCTCCGGAACCCGGTGCCGGGGAATGCCGATGAACAGGTCGTAGGGCAGGTCCCCGGCGCGCGTCGACGCGGTGTGGGTCGCCGGGGCCAGGGCACGCACCCGGGTTCCGGGCGTGTACTCGATGCCACGGTCGGCGAGTGCGCCGAGGATCGCCGTGTTGGAGCTCGGCGACACCGGAATGGGTGAGTCCATCGGGGTGATCAGTCGCAGGCGGGTCGCATCGCGCAGATCGCGGCGCACGAGCTCCTCGTGCAGCAGCAGCGCGCCTTCGTAGGGCGCCGGCGGGCACTTGAACGGGACGCTCAGGATCGACATCAGGATGGTGCCGCCGGTGAAGGCGTCGAGGCGTCGCCGCAGCCGGTGGACGCCCGCGAGCGAGTAGTACTCGTGTCCGTCGTCGACGAATCCGGGGGTGGCGGCGCAGTCGTACTCCGCGCCCAGCGCGACGACGAGCGTGTCCGGCGCGTACTCGCCTCGATCGGTGGTGACAGTGCGGTGAGCGGGGTCGATCGCGGTGACCGTTTCGCGCCGGAACTCCACGGCCGGAAGGTCGATGGTGTCGTAGGGAATCCGGACCTCGTCGTCGGTGCGACCCCGGAACAGCACGTCCAGCTTGGCGAAGCCGAAGACGAAGCCTTCGGCACAATCCAGCAATGTCACCCGGACCTCGTCCGGCGCGGACCCGGACAGGCCCGCGGCGAGTTCGAGCCCACCGAATCCCGCACCGAGGATCAGAACGGTGTGCATCGTTCGAGTATGCGCCCGATCACGTCCGCCGTGTGCTCGAGATTTGCGGGGATATGACCGCCGGCGGGTCGCCACCGACCGTCGGCGCAGCCCGTGGGTTATGCCGTGACCGGGTGGATCTTCAGGTTGCAGGTGTCGAGGGCCTCGTCGACTACCCGGGTGTCGGTCGAGTTGGGCGGGGTTACTTGGGTTTTGACGACCTTGGGATCGGGTTTGCCGTAGACGCCGCAGGCCACCGACTCGGCGATGGCTTCGGCGGGGTGACCCGACTTGACGACGACGGTGGGTTCGGGGTCGCCGGTGGGTTGCGGGCTCATGTAACCGGAGGTGGTGCGTTCGGCGTGGACGACCTCGCCGGTGGAGGTGGTGAGGTCGAGGCCGGGATAGCCCTTCAGGGTGCAGGCCTGGGTGGGGTTGGCGATGGAGAAGGTGAGGGTGATGCTGTGGTGGCTCATGGCCGCGCCCAGGCCGGTGGCGGTGACGTCGACCTGGCCGGGGGCGCAGGCGGCGATCGGGGTGTCGGTGGGGACGGTGGCGGGCGCGGAGTTGCCCGTCGGGGCGGCGCCGGGGTTTCCGGCACTCGGGCTTCCGGCACCGGGTGAGACGGCTGGGGTCGCCGAGCTCGGCGTCGTGGTCGGGGTGGCTCCATCGGTACAGCCGGTGACGCCCGCGATCACCGTGCAGGCCAAGAGCATCGTGAATCCAGCAGAGCGCATCGCCCACCTCCGTCGTCGAATCATCGCAGCCTTTCGAGATCGACTGGCCGACCGGCTCTGTTAACCGCTGCGGCAACGGTTTTCGGACCCGCTCGACGAGCCCGACCGCCCACTGACAGCGACTGTCACAGACAATTTTCGCTTTGGATCTACCGAGCGGTCAGTTTATGAGTTAGCGTTCGCGATGTAACCGTGACCACATCGCACAGTGGCCTGTGTCTCCGGTCACTGTCGGTCGAGCACGCGAGAAGACGGGGGTACCGCGATGGGGCGGTTCACGAGTATCCGGCGGTCCAAGGCCGCCGCGGTGCTGGCGGTGACGCTGATGGGGGCGGCCGTGCTGCCCATGCACGGGGCGTCGGCGGATCTGCAGTCCGATATCGCCAATCAGGTGCAGCAGTTCCTGGATGTCGGGCGGACGTCGGTGCCGCGCGCCGACTGCGGACCGGACTCGCTGCCGGAAACCGGTATGCAGGGCGACGTTCCGGCCGACGACCGCAACAGCGGGCGCAGCACGCTGGGGTATCGATGCAACATCTCGTTCGTCGGCGGGTACGTCGGCAAGGGGGCGGGCATCACTTCGACCACCTACGACCACTGCTCCTACACGGGGTCGCTGTTCCCGGGCAATATCCTCGGGCCCGCCCAGGGCGTGCAGGTGCTGGACGTGTCGGATCCGGCGAATCCGGTGGAGACCGGCAGCCTCACCGAGCCCGCCATGCTCGCGGGCACCTGGGAGTCGCTCAAGGTCAATGCCGAACGGAAACTGCTGGTGGGCACCGGTGTTCCGGTCGGCATCGGCGCGGGATTCCTGTCGGTGTACGACATCTCCGACTGCGCGCACCCGCGGCTGCTGAACCCGGGTCCGGGCACGAATCTGCTGATGCCGCTGCCGATCACGACCCACGAGGGCGGCTTCTCCACCGACGGGCGCACCTATTGGGCCTCGGGCATCGCCCCCGGCTTCGTCAGCGCCGTCGACCTGACCGATCCGACCAACCCGCACGTGATCTGGCAGGGCCTCACCGGCATCGAGGCGCACGGGTTCGGCATCAGCCCGGACGGCAACCGCATGTACCTGTCCGCCCTGGGCGGCTTCACCGTCCTCGACATCAGCGCCGTGCAACGCCGCGACCCGAATCCGCAGGTCCCGCACCTGGGCCGGGTGTTCTGGACCGACGGCTGGGCGACCCAGCACAGCATCCCGGTCACCTACGACGGCAAGCCCTATCTGTTCACCGTCGACGAGGGCGGCGCGGGCGGGGTGAAGCTCATCGACGTCTCCGACGACACCAATCCGTCGGTGGCGGCCAAGCTGAAGCTGGAGATCAACCTGCCCGAGAACCAGGATTCGGCGATGGCCTCGGCCATGGGCGGTTCGGTGTTCTCCTACGACGCCCACTACTGCGCCGCCGACCGCCCCAACGACCCGACCGCCCTGGCCTGCGCCTGGGAGGAGTCCGGCATCCGGGTGTTCGATGTGCGGGATCCGTTCCACATCAAGGAGATCGGCTACTTCAACCCGCCCGCCCGCAAGGGCCGCAACCTGGAGTTGTGGAACTCGCCGCACGCGCTGGCCTCGCTGATCGGCCCGCCGATCATGGAGTTCCCGTCCGCCGCGCGGGCGATGCTGGAGGGCAAGTTCGATCCGAACCAGGCGCTCTCGTCGCGCACCGGCATGCTGGCCTTCGGCGACCTGTCCACCGACTGGTGCTTCTCGCCGCCGGAGTGGCACGGCAACCAGTTGTGGGCCACCTGCAATGACAACGGGTTCATGGTGCTGCAGCTCGCCGACGATGTGTACACCCCGCCCGCCGACCAGCACTCCGTGGTGGGGTCGTGACGGAAAGCGCGACGCCACCGCGGGATCGGGTGCGGCGACCGCTCGCGATCGCCGTGCTCGCCCTCGTCCTGCTCGCCGCCGGGATGCTGCTGCGGCCCCTGGTGATTCCCGAGAGCCGTTCCGCCGCACCGGTGCTCAGCCCGGTCGAGATCGGTTTCAGTCAGGACATGTCCGCGCACCACGAGCAGGCCCTGATCATGGTGCAGCGCCTGGACTCCGGCGTCGACCCCATGGTTCGGCAGCTGGCCCAGCAGATCGCCGATGCCCAGCGCATGGAGATCGGCACCCTGCTCGGCTGGCTGCGCCTGGCCAACGCCGCACCGCGGTCCGCGCATCCGATGGCGTGGATGACCACGGATTCGGCGGCGGCGCACGATCATTCGGCGATGGCGGACGGCGCGTCCATGCCCGGCATGGCCACCCAGGCCGAACTCGACGCCCTCGCGACCGCCCGCGGCAAGGACGCCGAGGTGCTGTTCCTGCAGCTCATGCTGCGGCATCACCGCGGTGGTGTGGCCATGGCGAAGGCGGCCGATCAGCTGGTCTCCTCGGGTCCGGTGAAGGAGTCCGCGCGCGGCATGATCGCGTCGCAGTCGCAGGAAGCGGGCCTGATGACGATCATGCTCGCGCAGCGCAATGCCCAACCGCTGTCGTGAGATTCCCGACCGCCCCTCGCGGCCGCGTCGTGTGCTGTACTGACCGCATGATCGAATCCGGTGGGTCGACCGAGATCGTCGACGCGGTGGTCGAGCGGTCGCTGCTGGGCGGGCCGCGCCGGTACACCCGCACGCAGGTCGCCGCACTGTCCGGAGTGCCCGTCGAGCAGGCCCGGAAATTGTGGGTGGCCCTGGGTTTCCCGGCCGCCGCCAGTGACGACGAGGTGGCGTTCACCAACAACGACGTCGCCGCGGTCCGCGCTTTCGCGGCCCTGAGCGCGGCCTCGCTGACCAATGAGCAGAGCCAGGTCGCGGCCGCTCGCACCATGGGCCAGGCGATGGCGCGCCTGGCCGAATGGCAGGCCGATCTGATCACCCGCGAGGTCGGCGGCCGCCTCGCCGCCGACGACGGCACGACGCCCGAGGAAAGCCGTGACGCCACCGCGCACGCCATCGCGGTGCTGGCCGAACTGCACGAGTACGCCTGGCAGCGGCACCTGGCCGCGGCTCTGAGCCGCACCCACGAATCCGGCACCGCCACCAGGCCATTGCTGGTCGGGTTCGCGGACATGGTCGGCTACACCCGACTGTCGCGGCACCTGGACCCCGACGAACTCACCGAACTGCTCGACGCCTTCGAGACCACCACCACCGAGGTGATCACCGCCCACGGCGGCTGGGTCATCAAGAACGTCGGCGACGAAGTGATGTTCGCCGCCGAGCATCCGCGCGATGGCGCGCGCATCGGCTTGACCATGCACACGGCGATCGCCCGTGCGGCCCAGACGATTCCGGAGATGCCGCAGCTCCGCGTCGGCCTGGCCTACGGCCCGGTCCTGACCCGCTTCGGCGACCTCTACGGCACCGTCGTCAATGTCGCCGCCCGCCTCACCGGCGTGGCCCGCCCCGGCACGGTCCTCGCCGACGACGGCGCGGCCGCCCAACTCGACAGCGATCCCGACCTGACGCTGCGCCACCTGCGCAGCGTCCGCGTGAAAGGCATCTCCCGCCTGCGCTCCCACGTCGTCCGCGAGCGCAAGCGCCGATAGTCCCAGACGCCGCCAGGTCCGCCCCGGCCGCCCGTCCGGGCTGTCGCACCCGCCGCCGCCCGATCAGCCCGAGATCGATCGGCCGCCCCCTCATCGGCCGTCGCCCGCCCACGATTGTCCGCTGCCCCAACCCCGTCTCTCGCTGCCATACCGGCGGGCCGCTGCTCGGCGACGACCCCGCTGCTCGCGTCATCATCGGGGTGCGAAATCTCACGGCAGTGCGCGATCCCGGCCTGGGTATCGTCAGTTCTGACCGATCGGCCATGGCGGCCGGGAAAGGTGGGGCTTCGACGATGACCCACGCGCAAGCGCTCACCATCCCCGCGCACATCCACGGCTATCCGGAGATCGCGTTCGGTGGGTATCTCGCGGGCCTGCTGGCCGCCCAGTCGGGCGCGGACACCGTGCGCGTCGACTTCCGGCGCGCGGTCACCGTCGGCACCCCGATCCTGCTGTCGCGGCCCGAGCACGGCCACGCCGCGTTCACCGCCACCGACGACACTCTGCTGGTCGAGGCCGCGCCCACCGCACTCACCCTCGACCCGCGTCCCGCGCCGTCGTGGGCGGCGGCGAAATCGGCTGTCGAGCTCAGCTTGTCGGGCGATCGCACGGTCACCGACTGCTACGGCTGCGGGCTGGCCTGCGCGCCCGGCCTCGGATTGCGCCTGTTCCCGTCGGAACTGCCCGGACATGAGCAGATGGCCGCCGCCTGGACCCCCGATGCCGGGCTGGCCGACGAGTCCGGCGAACTCCCACCCGAGGTGGTCTGGTCGGCGCTCGACTGCCCCGGGGGTCGTGCCGCATTCGCCTTCTCCGGCATGGGTAGCGGCGCGTTCACCGCCGCCCTCAGCGCGACCCAGATCCGCCCGCTGTACGCCGGGGACGACTACATCTCCCATGCCTGGGTGGTGGGGCGCGAGGGCCGCAAACACACTGTCGGAGTGACACTCTCGACCGCGGACGGCGACCTGTGCGCCGTCTCCGAGGCCCTCTGGATCGAGCCCCGGCAGGGCTGATCCGGCACCCGCCGGCCGCGAACGCCACGAAATTCATCACCGCGGTCGAACTACTCCTCTCGACCTACATCGACACCTACGTCCGCACCATCGACGAACCCGCCCCCGCCGGCTGATCGCCGAGTGGCGCATCCTGGAGGGAATTCGTCCGAATCGCCCGCCAGGATGTGCCACTCGATGGGTAGTCAGAGGTTGGCGATGGTGTGCTCGAGGCGGTCGGCGACCAGCCGGCGGGCCTTTTCGCGCAGGATCGGCCGATAGCCGCTGGGGTACACCGGATCCGCGGGGGCGTAGGCCTTCAGGACCTCCTTGGCCAAGGTGATCTTGTGGACCTCGGTCGGTCCGTCCGCGATGGCCATGATCTGCGCGTAGGTCATCATGTCGGTGAACGGCAGGTCGGTGCTGACGCCGAGGGCGCCGTGCAGGTGCATGGCCCGCTGGGCGATGTCGTGCATGACCTTCGGCATGGCGACCTTGATGGCGGCGATGTCGTGGCGCACCTTGCGGTAGTCCTGCTCCTGGTCGATGCGCCAGGCGGTGCGCAGCACCAGCAGCCGGAACTGCTCCATCTCGATCCAGGATTCGGCGATCTTCTCCTGTGTCATCTGCTTGCCGCCGAGATTGCCCTTGCCCATGGGGCGGGACACGGCGCGCTCGCACATCATGTCGAAGGCCTTGCGCACCAATGCGACCGTGCGCATGGCGTGGTGGACGCGGCCGCCGCCCAGACGTGTCTGGGCCACGATGAATCCGAGCCCCTCCGCACCCAGCAGCGAGTCCGCGGGGACGCGGACATCGGTGAACCGCAGGTGCCCTTCGTGTTCGCTGAATCCGGGCACCGTGAAGTTCTTCACGATCTCCAGGCCGGGGGTGTCGGCGGGCACGATGAACATCGACAGCCGCTGATGCGGCGGCGCGTCCGGGTCGGTCACCGCCATGACGATGTGGAAGGTGGCGAATTCGGCGGCGGAGTTGAACCACTTCTCGCCGTTGATGACCCACTCGTCGCCCGCGCGCACCGCGCGGGTCTGGAACGCCGTCGGATCCGACCCGCCGGTCGGCTCGGTCATGACGTAGCAGGACCCGATCTCGCCGTCGAGCAATGGCCGCAGGTACTTCGCCTTCTGCTCGGGCGTGCCGAAGTGCGCGAGGATCTCGGCGTTCCCGGAATCCGGCGCCTGACAGCCGAACACCAGCGGCGCCCACTGCGAGGTCCCGAGCACCTCGTTGAGCAGCGCCAGCTTCACCTGACCGTAGCCGGGGCCGCCGAGTTCCGGCCCCAGGTGGCAGGCCCACAGCTGCTGCTCCTTCACCTTCTCCTGCAGCGGCTGCATGAGCGCCCGGATCTCCGGGTTGGTGCGGTCGTACGGGTTCGGGTAGATCAGGTCGAGGGGTTCCACCTCGGTCCGGACGAACTCCGCGACCCAGTCCAGTTTCTTCTGATACTCCGGATCGGTGCCGAAATCCCAAGCCATGGTCAGCCTTTCGTGGTCTTGCGCGGTTGGATGAGTCCGTCCAGGACGGTGGTGCAGAGGATGCCGGCGATCTCGTCGGGCGTGTGCTGCCCGCCGGGCCGGTACCAGAAGGTCACCGAATTGAGCATGCCGAGCACGCCATTGGTGACCACGTGGTCGGCGGTGCGCAGCACGCCCGCCGCGGTGCCCGCGTCGATGACCTGCTGCCACAGGTTCTGGATGCGGTCGCGCAGGTCCTGGAGTTCGCGCGCCCGGTCACCGCTGAGCGCGGACACGTCGCGCAGCTGGATGGCGACCGCGGCGCGGTTCTCGATGATCATGACCACGTGCGAGTGGATCAGCCTGCGCAGCTTGGTGACCGGATGGTCGGGGCCGTGCGCGATCTGCTCGGCCTCGCCCAGCATGAGCCGGGTGTAGTCGCCGAGGATCTGCCAGAGCAGCTCTTCCT
Source organism: Nocardia sp. NPDC005746 (assembly GCF_040630785.1). Lineage (NCBI taxonomy): Bacteria > Bacillati > Actinomycetota > Actinomycetes > Mycobacteriales > Nocardiaceae > Nocardia > Nocardia sp. NPDC005746. The sequence goes on from NZ_JBEXYE010000003.1 coordinate 102,624, forward strand.
TGGACCCGATGTGGTAGTACAACGCCCCGCGCTGCACCCCGGCACGATCCCCGATCTCGGCGACGCCGGTGCCGTGGAAGCCCTTCTCCGCGAACAACTCCAGCGCGGCGGCCACGATCCGCTCCCTCGTCTCCCCCGGCCCGGCCGCGGCGGCGGGCGGGCGGCCGCGGCGGCGGGCCGGCACGGCGGCGGTCACCGGAATCCACCGTCCAGGGCGAGGGTCGCGCCGGTGCAGTAGGCGGAGGCGTCGGAGGCGAAGAACAGCGCCGCCCCGACGATGTCGGCGGGAACGCCGAGGCGGCCGAGCGCGGTGTGCCGCGCGAGTTCGGTGCGCATCTCCGCGGGCCACGCCTGGGCGATATCGGTGTCGAAGGGCCCGCAGCGAATCGTGTTGACCCGCACCGCCGGTCCGTAGGTGTGAGCGAAACCCCCGGTCAGCGCCTCGAGCCCGGCCTTCGCGGCCGCGTACGGCACCGCGAGCGGTTCGGGGTGAGCGGCTTCGACCGAAGATATATTCACGATCGATCCCCCGCCCGCCGCCGCCATGCGCGCGCCGATGAGCGCCGAAAGCCGGAACGGCCCCTTCAGATTGGTGGCGATCACCTTGTCGAACATGGCCTCGGAAACCTGGTCCAGGCTGGGATAGAGCAGCGACATCCCGGCGTTGTTCACCAAGACGTCGACACGCCCGAACTCCGCATGGACTGCCTCGGCGAGCGACTCGCACTGCCCCCAATCGCCCACATTGCAGGCCACGGCCAGGGCGCGCCGCCCTGTGGCGTCGCGCACTTCCCGCGCCAGTTCCTCGCACGCGTCGAGCTTGCGGCTGGCGATCACGACCTCGGATCCGGCGGCCGCGAACGCGCGCACCATCTCCCGCCCGAGCCCGCGGCTGCCGCCTGTTACCACAGAGACCTTGCCCGACAAGGCTTTTCCCATGAATCGCACCTTCACGTCGCGCCCCCGGAAAATGTTCCAACCAGTACATTAAATGTACCGATCGATACAATCAACCCCCATCGGCCGAGGCCCGCACCACGAGGGCCGGGGAATACCGCCCAGTAACCGCGAGTAATATGACGGGCGTACTTTTTCCACCCGGCTTCTCGAAATGAGGCAATAGATGACAGAGCGGATTCAGGTCGGCGGGCTGCAGGTTGCCAAGGTGCTCCACGATTTCGTGGAGAACGAGGCCCTCCCCGGCACCGGAGTTGATTCCGCCGCGTTCTGGTCGGGTGCCGAGGCCGTCATCAATGACCTCGCCCCCCGCAACCGCGCACTGCTGGCGGAACGCGACGACATCCAAGCCAAGATCGACGAGTGGCACCGCGCGAACCCGGGCGCAGGCTACGACAAGGCTGCCTACAAGCAGTTCCTCACCGAGATCGGCTATCTCCGTCCCGAACCGGCCGACTTCCAGATCGGCACCGAGAACGTGGACGCCGAAATCGCCACCCAGGCGGGACCGCAGCTGGTCGTGCCGGTGATGAACGCCCGCTTCGCCATCAATGCCGCGAACGCGCGCTGGGGCTCGCTCTACGACGCCCTGTACGGCACCGACGCCATCTCCGAGGCCAACGGCGCGGAGAAGGGCTCGGGCTACAACAAGGTCCGCGGTGACAAGGTCATCGAGTGGGCCCGCAACTTCCTCGACGACGCGGTGCCGCTGATCACCGGCTCGCACGTCGGCTCCACCAAGTACTCGATCGAGGACGGCGAGCTCGTGGTCGGCCTCGAGGACGGCACCGAGATCGGCCTGGCCGACAACGATGCCCTCGTCGGCTACCTGGGCGACCCGGCCAACCCGACTTCGGTGCTGCTGAAGCACAACGGGCTGCACATCGAGATCCAGATCGACCCGTCCTCCCCCATCGGCTCCACCGACACCGCCGGTGTCAAGGACCTGGTGCTGGAGTCCGCGGTCACCACGATCATGGACTTCGAGGACTCGGTCGCGGCCGTGGACGCCGAGGACAAGGTCCTCTGCTACCACAACTGGCTGGGCCTGATGAAGGGCGATCTGGCCGAGACGGTCACCAAGGTCGGCAAGACCTTCACCCGCACCATGAACCCCGACCGCGTCTACACCGCGATCGATGGCGGCGAGCTCGTGCTGCACGGCCGTTCGCTGCTGTTCGTGCGCAACGTCGGTCACCTCATGACCTCCGACGCGATCCTCGACGGCCAGGGCAACGAGATCCCCGAGGGCATCATGGACGGCCTGATCACCGTTCTGATCGCCAAGCACGCCCTCAACGCCGCCGGCGACGAGACCGCGCTGCGCAACACCCGCACCGGCTCGATCTACATCGTGAAGCCGAAGATGCACGGCCCGGACGAGGTGGCTTTCACCAACGAGCTGTTCGGCCGTATCGAAGAGGTCGTGGGCCTGCCGGTCAACACCCTCAAGGTCGGCATCATGGACGAGGAGCGCCGCACCACGGTGAACCTGAAGGCGTCCATCTTCGCCGCCAAGGACCGCGTGGTGTTCATCAACACCGGCTTCCTGGACCGCACCGGCGACGAGATCCACACCTCCATGGAGGCCGGGCCGATGGTCCGCAAGGCCGAGATGAAGGGCCAGCAGTGGATCAAGTCCTACGAGGACTGGAACGTCGACACCGGTCTGGCCACCGGCCTGCCCGGCAAGGCGCAGATCGGTAAGGGCATGTGGGCCATGCCGGATCTGATGGCCGAGATGCTCGTCCAGAAGATCGGCCACCCGAAGTCCGGCGCCAACACCGCCTGGGTGCCCTCGCCCACCGCCGCCACCCTGCACGCCACCCACTACCACCTGGTGGACGTGTTCAAGCGGCAGGCCGAGATCGCCAAGGGCGGCCCGCGCGCCACCGTCGACGAGATCCTCGAGATCCCGCTCGCCCCGAACACCGACTGGTCCGCCGAGGAGATCCAGCAGGAGCTGGACAACAACTCGCAGGGCATCCTCGGCTACGTGGTGCGCTGGATCGACCAGGGCGTCGGCTGCTCGAAGGTGCCCGACATCAAGGACATCGGCCTCATGGAGGACCGCGCCACCCTGCGTATCTCCAGCCAGCTGATGGCCAACTGGCTGCGCCACGGCATCGTCACCGAGGCCGACGTGATCGCCTCGCTCGAGCGCATGGCCCCCGTCGTCGACCGCCAGAACGCCGGCGACTCGTCGTACTTCGCCATGGCTCCGGACTTCAACGCCTCCATCGCCTTCCAGGCGGCGAAGGAACTGGTCCTCGAGGGCACCACCCAGCCCAACGGCTACACCGAGCCGATCCTGCACCGCCGCCGCCGCGAGGCCAAGGCGTTCAACAAGAGCGTGTAGGGATCAGCCGCTTCGGCGCATGACACGGAATCCCCGGTCGACCACGGTCGACCGGGGATTCCCCTTTTCCCGGGCCTGCCCCCGGAATCCGGGGCAGCCGGGCCAGGTGTGAAAAGCATTGATTCCAAATATGATCCGGCGATGATCAACTCCTCGCGGATCGCTCGTGCCAGGCTGCTCGGCGCGCCGGCGCTCGCGCTGCCATTGCTGTTGACCCCGACCGCCCATGCCGCCATCGACAATTTCGGCGTCGATTGCGGGACACCCGCGGTGCCCTGCCACGTATCGATCACAACCAAGGGGGCCGACCGGCTCAGCCCGGTGACCTTGACGGTCAACGGCACCGTTATCGGTCAGGACACCCCGTACACCAGTGCAGACGGGCTCAATGGGTTCGCGCAGATCACCTGGACCCCACCGGCCGTGGGCGCGTACACCTTGACGGTCACCCAGGGCGTCTCCTCGCGTTCGGTCAATGTGAGCATCTGCCCGAAGAATCCGTCGACTTATCCCGACATCTCGTTCTCGCCGGGATCCGCCGTGTCGAGCGCGTGCGGCATCATCGGCAGCGCTGTGAACTCCGGCTCCGCGTCAGGTTCGGCGGCTGCCGTGCTGCCGATCTTCAGCGGCTCCGCGGGCAGGTGATCGCGCATCGACTTCTTTTGAGCTGCAACGGAATCCCCGGTCGGCCCTCGTCGACCGGGGATTCCCCATTTCGGAGCGGGTCGGATACGCTGCGCAGCGTCAATCACCCCGAGCATGAGGATTTATCGATGGGTTCTGCCGTTCTCGAGATCGTCAATGTCATCCTGACCCACGTCAACGCGACCGTGTCGTGGTTCACCTCGGGCTCGGCGGGCCCGATCCCGCTGTAAGACCGCGCGGACGACAGCGCGAACCCCTCCACCGTACGGACGGCGGAGGGGTTCGGGCGTTTTCGGATCAGAGGGCGGCGGAGGCGGTGGCGAATTCGCCGGCGGAGGCCAAGGCGGCGTCCTCCTCGACCTCGTGCGGGGTCAGGCGGCGGCCGGTGTGGCCGAGGCCGAAGCCGGCCAGCAGCGCTGCCACCGCGAAGAAGGCCGCGCCCGTCAGGAAGGCGATGCGGTAGGCGCCTTCGGCCGGGAGCGCGATCACCGCACCGTTGGGCAGGGCGTGGCCGAGGGTGTCGCTGGTGAGGATGGTGACGACCAGTGCGCTGCCGATCGCGCCGCCGACGGTGCGCATGATCGAGTTGATCGAGTTGGCGATGCCGGTCTCGTGCGGCGCCACATTGGCGACCAGGAGAGCGGGCATGGCGGCGTAGGCGATGGCGATGGCGGCGTTCGCGATGATCAGTGCGACAACGACTTCCGAGCTGGTCGTGTGCAGCAGCGCCAGAGCGGTGAGTGCGAACAGGCCGATGACGCTGGCGAGCAACAGGACGTAGCGTGCCCCGATCCGCCCGACCAGGCGGCCGGCGATCGGGCCCATCACGACCGAGACCACCGCACCCGGCAGCATGAAGGCCACGCTGGTGCGCAGTACCGAGGCGTCGAAACCGAAGCCCGCCAGCGCCCGCGGCGTCGCCACGAAGTAGGTCGCCCCGAGGAACACGCTGAACATCGCGAAACCGACGCAGAAGCTGGCCAGATTGGTCACCGCGACCGGGCGATGCGCCAGCAGCGAGGTCGCCACCAGCGGCGAACGCAGCTTGGACTGCAGCACCAGGAACCCGGCCAGCACGACCACCGCGGCGATGAACAGTCCGATCACCCGGGCACTGCCCCAACCCCATTCGTGGCCTTGGGAAATCGGCAGCAGCAAGCAGACCAGACCGACACCGAGGACGGCGGCGCCCACATAGTCGACGCGACCGCCCTGGCCCGCGCGCCGCGGCAGGGTGAAGAACGCCAGCGCCAGCACCACCACCGTCAGCACGACGCACAGCCAGAAGATGCGGCGGTAATCCGCGCCGCCCTGCGTCAGCAGACCCGTGGCCACCAGCGCTACACCGCTGCCCACGCCCAGCGTGGACGCGGTGACGGCCAGCGCACCGGTCAGGCGCTCGGCGGGAAGTTCATGGCGCAGCACGCTGATCGCGAGCGGGAACAGTCCGAAACTGGCCCCCTGCAAGGCCCTTCCGACGATGAGTAGATCGATGCTGTGCGCCGAGGCCGCGATCAAGCTGCCGGCCAGCGTCACCGCCAGCGTCGCCAGGATGACCGGCTTGTGTCCGTAGACATCACCCAATCGCCCGAGCAGTGGCGTCAGCGCCGAGGCGGCCAGCATGGTCGCGGTCGTGACCCATCCGACGGTGGTCGCCGAGACGCCGAGCTGCATACCGATCTGCGGCAGCGCGGGCACCGGCAGGGTCTGGGCCATGGCCAGAAGGAACACGGTGCTGGCCATGGTCAGCACGATCGCGGTCGGCGAGGGGGAACGCCGATGCTCGAGCGGGGAGGTCATTCGTGAAACCCTACGACGGAATCGACACAGTGTCGATTATGATAGACGCCACGTCCATTGCAGGAATGGAACTCGAATAGGGTGAACGCATGGCGCAGCAGGGCGGACGCAAGGTGAACCAGACCCGTGTCACGACCGAAGGACTGCGCCGCCGCGGCGCCGTGTCGAAGGGTGATCAGCGCGAGGCCGAGATCCTCGACGCGACCCGCCGGCTGCTGACCGAGAAGCCGATGGCCAACGTGACCGTCGACGACATCACCACCGCGACAGGCATTTCGCGCACCAGCTTCTACTTCTATTTCCCGTCCAAACACGCGGTTCTCGCGCGCCTGATGGAGGACGTGAGCGACGGTTACGCCAAGACCCACGTCTGGCTGCCGTCCGCCGGCCCGCAGCGCGAACTCCTGCGCACCCAACTCGCGGGGACGGCCGCGATCTGGCACGACAACAGCACGATCCTGGTCTGCTCACTGGAGGGGTACGACAACAACTACCCGCCACTGACCGAATTCATCGCCACCATCCAGAACCGATTCACCAGCGCGCTGGCCGCCAAGATCGAGCGCGACCGCGCGGCCGGCCTCGCTCCCGAGGGCATCGACTCGGCGACGCTGGCGACTCTCGTCACCCTGATGCGCGACGGCCGGCTGTCGCAGTTGTCCGCGGCGCCCCCGAACGAGGTGGCTCGCGGCCTCGACGACCTCACCGAAGCGATCCTGCGCCTGATCTACGGCCGACTGGACTGACCCGCCCGATAGATGCCCCGTATGGCATCTATCAGGACCACGGCCCCGCGCCTGTCCGCCGACCTTGCTGATTCACCTGTGCGCCCGGCAGTGTCATGGCCGGAGCCGATCGGGCGTTTTCCGAGTCAGCTGACCACGATGACCGATTTGCCGCGCGAGTGGCCGGCGGCCAGGTGTGTGATGGCGGCGGGCGCTTCGGACAGGGCGTAGGTGCGGTCGATGTGCGGGACGACCGCGCCCGCGGTCGCGAGTTCGGCGAGCATGGCCAGGGCTTCGGGCTTGGGCAGGGCCAGCAGGGCGCGCAGACGCTGCCGTCCGAAGGGCGAGAGCAACTCGGCGCGCACCGAACGGCCCAGGCCGCCGAAGAAGCGGCCGCCGCCCTCACCACCGCCGAGGACCAGGGTGCCGGTCTCGGTCAGCAGGGAGCGCAACAACGCCAGCGGGCGGTTTCCGGCCATATCGAGGATGAGGTCGTAACGGCCGCTGAGCTTTTCGGTCCGGTAGTCGATGACATGATCCGCGCCGAGCCCGGTAACGAAGCCCGCGGACGCGCCCGAGCACACACCGGTCACCTCCGCGCCGTAGTGCTTGGCCAGCTGGACCGCCAGGTGACCGACACCGCCGGAGGCGCCGATGATCAGCACGCGCTGGCCGGCTTCGATGCGGCCCGCGTCGCGCAAGCCGGTGAGTGCGGTCGTACCCGAGATCGGCAGCGCCGCAGCCTGTTCGAAGCTCAGGTTCGCGGGCTTGCGTTGCAGCTTGGCCGCGGGGGCGGCGGCGAATTCGGCGAACGAACCGGGGACCGTCCCGAAGACCTCGTCTCCGGGCTCGAATGCGGTGACCTGCGGGCCGACCGCTTCGACGATGCCCGCGACGTCCCAGCCGCGCACTCGCTCCCGGGGTCTGCGAGGGCCCAGCGCGAGCCGGGCGACCAGCGGTTCGCCGGTCATCATGTGCCAGACGCTGGGGTCCACACCCGCGGCCCGGACCCGGACGAGAACCCCGTCCGGACCCGCCTGCGGGGTGGGAATGTCACTGTAGGACAACACATCAACGGTGCCGTAGGCGTCCTGGGTGATAGCTTTCACGACTCATCCTCTTCCGGATATTCGAAGATCTCGTCCAGCGGTGCGCAGAACACCCGGGCGATCTGGAACGCCATCTCCAGCGACGGCGAGTATTTGCCCTGTTCGATGGCGTTGACGGTCTGTCGGGTCACGCCGAGCCGGTCGGCCAGCTCGGCCTGGGTCATCTCGCCGTGCGAGAACCGCAGGGCGCGAATGTTGTTGGTGACCTTCGTGGGTTTCACCATGGCCGCATCCCCCGCCGATAGGCCTCCAGCTTGGCGGCCGCGCCGACGACCGCGGACAGCGTGAATCCGAGGTAGATGACATTGGCGATCCAGAAGGTGTCACCGTCGGCCAGGGCCAGCACCAGCGCCGCGATGGCGCCGAGAACGACGAATGCTTGGCCGACATGCGTTCCGCGCAGGTCGATTTCACGGTCGCGCTGATCGCGCCGGTCGCGATCGCGGGACCCGATAGCGACGGCGATGGTAGCCACGATCGAGGCCGCGATGGAACCCCCGATCGCCCACAGCATCGGCGCGACATAGGCGACCTCGACCAGCGCCGCGTGCCGCGCCCGCACCAGCACGACGATCAGGTAGATCGCGTACGAGACGACGGCCACGACACCCAGGATCCAGGTTCGCTTTTCCTCGTAAGGCATGCGATCAGTGTAAAGAAAACACGACAGCATGTACAGAATTCTTTACATTGTCGCGAAACAGCCTTCGCCGCAACCGATTCCATCCGCTAATGTCGGAACCATGGCCGATCTCGAAGCCCTGGACCGTATCGAATCGCTCGGTCCGGAATTCTTCGCCGACCCGCACGCCCACTACCGCCGCTGGCGCGAGGACGGGCCGGTGCGGCAGGTGCGATTCCCGGACGGGATCGTGCGGTGGGTCGTGCTGGACTACGCGGCCGGGCGGGCCGCGTTGAACGATCCGCGATTGCGCAAGGCGGCGGCGGTCAACGACGAGCTGCTCAGCCGGAAACGCGGTGTGCCACCGTCGGACCCGAAGCAGTTGGCGGTGCTGACCCACATGCTGAGCACCGACCCGCCGGGGCATACGCGCCTGCGGAAGCTGGTGACCCGGGCGTTCACGCCGCGGCGGGTCGCCGAGCTGGCGCCTCGGATCGAGGAGATCACCGATGGGCTGCTGGACGCGCTGGCGGGCCGGGACGAGGTGGATCTGCTGCACGAGTTCGCGGAACCGCTGCCGATCACGGTGATCTGCGAGCTGCTCGGGGTGCCGCTCGGGGATCGCGACGATTTCCAGGAGTGGACTCGGGCGCTCGTCGCGGTGGCGGGGCTGGAGGAGAATCGGGCCAGTGCCGCGGCGGCCATGGCGGACTACCTGACCGGGCTGGTGCGGGCGAAACGGGAGCAGCCCGAATCGGATCTGCTGTCGGCGCTGGTGCTGCCGGCCGACGACGGCGACACCCTGACCGAGACCGAACTGGTCGGAATGGCCACGCTGCTGTTGATCGCAGGCCACGACACCACCGTGAACCTGATCGCCAACGGCACCCTCGCACTGCTGCGCAATCCGGAACAGTTGCGCGCCTTGCAGACCGATCCGGAGGCGATTCCCGCCGCCATCGAGGAGTTCCTGCGCTTCGACGGGCCGGTGAACATGAGCACCGTCCGCCACACCGCCGAACCGGTCACCATCGCCGGAACCGACATTCCCGCAGGCGAATTCGTCTTCGTCGCACTCCCCGCCGCCAACCGCGACCCGGAGCGCTACCAGGAGCCCGACGCCCTGGACCCGACCCGCGACACCGGCGGCCATCTGGCCTTCGGCCACGGCATCCACTTCTGCGTCGGCGCCCCCCTGGCCCGCCTGGAAGCGCGAGTCGCCTTCTCGGCCTTGCTCTCCCGATTCCCGGATCTGTGTCTGGCGCGCCCGGCGCAGGAGCTGGAATGGCATCCGAGCACCCTCATGCACGGCCTGAAGGAGCTTCCCGTCCAGCTCTAGGCCCGCGCATCCACCCGGAGCCGGGATGTGCCACGACTCGCCCACGGCGAGAGCGACGTGCGTCACAAAACTGGTCGGTCGACCAGGGCTAATAAGTGGCGAATACCAAGGCAAGCTGAGAAAACGCCGTCAAACGTCCGAGACAGAACAAACCGAGTGGTCACCTTTCGATAAAAGTCCGCCTTCCGAAACCGTTCGATGCGTTAACGTCACTCAGGCCGTACTGGTGGGACCGCATTTTCGGACGATGTGGAGGTGTCGCAAGAATGGTCGGGACAGCAACGCCGGTGAGAAAAAGCCAGCGATTGGCTGAGTGGTTCGATGCGGTCAAACGGTCCCCGTCGACATCCACATTATTTGCTATTGGTTTGCTGTCTTTAATGCCCGCACTCCTGACCAGTGGTCCCGTCCTGGCGGCCGCCGCGATCTGGTACCACAGCGGCCGCAGCCTCGGGGCCGGCGTGACGCTGTTCTTCGCGACGCTCATCCTGATGGCGATGTTCGCCATTTCGGCGCTGTTCCTCGGCGCGGCCTGGCGCCGCACCCGCACCACCCCGATGCCGGCCGACGTGCAGGGTTGATCCCGCCGCGAAGAGAACGAGCTGCCTCATGAACGTAGTCGTTGTTCCTTCCGTCAACCGCCCGATCGCGCTGCTGCCCTGCAGGCAGATCACGCTCAGCTTCCAGGCCGAGCAGACCCGATTACGCGACACCGCCCAGCGGCTCGCCCAGCTGTGCCACCGCCGCTGGCTGGGCCGCTCCGACTTCGAGATGTTCCCGCCGCTGCACCGCTGGGGCGCGGTCCCCAGTCTGCCGCTGCCCCAAGGCCTCCCGACGCCACACAGCCTGATCAGCGCGGCGGCTCGGGGCGCACATCTGACAGCGTCCACCCCGGTCGAGTTCCTGGCCGCCGCGATCATGCTGTCGACGGGCTGCCCGGCCGCCGCGACCATCGACCAGCTCGCCCCCACGCCGGGACCGAGCCGGACCGCGCAACTGCTGAGCCTGTCGATCCTCGCCATGGCCGAGGACGACACCACACTGGCCGTCGATCTCGCGGCCACGGCCATCGCCGTCTCCGGCGGGCGGATCGCGCAGCGGCGTGAGGACTGGATTCCACTCGACGACCAGCTGCCCGTCGAGCACACCGGGGCCCACGGCTCGGTGGCCGGTCCGGCACCCGCCGCCTGATATCGCACGACCCCCGCGCGCCGCGTCAGAGCCCGAAGACGCGGCGCGCGTTGCCGTCCAGGTACAGCTCGCGGGTCTCCTCGTCCAGGCCCAGAGCGTCCAGACCGTCGAGGGCGTGCTGGGGCAGGATCATCGGATAGTTGGTGCCGAACAGCACCTTGCGTCGCCCGCTCGCGGACTTCAGATACGAGACGAGTTCGGGCGGCAGCCTTTTCGTGGTGTAGGCCGAGGTGTCGATCACCACGTTCTCATGTTTGCGAGCCACCGCGATCATCTCCTCGGTCCACGGATAGCCGATGTGACCGCACACAATGGTCAGCTCCGGGAAGTCCAGGGCGACGCGGTCGATATACGGAATCGGGCGGCCCGGCTCCGAGGGCCGCAGCGGACCGGTGTGCCCGACCTGCGTGCAGAACGGGATCCCGAGGTCCACGCAGGCGGCGTAGAGCGGATAGAAGCGGGCATCGGTCGGCGGCACCTCCCACAACCACGGCAGCACGCGGACCGCCACGAAGCCCTCGTCGCGGACCCGATGCCGCAGCTCGCGCACCGATTCCATGGGCCTCCGCAGGTCCACCGAAGCCACGGCGGTCAAGCGGTCCGGGGCCTCGGCCACCCACGCGGCGACCTCGTCATTGGAGATGAGCGTGCCCTCCGGCGCGCACCACGCCGAGATGAGCGCCCGGTCGACGCCCGCCGCGTCCATCGCCGCCAGCGTCGCCTGCAACGGGATCTCCCCGGTGGGGATCGCTCCCCCGGTCCACCGCCGCAGCGAATCGAAGATGTCGCGCGCGAGAAAACGCTCCGTCGGATGCTGAGCCCAAGCGTCGATCGTCACGTTTCCAGTGTGGGGAACAAACGGCCGTCGCGGATCGTTCTCCATGCACCGGGGGCGAAAATAATCAGCCGACAACGCAGCGTCGTTGTGCCACCATGTGATTCATCGAAGATCAGCCGACCGACACGGTCGTGACCAGCAGGAAGGGGGAGACGGCTTTGAATCCGAGTATCGACGAACAGTACCGGGGCTTCGGCCGTCTCCGGGCCCATTCGTAACCGGCCGACTCCCTTTTCCGCTCGATCCCTTTCACGAAACATGGTGACCCCCATGCTGTTCCGTCATGCCGAAGACCCGGAGATAACCACCGACAATTGGATACACGCCGGAGTGCTGCTGCTCAACGCCTCCTACGAGGCGCTGACCACGATCCGCGCCGAGCGCGCGGTGGTGCTACTGCTCGGCGGGGCCGCCGAGACCGTCGCCGAACGGCAGCCGCACTTCCCGATCCGCTCGCGGCACGTGGAGGTGGCGCTGCCGGAGACCATCCGGCTCACCCGCTACGTCTACCTCGAGCACCGGATCCTGACGCACGACGACCACAGCCGCGCCACCCTCCCCGCGGTGCTGCGCCGCGACCGGTACCGCTGCGGGTACTGCTCCGGCTGGGCCCGCACCGTGGACCACATCCGCCCGCGGTCGAGGGGCGGGCCCAATACCTGGGCCAACCTGATCGCCGCGTGCGGTCCCTGCAATACGTACAAGGCGGACCGGACTCCCGCGGAGGCCGGCATGCGCCTGCTGTGGGAGCCCAAGGCCCCCCAAGACAGAGAACGGGCCCAGCGCCAGATCTGGAAGGAACTGGCCGCGTCCTGACTCGACGCACGAAACACACCCATCACGCGTGATCGGACATGAAAGGAGCGAGATCCGATGACGAACACCGCACTGCAGGAGCAGACCCTGGCGGATCTGCTCCCCATCTCCGACTCGAAGGACTACTGGGCGCGCGCGGCCTGCAAGGGTGACCCGAACCACGAGGCGTGGTTCCCGTACCCGTCGCAGGACTTCGACTACGCCCGCGGCATCTGCGCGGGCTGCCCGATCCGCCGCGAATGCGGTGACTTCGCGGCCCGCACCGGCCAGTCCGGTGTCTGGGGCGGGCACGAGTACGACCGCGGCAAGATGATCCGCGACTGACCCGACGCTCGGGACTCGGGCCTCCGCCTCCCCGCGGCCGGGCTTCGCCCCGCACTCTCGGGGACGGCGGGGCGCTGCCCCCGAACCCCCGATGTGGGGGTCGGCAGCTCGGGCGGCCATCTCGGTGATCCGAGGTGGCCGCCCGTTTTCGTGCCGGTCGCGGGATGGGCGTTACCGGCTGGAACAGGTGGGGTGGTGGGCGTCAACATAGGATGGGCGCTCGTGGGTACTCATCGCGCCGCGGGCGGGTCACGAGGTGTCAGCAAAGGACCGGTTATCGCAGTCGTCGCGGTGATTGTGCTAGGGCTGGCCGTCGTCGGCTGGGCATGGTTGTCGGATCGGTCGAAGCAGAACGACAGCCGGGCCGCGTCGTCGTGTGTGGAGGGGACCGCCACGCTGGCGGTGACCGTCGACCCGGACATTCTGACGCCGGTGAAGGCCGCCGCGGATCGGTTCAATGCCACCGCGCCGCATGTGCGCGATCACTGCGCTCAGGTGGCGGTGACCGCGCAGCCGTCGGCGGCGATGGTGGCGGCGTTCGTCGCGAACAAGTGGGACCCGGCGTTGGGGCCGCAGCCCGCGCTCTGGATTCCGCAGTCCTCGCGATCGGTCGAGCAGATGCGGGTGCCGGGCTTGATCGCGGGCACTCCGGCCCCGGTCGCGGTGAGCCCGGTGGTGCTGGCCGTGCCCGAGGAGCTGCGCCACGCCCTCGATACCTCGAAGGCGCACTGGGCGGATCTGGCCAGGTTGCAGACCGGTTCGCTGGCCGATGCCGGGCTGCCCGCGTGGGGCAAGCTGCGCCTGGCCATGCCCGGCGGTGACGCGACGGTCGCTGTCGCGGCCGCGGTCGGTTCGGGTGTCTCCGGCACCGATCCGCTCGACGAGAAGGCGGTCGCCACCGGACAGGTCGTCTCCGCGATCTCCGGTCTGGCCGCGAGCGCGCCCGCCGTGCAGGACGCCGCGAGCGCGCTCGCGGATCTCGCCGGTGCGCCCGATGCCGCCGGGCCGGTGCACGCCGTGCCCGCCACCGAGCAGCAGATTCGCGCGCACGCGGGACTCGTCGCCTTCCGGCCCGACGACGCGGGCCCGGTCGCCGATTTCCCGGCCGCACAGCTCACCGGCCGCTGGGTCGACCAGACCCAGAACCTCATCGCCGGCCTGTTCGCCGACTTCCTGCGCGCCCCCGACCAGTCGAAACTGTTCACCGACAACGGTTTCGGCGCGGCCGCCCCCGCGACCACGAAGGCGCCGTCGAAACCCGTCCTGGACAAGGTGAATCAGATCCTCGCGCACCCGGTGCTCGGCGTGCAGGCGACCGTCCTGCTCGACGTCTCCTCGTCCATGTCCACCGCCGAGGGCTTCGGCACCCGGCTCGGCAATGCCGTGGCCGCGCTGTCGTCCACCATGACCGTGATGCCGCCGGAGTTCGGGCTCGGCGTGTGGGAGTACTCCAAGAACCTCGACGGCGCGAACGCGCACAAGGTGGTGACCCCGACCGCGCCGCTGACCGACGCCCAGCGCAACGCCCTCGCCCAGGGCCTGACCACGGTGACCGCGAGCCAGTCCAAGCAGGACCGCACCTATCCCACCCTGGAGGCGGCCTACAAGAGCGTGCTCGCCAACTACGCCGCCGCCCGCACCAATTCGATCCTGCTCATCACCGACGGCCCCGAGGACGACTCTCCCGTCACCGGTGACCAGCTGCTCGCCGATATCGCGGCCGCGACCGATCCGGCGCATCCGGTGCGCATCGACGTGATCGTGGTCGGCGGAGCGGGCACCCAGACCCTGCAAACGCTCACCCAGCGCACCGGCGGCACCTACACGAAAGTCGGCACCACCGCGGATCTGCCGTTCGGCACGGCGGTCTCGCAGGCGCTGACGACGCCCTGACCCAGCGGGCGGATCCGTGCCGGGCAACAGCACGGCAACACATGGCCGTAATGTCCGGATCCGCCAGCTAACTCGTGGCATATTCGGCGGATGACACACAGTACGGGTCCCGAACCCACATTGAAGCAGGGCCTGGCCGCCGGAACGACCATCGGTGCCGGCATTCTGCTGCTCGTCATCGGCGTGCTCTCGGTCCTGCAGGGCATTTCCGCGGTGGCGTCGGACGACCTGCTGGTCGTCGGCTACGACTACATCTACAAGATGAACACCACCGGCTGGGGCTGGATCCACATCGGCGTCGGCATCATTCAGATCATCGTGTCGATCGGCCTGCTGAAGGGCTCCACCTGGGGCCGCACCGCCGCCCTCGTGCTGGCGGCTCTGTCCATCGTGGAGAACTTCCTCTGGATCCCCTACTACCCGGCCTGGTCGCTGCTCATCATCGCCCTCGACGTCGTGGTGATCTGGGCGATCTCCACCTACAAGCCGGTCCACGCCTGACCCGTTTCACCCCTGCGCCACCACGACGAGCGCCCCATCGGTTCCGTGAACCGATGGGGCGCTTGCCTGTTCAGCTACGGCGAATCACTCGGCGTCGGTGTAGGAGTCCATCGGCGGGCAGGAGCAGACCAGGTTGCGGTCGCCGTAGGCGCCGTCGATGCGGCGGACGGACGGCCAGACCTTGGCGCGGGTGTGCTTGACGCCCATCGGGTAGACGGCGGTTTCGCGGGTGTAGGGGTGGTCCCAGTCGCCGACCAGGCATTCGGCGGTGTGGGGGGCGCCGCGGAGGGGGTTGTCCTCGACGGGCCAGACACCGGCTTCGACCTGGTCGATCTCGCCCTTGATGGCGATCATGGCCGCGATGAAAGCATCGAGTTCTTCGAGGTTCTCGCTCTCGGTGGGCTCCACCATGAGGGTGCCCGCGACCGGGAAGCTCATGGTGGGGGCGTGGAAGCCGTAGTCCGCCAGGCGCTTGGCGACGTCGTCGACGGTGACGCCGGTGCGCTTGGTGATCTCGCGCAGGTCCAGGATGCACTCGTGGGCGACCATGCCGTTGTCGCCGGTGTAGAGGACCGGGAAGTGCGGGTCCAGCTTGCGCGCAATGTAATTGGCGGAGGCGATGGCGGTGAGGGTGGCGCGGCGAAGGCCGTCGGCGCCCATCATGCGGATGTAGGCCCAGGTGATCGGGAGGATCGACGCCGACCCGTACATGGCCGCCGACACCGCGTGCGAGCCCTTCACCAGCGGGTCGCCGGGCAGGTACTGGGCCAGGTGCTCGCGCACCGCGACCGGGCCGACGCCGGGACCGCCGCCGCCGTGCGGGATGCAGAAGGTCTTGTGCAGGTTCAGGTGGCTGACGTCGCCGCCGAACTTGCCCGGACGGGCCAGGCCGACCAGGGCATTGAGGTTCGCGCCGTCGACGTACACCTGGCCGCCCGCCTCGTGCACCAGGCCGCACAGTTCGGCCACCTCGTGCTCGTACACGCCGTGCGTGGACGGGTAGGTGATCATGATGCAGGCCAGCCGCTCGGCGTGATCGGCGATCTTGGCACGCAGGTCGTCGAGGTCGATATCGCCGTTGGGGCTGGTCTTCACGATCTCCACCCGCATGCCGACCATGGCCGCGGACGCGGCGTTGGTGCCGTGCGCGCTGGACGGGATCAGGCACGTATCCCGGTGGGAGTCACCACGATCCAGGTGGTAGCGGCGGATCGCGAGCAGGCCCGCGTACTCACCCTGGCTACCGGCATTGGGCTGCAAGGAAACCCGGTCGTAGCCGGTGACCGCGCACAGCCACCCCTCGAGGTCCTCGATCAGCTTGATCAGGCCGGGCGCGTCCTCGACCGGCGCGTACGGGTGCACCCGGTTGAAGCCGGGCCAGGTGATGGCCTCCATCTCGGCGGCGGCGTTGAGCTTCATGGTGCAGGAGCCGAGCGGAATCATGCTGCGGTCCAACGCGATGTCCTTGTCCGAGAGCGTGCGCAGGTAGCGCAGCATGGCGGTCTCGGTGCGGTACTTGGTGAACGCGGGCGCGGTCAGGTACTCGGAGGTGCGGACCTCGATGTGCGGACGCTGCCTGCCGTGGAAGAGCGCGCCCTCGGGACCGACCGGGACCTCCGCGCCGAAGCAGTCGAGCACGGCGACCACGTGGGTGTCGGTGGTGACCTCGTCGCAGGCGATGGCCACGTGGTCGGCGTCGACGAGACGCAGGTTGATGCCCTCGCCCTTCGCCTTGGCCACGATGGATTCGGCGCCGCCGGGCACGTTCACCAGGACGGTGTCGAAGTAGGTCTGGTGCACGACCGCGTCGCCGAGACCGGCGGCCAGCCACTGCGCGTGTCCGTGCACACGGCGCGCGATCGACCGCAGCCCGTCGGCGCCGTGGTAGGAGGCGTACATGCCGGCCAGGATGGCCAGCAGCACCTGCGCGGTGCAGATGTTGGAGGTCGCCTTCTCGCGACGGATGTGCTGCTCACGGGTCTGCAGCGCGAGCCGGTAGGCCAGATTGCCGTCGGCGTCGACGGACACGCCGACCAGGCGGCCGGGCAGCTGCCGCGCGTGCGCGGTGTGCACGGCGAGGTAGCCCGCGTGCGGCCCGCCGAAGCCCAGCGGCACGCCGAAGCGCTGCGTGGTGCCGAAGCAGGCGTCCGCGCCCTGCTCGCCGGGCGGGGTGATCAGGGTCAGCGCGAGCAGGTCCGCGCCCACCGCGACCAGCGCGCCGCGCTCGTGGGCGGCCTCGATGACCGGGGCCCAGTCCACGACCCGGCCGGACGCGCCCGGCTGCTGCACGATCACGCCGAAGAAGTCGCCCTCGGGCAGCCCGCCGTCGGCCAGGTCGGCCTCCACGATCTCGATGCCCAGCGGCTCGGCGCGGGTGTAGAGCAGGGTGCGGGTCTGCGGGAACAGGTCGGTGTCGATGAGCAGCCGCTCCGACTTGGACTTGCGGTTGGCCCGCTGCAGCAGGGTCATGGCCTCGGCGGCGGCGGTGGCCTCGTCGAGCATGGACGCGTTGGCGACCTCCATGCCGGTGAGATCGCCGACCATGGTCTGGAAGTTGAGCAGCGCTTCGAGGCGGCCCTGGCTGATCTCGGGCTGGTAGGGCGTGTAGGCGGTGTACCAGGCCGGGTTCTCGACGAGGTTGCGCAGCAGCACCGGCGGGGTGAGGGTGTCGTAGTACCCGAGCCCGATCATGGAGGTGGCGACGGTGTTCGAATTGGCCAGTGCCGCAAGCTCGGCCAGCGCCTCGTGTTCGGAGACGGCGTCGGGCAGCACGGTGAGGCCATTGCCCTCGGGGGCGTCCAGGATGCTGGCGGGTACGGCCCTGGTGGCGAGTTCGTCCAGCGACTCGACGCCCACGGTCTCGAGGATGCGGCCGGTTTCGCCGCTGTCGGGGCCGATGTGGCGGTCGGCGAAGGATCGAGTCCAGATCACGGCTGCTCCAAGGGGTGGGCGGGGGTCGACCAGGGGGTCGACGTGTCGTCTGCCCTCCCCCTCTGTCCTCGATGCCTGAGAGATTCGGACCCCGGTCTGGCGACCGGTGACCTTTCACCATGGGCGGACGGCACGCGGCCATCACTTTCCAGAGGCGTCGAAACTCCGCACGGTCCCTTGTGCCTGAGAGATTGACGGGGAGGTGCTGCTCCTTCGGCGTCCGAGACTATCCCCGGAACTCTCCCGCACGGCTGCGACGCACTGTCAGTCTAAGCGGCCGCAGGTTACAAGAATGTTGCCGACCGGACTAACCGGTCTTGCTCATCCGCGCCTTGCGCCGGTACGAGAGCTCGTCCTCGGGGCGATCCGTGGTGGACGCGGTCTCCGCGCGCTCGGCCGGGAAGTTGGCGATGGCGCCGGTGAGCTCGCGCATGGCGCCGCTCACTGCGATGCCGAACACGCCCTGGCCACCCTGCAGTAAATCGACCACCTCTTCGGCGGAGGAGCATTCGTAGACCGTGGTCCCGTCGCTGAACAGGGTGATTCCGGCGAGATCCTCGACACCGCGACTGCGCAGGTGGTCCACGGCGATGCGGATGTTCTGTAGTGAGATGCCCGCGTCGAGCAGCCGCTTGACGATCTTGAGGACCAGGATGTCCTTGAACGAGTACAGCCGCTGGCTGCCGGATCCGGTGGCGCTGCGGATGGAGGGGACGACCAGTCCGGTGCGGGCCCAGTAGTCGAGCTGCCGGTAAGTGATTCCGGCCACCTGGCACGCGCTGGGCACGCGGTAACCGACGAGTTCGTCGGGCACCGTGTCATCGGGGAACAGCCCTGGCTGCACCACATCCCGAGGTTGCGGTTGATCTCCCACTGACTTACTCCCTTACTGCGCGCCTATCAGGGCTGGGCTCTTGATCGACTCTGGAGCGTTGGACTGACAATCGAGGCTACTCCCCTGATTGTGGCCGCAAAATCGGCACCGTAAAAGCATGGCCGAGTGCGTGTTTCTCACCCTAAAGCTGAGGTAGAGACTAGGAAATGTCTCATTTCGGATGCTTTGCCCGGTCAGCAGTTGGTCAGCTGTCCGTGGCCTTGAAATCATCCGGAGATACCGATTCGAGAAACTCCTTGAACTTCTCGACTTCGTCCTCGCGCTCGTCGGGCATGACCAGCCCGGCCTCCTCGAGCACCGGCTCCTCGGCATAGATCGGGCAGCCCACCCGCAACGCGATGGCGACCGAGTCCGAGGGCCGCGCCGAGATGCGCAGATCGTTCTCGAAGACCAGGTCGGCGTAGAAGGTGCCCTCCTGCAGATCCACGATCCGCACCTCTTTGAGGGTGTGACCCAGCTCCTTGATCAGGATCTTGATCAGGTCGTGGGTGAGCGGGCGGATGGGCGTGACGCCCTCCTGTTCCAGCACGATCGCGGTGGCCTCGGCCTGCCCGATCCAGATCGGTAGGTACCGGTCCCCGGACACCTCACGCAGTAGCAGCACGGGCTGATTCTGTGGCTGTTCGACACGGATGCCGATCACACGCATTTCGCTCATCGCACTGCCTCCCAGATCCTCACCAGGCCGCCCAACCCGGCTGTATTACCGAGTCTAGGCGAAGATTTCAGCCTCCGAGGGAAGCGCGCACCGAGGTCTTCACGAGGCAGGTGTGCAGCGTCAGCGACAGTGCGGCCAATTCCCGGACCGTCTCCTCGGCGCGAGCGCGGGCATCGGCGTCGCGGCTCTTGGCGATCGGCGCGGCGATCTGGGCCACCATGGCGGCCTCACGATCCGCGGCCAGCTTGAAGGCACGCAGATGCCTTGCCTCCAAACCGAATTCGCTCAGCGCCTTGGCGGTGCGAGCGAGAGTGACGGCATCGCCGTCGAAGTACCCGGCCCCGCCGGGGGTGATCAGATTGGCCCGGATCAGTTCGGTGAGGAACTTCTCGTCGATGCCGGCCTGATCGAGCAGATCCGCCCGAGTGATCCGGATTTCGTGGTCGAACCGGAGTTCCTCGGCCGACACCTCACCGGGCACGGCGTTCAACCGGCGTAGCCGGCCGCCCCCGTTGGCGGACAAGGCATCCGGGGTTTCCGGAATACCTCGGGATTCGGGCACGATGCCTCCCACGGCGTTCGCCCGGGCCCGTGCTTCCCGGACTCCGAGCGTCGCCGCCCCACTGTCGATCGCTTCGAGCTGTTCCTTGATCACCTTCAACGGCAGGTACTGGTCCCGCTGCGCGGTCAGCACGAAGCGCAGGCGCTCGACATCCGCCACATGGAAGCGGCGGTATCCCGAGGGCGTGCGCTCCGGGCTGATCAGGCCCTCCGATTCCAGGAATCGGATCTTGGAGATGGTGATGTCCGGAAAATCCGGACGCAGGAGATCCAGCACGGAGCCGATCGACATGCCTCCGCGCATCCACTGCGCTGCGCCAGTCATTCCGCTCGGCCCTATAGCGCCGAGTCGCTCGTCGCCGGTCGCGGACCAGTCAGGAAGACCAGACGGAACTTGCCGATCTGGACCTCGTCGCCGTTCTGCAGCTCCGAGGAGTCCACCGGCTCACGGTTGACATAGGTGCCGTTGAGGCTGCCCACGTCGACGACCTGGAAGGTGTCGTCGTCCTGGCGGAATTCCGCGTGGCGACGGCTGACCGTGACATCGTCCAGGAAGATGTCACTGTCGGGATGGCGTCCCGCCGAGGTGGTCGGCTGGTCGAGCAGGAAGCGCGAACCGGCGTTCGGACCACGCTTGACCACCAGCAGGGCCGCGCCCGCGGGCAGACCCTCCACCCCCTGCACCGGCTGCTCGCCGGTCTGCTCGGTGCGCGACGTGTCGACCTCGTTCAGGAAGTCGGCACGGAACACCGAAGTGGTCTCTGCTGCCGTTTCCTGGTAACCCGGGTCCTTGTTCTCGCTCACCCTTGCTCTCCTCCTCGAACCGAATAATCCATGCAAGCAATTGATGCCCTCAGCGATGCGGCGCTCCGGCCGCTCCCCGCTTCGGGTGGGTTCCGGAAATTCCGGGCACCGGCTGCGCGCACTTCTGTTGGCATTGACCGTACCCTGCCAGGGCGTACCCGTGCAGGTAGAACTGTGAAGGCTGCTTCAGCCTCCGATAACTCCTTGATAACCTGCGGCATCGAGCAGCTTGCCCAGGCCGGCTTCGAGCGCCTCGGCGGAGTCGACCTCGAGCTCGAACAGCCACCCGTCGCCGTAGGCGTCGGAGTTGACGGTCTCGGGCTCGGCATCCAGAAGATCGTTCACCGCAACGACTTTCCCGGCCAGCGGGGCGTAGATGTCGGACACGCTCTTGGTGGATTCGATCTCGGCGATGCTCTCACCGGCCGGTGCCTCGGAGTCCACCGCGGGCAGCTGCACGAACACGACGTCACCCAACTGCGACTGCGCGTAGTCGGTGATGCCCACCCGCACCCGGGTCGGACCCACCTTGCTCACCCACTCGTGCTCCTCGGAGTAGCGCAAATCCTCGGGTACTGCGGTCACTGGCAGTGTCCTTTCAACGGGCGGTTCCTCTCGGGATCGTCGTCGATCCGTCCGTCGCACACCCTATCGGGAGTGATCATGGTGTGGCACGGGCGGTATCGCTCGGGCCACGGCGAGGGCTTTGCCGAGGTACAGGATTCCGGTCCAGACGTAGACCGCCGTGCCCCAGATCAAGAATGCCCCACCGAAGGCGCGGCCGAAACCCGCGGCGGCCCAGTCCATCTGCCCGGCCAGCAGCCAGGGCAGCGCCGACATGAGCGCGAAGGTGGCGGCCTTGCCCAGGTAGATGACCTCGGGCGGGGGCAGGTCGCGGCGCTTGTAGATGCCCAGGGTGAGGGTCAGGATGCCGTCGCGGGCGACCAGGATCAGCACCACCCACCAGGGCAGGATGCCGCGAATCAGGAAGCCGCCCAGCGTCGCCAGCAGGTACAGCCGGTCGACCAGCGGATCCAGGATCGCGCCCAATCTGGACGACTGATCCAACAGCCGGGCCAGCTTGCCGTCGAGGAAGTCGGTGAAACCGCTGGCGACCAGCAGCGCGAAGGCCCAGCCGTCGGCCTTCTCGACCAGCAGCAGCCACAGGAACACCGGCACGCCGATCAGCCGCACCAAGCTGAGCACATTGGGCACGGTCAGGATGCGGTCGCTGTACACCGGTTCGGTGTTCCGCTCGGTTGTCACAGTCCCCGTCCTACCCCAATCGGCGCGCCATCACCATCCGGGCACGCCGCCGCGCCGGGCGCGGACCTACTCCGTGAGAGAGTTGTGTGCAATCCTTCTCACATCTGGTTGGGACCGCGAGAGGAATGACCATGCCCGACTTCGACTATGACGTCGTCGTGATCGGCTCCGGGTTCGGGGGGAGCGTGAGCGCGCTGCGCCTGAGCGAGAAGGGCTACCGGGTGGCGGTGCTGGAGTCCGGCCGCCGCTGGAACGCCGAAGACATCCCCAAGACGAACTGGAATGTGCGCAAGGCGATCTGGGCCCCGCGCCTGGGCCTGACCGGCACCCAGCGGATCAGCGTGCTGGGCAAGTGCGCGGTGTTCTCGGCGGCGGGCGTGGGCGGCGGGTCGCTGATCTACGGCAATACCCTCTACGAGCCGCTCCCGGCCTTCTACACCGACCGCCAGTGGGCCCACATCACCGACTGGCGCTCCGAGCTCGCGCCCTACTACGACCAGGCCGAGCGCATGCTCGGCGTGACCGAGAACCCGCGCATGACCCCGGCGGACGACGTGATCCGTTCGGTGGCAGCCGATCTGGGCGTGAGCGAGACCTTCCACCCCACCCGGGTCGGCGTGTTCTTCAACGAGTCCGCCCCCGGCGAGGAGGTCGAGGACCCCTACTTCGGCGGCGCGGGCCCGCGGCGCAACGGCTGCATCCACTGCGCGCGCTGCTTCACCGGCTGCCCGCACAACGCCAAGAACACCACCCCCAAGAACTACCTCTACCTGGCCGAGCAGGCCGGTGCGCACGTGTTCGAACTCACCACGGCCACCAAGGTGCGGCCCATGACCGGCGGCGGCTACGCCATCGAGACGCAGCGGTCGGACCGCTGGGTCCGCAAGGGCCGCAAGGTGTTCACCGCCGAGCAGGTGGTGTTCGCGGCGGCCGCGCTGGGCACCCAGAAGCTGCTGCACAAGATGCGTGACGAGGGCGTGCTGCCGAACCTCTCGCCGCGGCTGGGTGAGCTGACCCGTTCCAACTCCGAGGCGATTCTCAATGTGGTGAGCAAGTCCCGCGACGATTTCGCCGAGGGCATCGCGATCACCTCCTCCATCCACCCCGAGCCCGACACCCACGTCGAGGTCTGTCACTACGGCAAGGGACAGAACGGCCTGTTCCCGCTGTCGGTGCCGATCGTCGACGGCGGCGCGTTCCGGTTCCTGCGCTTCCTGCTGGCCATGGTGCTGCATCCGGTGGTGTTCGCGCGCAGCCTCAACGCACGGCGGGCCTCGGAGCGCTCGGTCATCCTGCTGGTGATGCAGTCGCTGGACAATTCGCTGACCTCGTTCCGCCGCTGGGGGCAGCTGAAGACGAAACAGGGTATGGGCAAGCCGAATCCGACCTGGATCCCACTGGCCCATGAGGTCGGCCGCCGCTTCGGCGAGCGCGTCGACGGCGATGTGCAGATGCTGGCGATGGACGTGTTCAACATCCCCGCCACCGCGCACTACATCGGCGGCTGTGTCATCGGCGAGGGGCCGGAAAGCGGTGTGGTGGACCCGTATCAGCGCGTGTACGGCCATCCGGGTCTGCACGTGGCCGACGGTTCGGCGGTGACGGCGAACCTGGGCGTGAACCCGTCGCTGACCATCACCGCGCAGGCCGAGCGCGCAATGGCGTTCTGGCCCAACCGAAACGAGGTCGATCCGCGGCCGCCGCTGGGCGCCGCGTACCGTCGGATCAGCCCGGTCGCACCGAAGTCGGCGGCGGTGCCGGAGTTCGCTCCGGGCGCACTGCGGCTGCCGATTTTCCCGGCGGACCACCGGAACTGAGCGCGGCGGCGCGCCCGGCGGTAGTTTGGGCTGTTGTGCCCGTACCATTCGCGGTACCGATCCGACGAGGAAGGTGAGAGCCGATGCTCGTCCGAGTGCAGAACGCCGCCGGCACGCACGCCGAGAGAGTGCTGATCGACTGGCTGCGAACCTGGAAGGGCAGCACCGACCCCCAGGGTGTCGCGACCGTCAATTGCACTCTGTTCCACGGCGACAAGCTGCATCCCTTCGACGCGGTGGTGTGGACGCCGACCAGCTGCGTGGTGATCGAGGCCGAGGCGCTGGCCGAGCGTCTCGACGGCGAGCTGCAGGTGCCGGTCAACGGCCCGTGGCGGGTCGGGGACCGGATCGTGACCTTCGAGGGCAGCGACAAGCGCAGCCCCCTGGACAAGTCCCGCGATCACACCTTCGCGTTGCAGACCTGGCTGGCCGAGCGGGGACTCGGGCAGCGGGTCATCCACGGCATCGTGCTGGTGGTGCCGCCGCCGGGGTCGAATCTGAAGGTCACCCAGCTGTGGAACGATCCGAGTTTCCAGGTGCTGCTGGGCGACGAGCGGCGGCTGCGCGACCATTTCACCGGTCTGCTGTCGCGGGGGCGCCCGCAGTGGTCGGCCAATGACGTGGCGTGGGCTTTCCGCGGCCTGGGGATCCTGCCGTACCTGCCCGCACCGCAGGATCTGCTGAACGAGGGCTTCCTGGGCCCGGTGGATCCGACCCTGTGGCACGGTGGCCCCCAGCAGGCGCAGGCCGAGGCGTACGCCTTGGAGCAGGCCCGCTTGGAGCAGGAGCACGCCTCGGCGGGCCGGGGTTTCGTCATGCCCTCGCCGTGGTTCAGCCCGTGGAAGCTCTATCCGCGCCGCAGCGACCGGATCGAGGTGGGGCGCGGGGTCATGCGGGTGATGCTCACCCTGGGCTTCATCATCGCGGCCCTGTGGGTGGTGTGGTTCATTCTGGCGGGGGCGGCGTCGCTGTATTAGCCACCCGCCCCGCCGTGGTTGCCGCGAGGTAGCGGCACGGCAGGTAGAGGGCGGCCACGAGCGCCACGGCGGCCGCGGTGCCGCCGACCACATCGGTCGGATGGTGGTATCCGAGACCGACCATGCCGATCATGACGGCGGGCAGCACCACCACCATGACGATCACCGTGCCCCGGCGCACCCGCGCGGATTCGGTCACGAGCGCGAACGCGGTCACCACGGCGACCAACTGCACGGTGTGCCCACTCGGGTAGGCCAGATAGTGCTCGAGCTTGCGTTCCCAGAACGGTTTGAGCGCATAGGTATTGACCGCCACCACCAGTTCCGGGGCGATCAGCGCGAAACCCGCCTGCCACCACAACCGCCGGTAGGCCAGCAACGCGGCGGACAGGGCCAGCAGGGTCAGCACGACGGGACTGTTGCTGGGGAACACCAGCACTCGGTACACCCAGGTGTGGGCGTCGAGCGCCGAGTGGATGCCGTTCTCCAGGGCCAGGTCCGCGCTCGTCGAGCCGCCACCGGACGGAAAGGTCAACGGCACCAGCACGGTGACGATCACCCCCGCCAGGATCACGGCGGGCAGAGTGGCCGGGTGGGGCCGGGCCGCCGGGAGCTCGGGGACGGGGGTGATCGGTCTGCTCACGTCTGCACGATAGCGGCCGCGCTCAGTCGCGCAGCGCGGCCCGTTCCAGCAGCGGCCGCGACCGGGGCGGGGCCCACCAGTTCGCGGTGCCCATGACCCGCATGAACGCC
The DNA here is from genome assembly GCF_040630785.1 of Nocardia sp. NPDC005746. NCBI lineage: Bacteria > Bacillati > Actinomycetota > Actinomycetes > Mycobacteriales > Nocardiaceae > Nocardia > Nocardia sp. NPDC005746. The sequence goes on from NZ_JBEXYE010000003.1 coordinate 128,405, forward strand.
GGGACCAGCACCATGCGCACCAGGGTGGCGTCCAGCAGTACCGCCAGCGCCAGTCCCACGCCCAGCATCCGGTTCATGGTGACCTGGCTGGCGGCGATCCCCGCGAAGACCACGGCCATGAGCAGGGCCGCCGCGGTCACGATGCGGCCGGAGCGGGCGATGCCCAGCGCGACCGCGGTGTCGTTGTCCGCGCGGGTCTTCGCCGAACGGCGCCACTCCTCGGTGAAGCGGGCCAGCAGGAAGACCTCGTAGTCCATGGACAGTCCGAAGGCCACGCAGAACAACAGCACCGGCATGGTGGCGATGGTGGATCCGACGGCCTCGGTGCCGAGCCCGCCCAGATGGCCGTCCTGGAAGATCCAGACCAGCGCGCCGAAGGTCGCCGAGAGCGAGAGCACATTGAGGACGAGGGCTTTCAGCGGCAGCACCACGCTGCCGGTGAGCAACAGCAGCAGCACGAAGGTGACGATGCCGATCCAGGCCAGCGCCTTCGGGACGCCTTGCGCGACACCGTGGGCCGCGTCCGCGGTCTGCTGGGCCGCGCCGCCGAACAGCGCTGGCCCGGGGGCGTCGATCGCGCGCAAGGCGTCGAGCTGGCGCTGGGCGCGGTCGGAGTACGGGTCCAGGCGGGTGGCGACGGTGAGGTGGACGGAGTCCGGTCCGGTCGCGGCGGCGTCGCCGGGGGCGATCATCCGCTCGTGGGCGTAGGTGCCGGACGGGGCGATGACGGCTTCCACGCCGGGCACCCGCGACAACGCCGACGCGTAGGCGCTCACAGCGTTGCCCGGCGCGCGCACGATGATGTGCACCGCGCCGGTCGCGTTGTCGTCGAACCGATTTCGCAGCAGATCACCGACCCGGTGCGATGACAGCGTCGCGGGCAGCACGCGGTCGTCGGGCAACCCGAGTTTCAGATCCGCGATCGGCGCGCCCAGGATCAGCAGCAGCGCGAGCACCGGCAGCGCGCACAGGGCGGGGCAGCGCTGCACGCCCCGCGCCACCCGGTACAGCACGCTGTCCTCGACGGGTGCGGCCTCGCGCAACGGTTTCCGGTTGATGCGGTCGCCGAGCACCATCAGCAGGGCGGGTACCAGGGTCAGCGCGAGCACGATGGACAGCGCCACCACCGCCAGCCCGGCCGCGGCCATCGACCGCAGGAAGCCCATGGGGAAGAACACCATTCCGACCAGGGCGATGCCCACGGTGAGCCCGGAGAAGGCGACCGCGCGGCCGCCGCGGCGCATGGCGACGGTGAGCGCCGTGGTGCGGTCGCGGCCGGCGGCGATCTCCTCCCGATAGCGTCCGATGATCAGCAGCGAGTAGTCCACGGCCAGCGCCAGTCCGAGGGCGGTGATGATGTTGAGCGCGAACACCGACAGCTCGATCACGAAGGTCAGCAGGTACAGCACCGCGCTGGCCCCGGCGATGGCGACCACGCCGGTGGCGAACGGAATGGCCGCGGCCACCAGGCTTCTGAGGTACCACACCAGCAGCAGGAAGGTCAGCGGCAGCGCGATGGCCTCGGCCAGGCCCAGGTCCTTCTGGGTCTGCTCGCTCGTCTCGTTCCAGATCATGGCCTGTCCCCCGGCCTGGACGGTGATGTCGCCGTGGGCGCCGGTGAATTCGTCGGCCAGGTCGCGGGCCGTGCCGGGCGCGGTGTTCTCGTCGCCGCGCACAGTGGCCACGATCAGCCCGATCGTGCCGTCTCTGCTGAGCAGCGTCTTGGTCAGCGTCGGATCGGTCCAGGGCGAGACGGCCGCGGAGACGCGCGAGTCGCCCCGGAGCCGTTGCGCGATGTTCTCGCCGAGGGCCGCGGCCGCAGGATCCTGTGCGCCGCGGGGTGATTCGACGGTGAGCACCAGCTGCATACCGGACCTGCCGTAGTCGCGTTCCAGTACCCCGGCCACCTGCTCGGACTCGGAGTGGGTGGAGACGAAGCCGCCGTTGGACAGTCGTGCGCCGGCCTGTGTGCCGAGCGCCCCGCACAGCACGAACGCGATGGCGACCAGGGCCAGCACCAATTTCGGCGTGCGCAGTGCCGGTGCGATCAATGTGTCGATCATCGTGTGGCCCGCTCGGCGTGCGGCCGTGGATATCCCAGGATCACGATTTCCCCTCGCAGCGTTGCGATTCGGGTGGACGGTTCCGATCAAATCCTGAAAATGACGACAGTGTGAGGGTCGGTGCGGTGAGAGGATTCAGCCGAGCATGGCGGCGCGCAGCAGGCCTTCCGGGACGCCCAGGCCCTCGATCAGGGTGAGCGCCTGCGGCCGGAGCCGGTCCACGAGTTCGTTCACCCCGCGCCGCACCGACTTGGCCCGCTCCACCGACATGAACCGGTGCATGATGTACCAGGCCTGATGCTGTTCGATGGTCGAATACACGAACAGATCGCAGACCGTGTCGGCCAGCGCCCGCGCCTCCGGATCCTCGATACCGGCGATACCGTCGATGAAGGCCTCCAGCACCAAGCGCTCGATGTGCGCCGACCCCGCGGCCAGGATGTGGTCCTGCGCGTTGTTGAAGGCCTCGAACGGCCCGGTCTCCTTCGCGCGGGCGCGCAGCCGGTGTCCGGCCGTGCGGACCAGGTAGTCCTCGCGATCGGCGAACAGCTGCAACTGGATCGAGCGCCGCGACAGGTCGCCCTCGTCGACGGTGTCGTCGCCGCGGTCGCGCAGGCGCTGAATCATCTGCCGCACACCGGATCGCTCACGCACCACGTCGCGGGCCATGGTGGCGGCGAACTTCACCCAGCCGAGCGCGTCGAGGTCGCGGACCTCGTCGGCGTACGCGGTCAGCAGGTCCTTGGCGACCAGTTGGGTCAAGACCGTGTTGTCGCCTTCGAAGGTGACGAACACATCGGTGTCGGCCTTGAGGGTGACCAGGCGATTCTCGGTGAGATAGCCCGCGCCGCCGCAGGCTTCGCGGCATTCCTGGATGGCGGCGGTGGCGAAACGGGTCTGCGCCACCTTGAGGCCGGCGGCCCGGTTCTCCAGCGCGCGCCGCGCGCGCGGGTCGGTCTCCTGCCCGGTCTGCACCAGGTGCATGCGGTACACGAGGTCGTTCTGCGCGAAAGCCAGTGCGTAGGAGCGGGCTACCAGCGGCAGCAGGCGGCGCTGATGGCTGCGGTAGTCCATCAGCACCGTCTCCTCCCCGGTGTCGGGGTCGGCGAACTGCCGCCGCTGCTCGCCGTAGCGGACCGCGATGCTCAGCGCGACCCGGGCCGCGGCGGCCGCCGCGCCGCCGACGCTGACCCGCCCGCGCACCAGGGTGCCCAGGGTGGTGAAGAAGCGGCGGCTGGGATTCTCGATCTCGGAGCTGTAGGTGCCGTCCTCGGCCACGTCGGCATACCGGTTGAGCAGGTTCTCGCGCGGAATCCGGACCTGGTCGAACAGGATTCGGCCATTGTCGACACCCGGCAGGCCGCCCTTGTAGCCGCAGTCGGAGGTGGTCACGCCGGGCAGGTCACCGCCCGCCTCGTCGCGGATGGGGACCAGGAAGCAGTGCACGCCCTGGCTCTGCCCGCCCGTGATCAGCTGGGCGAAAACCGCTGCCATGCGGGCGTGTTCGGCCGCGCCGCCGATGTAGTCCTTGCGGGCCGAGGGAGTCGGGCTGTGCACCACGAACTCCCGGGTGGCCGGGTCATAGGTGGCGGTGGTCTCCAGGTTGGCGACATCGCTGCCGTGGCCGGTCTCGGTCATGGCGAAGCAGCCGAGCAGGCGCAGCGGGATCAGCTCGTCGAGGTACTCGCGGTGCCGCTCGGTGCCCAGGTTCTCGACCGCGCCGCCGAAAAGTCCCCACTGCACACCGCTTTTCACCCACAGCGACAGGTCGGTGTAGGCGAGCATCTCGAGCGCGGTGACGACCGCGCCCGCGTCACCGGGGGTGCCGTCGGGGTGGCGGAAGCCGGGTTCGACCCAGCCGAAGGAGGAGACCAGCCCCATCTGGTCCAGCACGCGAGCCCGCGCTGCTTTCAGATCGAGGCTCGGATCGCCGAAGAGGCGGTCGTCGTGGAGGACTGCGCGGGCCCGTTGACGAACCTCCCGCCAGGGGCCGTCGAGTGCCGTGCGTAGCTCTTCGGAGATCGAAACGCCGCTCGTCGCCATAGCCAAAACACTACTGCCACGGCTGTGCTCATCCTGGTGATCTCGATCGCCCGTGTACGTTTCTTACTGTGAGCAACGAGGTGGCCGTCGAGTCGCCGGGTCTGCCCGCGGGGCCGCGCACCCGGTGGTGGCGCCGCCTGCTCACCACCGTCTCCGATCACGTCGTCGCTGATCAGCGCGCCACCGTGGACACCGTCGTGGAGGCGCCCGCCCCGGTCCAGCCGATCGATCTCACCGACGACGCGACCGTGACCGAGGTGCTGGATCTGGCCGAGCGGGTCGGGGAAGTCGTGCTGGCATCGGGCACGGCGGTGATGGACACCACCACCCAGATCGAGTTCATCGCCGCCACCTACGGTCTGTCCCACTGTGATATCGACGTCACCTACAACTCGATCCGTATCTCCGCCGACCGCGGCACCCGGCTGCCGCCCGCCACCACCATGCGGGTCGTGCACTACCGGTCGCTGGACTTCACCCGGCTCGCCGCGGTGGACCGGCTGACCCGGCGCATCCGCAGCGAACTGGTGCCGCCGCAGGACGCGCTCTCCGCCCTCGACGAGATCACCTCCGCGCCGCATCCGTACCCGCGCTGGTCGGCGACGCTGGGCTGGGCGCTGATGGCCGCGGCCGTGGCGCTGTTGCTCAACGGCGGCTGGCTGATCGGGCTGCTGAGTTTCGTGACCACCATGCTCATCGACCGCACCAACCGGCTGTTGAACCGGCGCGGGCTGCCGTTCTTCTTCCAGCACATGATGGGCGGCGTCATCGCCGCGGCGCCCGCGGTCTTGGTGTCCACCTTCGCGGCCGGGCTGCGACTGGATCCGGCGCTGATCATCGCGGCCGGAATCGCGGTGTTGCTGGCCGGTTTACAACTGGTGGGCGCGGTGGAGGACGCGATCACCGGGGCGCCGGTGACAGCGTCGGCGCGCATGTTGGAAGTGATCATGATGACCGTCGGGATCATCGCCGGGATCGCGCTCACGCTGCGGGTGGCGGAGGTGTTCGAGGCGACGGTGCCGACGGTCGAGATGGTCTCGACCCGCGATCTGACCAATCTGCCGCTCAAGCTGTTCGCGGGTGCGGTGACGTCCGGGGCGTTCGCGCTGGCCTGTTACGCCGAGCAGCGGGCGCTGGCGGCGGCCGCGTTCAGCGGTGGCGCTGCCACCGTGGTCTATCTGCTGGCCCAGCATTTCGGATTCGGGCCGGTCGTCTCCTCGGGCGTGGCCGCCACCGTGGTGGGTCTGGCCGGTGGCCTGCTCGCCCGGCGCGCGCTGACGCCCCCGCTGGTGGTGGCGGTCGCGGGCATCACTCCCCTGCTGCCGGGTCTGAAGGTCTATCGCGGGCTGTACGCGCTGCTCAATGACGAACTGCTGATCGGGCTGAACCAATTGTTCAGCGCGTTCGCGGTCGGTCTGGCGCTGGCCGCGGGCGTCACCCTGGGTGAATGGATGGCCCGTGACCTGCGGCGTCCGCGCATCATCCGCCGCATGGGCTCGTTGCGCCGCCCCCGGCTCGCGGCCGGTTGATTCGCGACCTCGATAAATACCTTTCATCTATCATGAAATCACGTTTCTCGTAATTCTAATTGTATTGCCAGACAAGGCTTTTAATTAATTCTGATCATGCCTGTTACCGTGCAGTATGACCACGAGCCGCCGCCCGCGCGAACGCGATGTCTTCGCGCTATGGGGACAACTCGTCGCCCGCTATCGCTTTCTCGTTTTGGCTGCGGTCGCGGCCGCCCTCCTGGCCCTCGGCGCGTACTCGCTGGGGTTCGAGGGTCGCCTCAGCGCGGGTGGTCTGGACGACCCGAATTCGGAGTCGGTGCAGGCCGCGGAGCTGGCCGCGGGCGCGTTCGGGCCGAATCACGCCGCGGACATGGTCATCATCTATCACTTTCCGGACGGGACGACCGTCGACGACCCCACCGTGAATCAGCCGGTGGTGGACAGTCTCAACTCCCTCACCACGCGGTTCCCCGACGCCGTGCAGGCGGTCAACGCCACCTACTGGCCCGGGGTGACCACGACCCTGGGCTCGCAGTCGGGCCTCGCCACCAAGGACAAGACGCGCGCGGTCGCCTCCATCGCCCTCAAGGGTGAGACCGGTGACGTGCTGTCGGCGCACTACGTGCAGGTGAAGAACGCGTTCGCGGTGCCGGGCATCGATGTGAAGGTCGGTGGGCTGCAACCCATCGGGACGGCGCTGACCGACACCATCTCGGCCGACACCCATCGCATGGAATTGCTGGCGATCCCGGCCGTCGCGATCCTGCTGTTCTTCATCTTCGGCGGCGTGGTCGCGGCGGCGCTGCCGCTCATGATCGGTGTGCTGACGATTCTGGGCGCGAACGGCATCGTGCGAGGGATCACCAATGTCGCCGAGGTGAATTCGTTCGTCGCTCCGGTCGTTTCGATGATCGGGCTGGGCCTGGCCATCGACTACGCGTTGTTCATCGTGAGCCGTTTCCGGGAGGAAGTGGCCGCCGGGTACGACACCCCGACCGCGGTGCGGCGTTCGGTGACGACGGCGGGCCGCACGGTGGTGTTCTCGGCGACCATGATCGTCGCGAGTCTGGCCGGGATGCTGTTGTTCCCGCAGGGCTTCCTGAAGTCCATCGCCTACGGCGCGATCGCCACGGTCAGCCTGGCCGCGTTCACGGCCGTCACGATTCTGCCCGCGATGCTGGCGATCCTGGGCCCGCGGGTGAACGCCCTGGGGATCGAGCGATTCCGGCGCGCCGACGCGGCCCGCGATGTGGAGCAGAGCTTCTGGGGCCGTTGCACCGCCTGGGTGATGCGGCATCCGCGCAAGATCACCGCACTGCTGATCCTCGGCCTGCTGGTGCTCATCCTGCCGGTGCGCAATATCGCGTTCGGCGGTTTCAGCGAGAAGTATCTGCCGCCGGACAATGCGGTGCGGGTGGCCCAGCACGAGATCGACACCTATTTCCCGCTGCGCAAATCCGACCCGATCGAACTGATCATCGTCACCGGTGACAGCACCGAGGTGGGTCCGCTGGTGGAGCGCGCGAGCTTCGCTCCCGGCCTGCTGCCCTCGGGTTTCGAGATCCCGACCCGGTCCCAGACCGATCCGACGATCTACAAGACCCAGGCGTATCTGGTCGATTCCAGCAAGTACGACAAGACGATCGACTTCCTGCGCAATCTGGAGACCGCCGACGGCACCACCCTCATGGTGACCGGCGTCCCCACGGTCCAGCACGACACCATCGCCGCGCTGCTCGACCGTCTCCCGCTGATGATCGCCCTGGTCCTGGCCGCGACCACGATCCTGATGTTCCTGACCTTCGGCTCCCTGGTGCTGCCCCTCAAGGCCGCCCTGATGAGCGTGCTGGGCCTGGGCTCGACTCTCGGCATCCTCACCTGGATCTTCACCGAGGGCCACGGCGCGACGCTGCTCAACTTCACGCCGCAGCCGATTCAGGCGAACATCCTGTTCCTCATCATCGCCATCATCTACGGCCTCTCCACCGACTATGAGGTCTTCCTCCTGTCGCGGATGGTCGAGGCCCGCGCCCGCGGCGCGAGCACCGAGGAGGCGATCCGCTCCGGCACCGCCCACACCGGCCGCATCATCACCGCGGCGGCGCTGATCCTGTTGGTCGTCACCGGCGCGTTCGCCTTCTCCGACCTGGTCCTCATGCAGTACATCGCCTACGGCATGATCGCGGCCCTCGTCATCGACGCCACCGTGCTGCGCATGATGCTGGTCCCGGCGGTCATGAAACTGCTCGGCGACCGCTGCTGGTGGGCGCCGGCCTGGATGAAGCGCATCCAGCAGCGCATCGGCTTGAGCGAACCGATCCTGGAGGACGAACCGACCCCCGCCGAGCCCCCGGTGGCCGAAATGGTCGGCGCGGCAGGAGGTTCGCGCCTCAGCGTCTGACCTTTTCAGCCACACCCGATATTCGCTAACAAAGTATCCATTCGATAGACATCGTGTCAGCTAGGCTCCCGGCTGTCCTGGCCCGGTGTTGTACGCACCGGCGGGTGCCGGGACGTTCTATCGAAGGGAATACCTCATGATTCGACCTCGCACGCTCGGTGCGACCGCGATTTTGGCCGCCGCCTTGACCTTCGGGGTCTCGCCGGGTCTGGCACTCGCGGTCGATCCGCCGGTGGCGACCGCCAATGTGCTGCTCGATCCGGCCGCGCGCTCGTTGAACCTCTCCGGTGTGCAGAATGCCCGCGACGTGGGCGGTTATCGGACTGCGGACGGTCACACCGTCCGCACCGATCTGGTGTTCCGCACCGCCGCACTGGGTTCGGCGACCACCGCCGATGTGGCCGCGCTGGCCGCGCACAATGTGGTCTCGGTGCACGATCTGCGCACCAACTACGAACAGCTGCTCAACGGCGCGGACAAGGTCCCCGCCGGGGCGGCCGAACACCACGACGACATCATGGGCGGGGCCTCGCCGCTGGCGGGGCTGAGCACGGCGTCGTCGGCCGCGAACGCGTACCCGCAGTTCATCACCTCGCCGGGCGCGAACGCGGGCTTCGCCGACGTCCTCCGCGATATCGCGTACAACAACGGCGGGGTCTTGTTCCACTGCACCGCGGGCAAGGACCGCACCGGCTGGGCGGGCGCGGTGTTGCTGACCCTGCTGGGTGTCGACAAGGACACCGTGTACTACGACTTCATGCTGTCGAGCTACTACCGCGACGCCGCCCCCGGCGACGTGAACAACGGCGTGACCGCCGCCGAGCTCGACTCGGCCTTCGCCCAGGCGAACAAGTCCTACGGCAGCTTCGCCAACTACGTGAGCAACGGCCTCGGGCTGACCGCGGCCGACATCGCCGCGCTGAAGGCCAAGATGCTGGCCTGATCGAGTCGCGATTGCCCCGGTGGCCCGTCACCGGATCGGTTGCGGGCCACCGCGGTTCGCGACACCGGGTCAGCGCGCGACGAGGCCGATGCCGCGGCCGATATCGGCCAGGGTGGAGTCGAAGAGCACGTCGGGGTGCGAGATCTGGATCGGGTAGTTGCCGAAGACCTCGAGGGTGACGTGACCGTAGAGGCGGGCCCAGAACTGGATCATGACGTAGCTGACGCCGAGGTCGAGTTTCTCGGCGGGGAACTTCTGGCCCGAATCCGCCAGCACGCGAAGCAGTTCCGTCTGGAAGGTGATCAGGTCGTCGCGCAGTTCCGGCGGGATCAGCTCGGTGGGAGTGGTCACGACCTGGTAGTCGGTGAGCAGACGGCCCGCGGCCCCGAGGAAGATGCGGCCGACCGGTTCGCCGAATTGCTGCATGGCGCTGGTGATTCCGGCGGCGACCGGGGAGGCGAAGACCAGGGTGAATTCGCGTGAGTGGTTCAGCGCCCAGCGGCGGAAGCCGCGGCAGATCGCGAAGAAGCGGACCCCGGCATCGTCGGGCAGGCCCTCCACCGACGCCTCGAGATCCGTGGCCAGGTCGAGGCAGACGTCGGTGCGGACGGCGGCGACCAGGTCGTCGCGCGATTCGTAATAGCGGTACAGCGCGGGGGCGGTGATGCCCAATTCACGGGCGATGGCCCGGAGCGTGATCGCGTCCGGGCCGTGGTCGACCAGTAGTGACCGCGCGACGCGGCGGATATCGGCGTCGCTGACCGCCGGCGCTCGTCCGCGTCGGCGAGGTTCACTCATGGTTGACTCCAATGTAGAAACGAACAGGGCCCCGGATGGGGTATCAAAAGTTACCGCGTCCGGGGCCTGATCGCTCACTCGTAGGCGACTTCCCAGCTCTTGATGCCGTTGAGCCAGCTGGAGCGCAGGCGGACCGGCTCGGAGATCTGGTGGATGTTCGGCATCACGTCGGCGATCGCGTTGAAGATCAGATCCAGCTGCAGGCGGGCCAGGTTGGCGCCCACGCAGTAGTGGGTGCCGGTGCCGCCGAAGCCGACGTGCGGGTTCGGGTTGCGCAGCACGTTGAACTTGTACGGGTCCTCGAAGTGCTTCTCGTCGAAGTTGGCCGCGCTGTAGAACATTCCGATGCGCTGCCCCTTCTTGATCGAGGCGCCCGACAGCTCCAGATCCTCGGTCGCGGTGCGCTGGAAGGCGATGACCGGGGTGGCCCAGCGGACGATCTCGTCGGGAGCGGTGCGCGGACGCTGCTCCTTGTAGATCTCCCACTGATCCGGGTTGTCCACGAACGCCTTCATGCCGTGCGTGGTGGCGTTGCGGGTGGTCTCGTTGCCGGCCACCGACAGCAGGATCATGAACCAGGCGAACTCGTCGGAGGCCATCGACTCGCCCTCGAGGTCGGCCTGCAGCAGGGTGGAGGCGATGTCGTCCACCGGGCAGCCGCGCTTCTGCTCGGCGAGGTTGTAGGTGTAGCCCATGACCTCGGCGGTGGCGACCTTGTGGTCACCGTTGAACTCGGGGTCCTCGTAGCCGATCATCTGGTTCGACCAGTCGAAGATCTTGCGACGGTCTTCCTGCGGGATGCCGATGAGCTCGGCGATGGCCTGCAGCGGCAGCTCGCAGGCGACCTGCTCGACGAAGTTGCCGGAGCCGTTCTTCTTGGCCTCGTGCACGATTCGCTCGGCGCGCTCGCGCAGGGCGTTGCGCAGCGACTCGACCGCGCGCGGGGTGAAGCCCTTGGAGATGATGCGGCGCAGCTTGGTGTGCTTGGGCGGATCCATGTTCAGCAGCAGGTAGCGCTGCACCTCGATCTCTTCGCGGGCGATGTCGCCGTAGAAGCGGATGACCGCGGTGTTCTCCTCGGAGGAGAACTGCTCGGGGTTCTTGGAGATCTCCTTGATGTCATCCATCTGGGAGATGGCCCAGTAGCCGCCGTCGTCGAAGCCGGTCAGGCCATCGGCCTGCGGCACCCAGAACGGAGCGGCTTGCTTGCGAAGAGCTGCGAACTCCTCGACCGGCAGGCGCTCGGCCAGCAGGTCGGGGTTGGTGAAGTCGAAACCGTTGGGAATGGACGGCGCGGACACGGAACCTCCTTTGGAACACGTTCGACGTCGAGTGAACCACACCACAGGCCGGTTTGTGAACACGTATTACTAAATAGCGTTCATTTGATCTGTCACCAGTTCGGTTCGGTGCCGTAGACCTGGCGATATTCCCGGTCGAACGTGCGGCGGCCGAGCAGCCGCCATGCCAGGCGCGCGGTGCGCGGGAGCTCCGCGAGAACCTTGCGCCGATCGGGCGCCGAGGCGGCGTGCAGGAGGAAGCCGAGAAAGACCAGCTGGCGATCCTTGGGCATGTGCGCGCGCCCGCGTTCGCCGAGCGCCCGCCACTCCGGCACGGTCATGACCTGCTCGACGACCGACAGGATGTGAGTCTCCTCCTCGGCGAGGTGCTCGTCCAACGCGGCCGCGAGCGCGGCGGCGGTAGCGGCGAACCGGTCTCGTACGGCGGGCTCGGCGGCCGTGGCGAACTCGGCGGCGTCGCGCTGCGCGCGGGTCGAGAGTTCGGCGATGCGTTCGTGCTGTTCCTCGAGGCGCAGGATGAGGGCGGCGGCCATCGGGGCGCGTTCGAGCAGCAGCGGCCACATCAGTTCGTCCTCGCCGGTGTGATGACTGTGCAGCCCGGTGCCGAGTTCGGCCAGGAAGTCGGCCAGGACGCGGGCGCGCTCGATATCGCCCGGGGCGACGCCGGCCGCCAGGGCGGGCAGGGCGCGGAAGTGGCGGCGAAAGGCATTGTGCACGACCACCATGTCGTAGGTGTCGGGCCGGGCCTGCGCGATGTCGATGCTCATGGCTGCTCCTGTCGAGGTCGGTGACTGCGCCGAGAATGCTTCGGCGCGCTTGGAATCGACTCGAGGCGTACTAGGGGCGGCCGTCCTAGACTTACGCGATCATGGTTCGGATTCGGGTACTCGGTGCACTGACCGCGACCGGCGAGCGCGGGGAACTCGATCTCGGCGGGCCGCGGCAACGCGGGGTGCTGGCGCGACTGCTGGTCGCCGGGGGCGACGTGGTGCCGGTCGATCGGTTGATCGATGACCTGTGGCGCGGCGAGCCGCCGCCCCGGGCGCTGGGCTCACTCCAGGCGTACGTCTCCAACCTGCGCCGACTGCTGGAACCGGATCGCGCACCGCGGACACCGGCGACGGTGCTGATCAGCCGCGCTCCCGGGTACGCGCTGCGACTCGACACCGCCGAGGTGGACGCCTGGGCGTTCGGCGCCGACCTGGACGCGGCTGCGCGACTGGACGATCCGCGCGAACGCCGACGCGCGCTCGAGCGGGCGCTGGCCGCGTGGCAGGGTCCGGCGTACGGGGCGTTCGCGCAGGAATCCTGGGCGAGCGCGGAGGCCGTGCGACTCGAGGAGCTGCGGTTGAGCGCGCGGGAACAGCTCGCCGTGGCACTGCTCGAACAGGATGAACCCGCGCTGGCGGCGGCCGAGGCCGAGGTGCTGTGCCGGGAGCATCCGTTGCGGGAGGAGGCGTGGCGGCTCACCGCGCTGGCGCGGTATCGCGCGGGCCGCCAAGCCGACGCGCTCGCGGCGCTGCGGCAGGCGCGCGAGGTGCTCGCCGAGGAATTGGGCATCGATCCGGGACCGGCCCTGACCCGGCTCGAAGCCGACATCCTCGCCCAGCGAATCCCCGTGCAGGAGCAGACGATCGCCGTCCCCGCGCCGCCACGCGATCCGGTTCCGGGTCCGGTCGCCCCCGAGTTCCTCGGTCGGGCAACCGAACTCGCGACACTGCACGCGGCCGCCGCGTCTCCCGGTCCGCGGACGGCGACCGTGGTGGGTGAGGCGGGCAGTGGCAAGTCCTCGCTGCTGCGCCGCCTGCGCGAGGACCTCCGCGGCGGGGGCTATCGCGTGGTGCTGGGTCATTGCCCCGAGGACGAGGCCGCGCCTTCGGCGTGGCCGTGGGTCGAGATCCTGCGCGCTCTGGCCGCCGAGCACGACCCCGCCGGGCTCACGCCCGCTCTCGCTCCCCTGCTCACCGACGCCGCGGGCGCACCCGAGGCCGACCGCGCGCACGGCCGGTTCCTCTTGCACCGTGCGGTGTGCGACTACCTGACCACCGTCGCGGCCGGGGGACCGCTGGCGATTCTCTTCGACGACGTCCATCGCTGTGATGCCGAGACCGCGGCCCTGCTCGCCGCGGCGGCCACCCACGCGCCGGTGTTCGTCGTGATCGGCTACCGGCCCGACGAGGCGCCACCCGCGCTGACGCAGGCCCTGGCCGGTGTCGCGACCACGATCCGTGCGCGAATCCAGTTGCGCGGCCTCGACATCGAGGACAGCGCCCGGCTCGTCACCGCGCTGACCGGCAGCGCCCCGGCGGACTCGGTGCTGGCGACGCTGCACGAACGCACCGGCGGCAACCCGTTCTATCTCACCGAGACGGCACGCCTGCTGCGCAGCGAAGGCGAGCTGGTCGCCGCGTCCGAGGTCCCCGAGGGCGTGCGAGATGTGCTGCGCCGCAGACTGTCCCGCCTGCCGGAGACCGACGTGGCGCTGCTGCGCCTGGCCGCGGTGATCGGCCGGGAGTTCGATCTCGCGGTGCTGCTGCGGGCCGCGGAGGTCGGTGAGGAGGACGTGCTCAACGCCGTCGAGGCGGGCAGCGTGGCCGGTCTGCTCGACGAACCCGCCAGTGGCCGCGCCCGTTTCACCCACGTCCTGGTCCGCGACACCCTGCTCGGGGATCTGTCACGGGTGCGCCGCGACCGCTGGCATCGCCGGATCGGGGCCGCCCTCGAGGAGATCGCCCCGGACGATCTGACCGCCCTGGCCCACCACTTCGGCGAATCGGTGACCCCGGAGACGGCGCGGCGAGCCGCCCGCTACGCGGTGGCCGCCGCCGAGCGAGCCGAGCGGCGTTTCGCCTACGACGTCGCCGCGACCGGTTACGAGCGCGCGGTCGCCGCGCTGGAGCGACTCCCCCGCGACGAGACCGTCGACGAGCGAATCGCCTTGCTGGGCAGAGCCGGTCACGATCACCTCTCCGCGGGGTCCGCGCTCGCCGCGCGCGCCGCCCGTGACCACGCGGTGCGCCTGGCCGAGGATGCCGATCGCCCGGACCTGGTGGTGCGGGCCTTCACCGCCTGGGACGCGCCGACGCCGTGGATGAACCGGCAGTACGGCGTGGTCGAGCACCCGATCGTCGCCCGGCTGGAGAACGCGCTGCGCTTGCCCGGCCTGTCCCCGGCCGACCGCTGCCGATTGCTGGTGGCGCTGGTCGACGAGATCGGCGGCGAGGCAGGCGAACAGGCGAGCCCGGCGGCGGCCGAAGCCGAGGCGATCGCCCGTGAGCTGGGCGACGACACCCTGCTCGCACCGGTGCTCCAGGCTCGGGCCTCGTTGTACGACACCCCGGATCGTGGCGGGCTGGGCGCCGAGCTGATCGAGATCGGGCAGCGCACCAGCGATCACACGTATCAGCTGCTGGGCCACACCATCGCGCTGCAAGCCGCCGCCTCCGTCGGAGATCTGGCCGCGGCCCGCGAGCATCTCGAGGCGACCACGGTGACGGCCGACCGCTATCAATGGCGGCAGGCTCAGCTGGCCAACACGATGGCTCGCGGGCTGTTGGCGCTGGCCGCCGGTGACCCGGACGACGCCGAGCGCCAGTATTTCCGCGCCGGTGAATTGCTCACCGGCGCGGGCATTCTCAATGCTGACGGCATCGTGCTGATGGCCATTTTCACGGTCCATCTGGGCCGCGGGCGGCTGGCCGAGCTGGCGCCGGTGTTCACGACCTTCATCGAGCAGGCCGACGCGGTGTCGCTGGACGCCGTCGTCGACTTCCACGTGCTGGTCCTGCTGGCCGCCGGCGATCGTGCGGCCGCCGAATCGGCCTGGCGCCGAGCGCAACCGATCCGGCACGACCGGTTCCGCTCGTTCTTCCTCACCCTGCGCGGCATGGTGGTCGCGGAATTGGGCACGCCCCGGGTGGCGGCGGCGACCTACACCGATCTGCTGGTCTACCGGGGTCGTCTGGGCGGCGCCGACACCGGCGCGTATGTCGTCGGTCCCGTCGATACCGTGCTCGGCGATCTGGCGGCGCGGCGCGGTGAGGCCGCTCTGGCCGCCGAGCACCACCGCGACGCCCTCGCCATCGCGCAGGCGTGCGGAAACCCCGGGTGGATGACCGCCGCCCGGGCGCGCCTCGGCCACTGACCGGTCACTGGTCGTCTACTAGTGGGTGGCTCGATCGTTGTTCCCGACCGTCCCACCGACCCGAGGAGCCCGCCGTGCCCGACCTCCACCGCACCGCCACCGAACTGTTCCTGAAGACCTCGACCACGCTGCACCGCCGCCTGCTCGACCTCAGCGGCGGCCGGTTCGGCACCCGCTTCAAGAACATGCCCACCCTGACCCTCACCACCACCGGCCGGCGCACCGGCCGCTCGCACACCGTCGTGCTGACCGTCCCGATCGTGGACGGACCCCGCTACCTGCTCGTGGCCTCACGCGGCGGCGACGACATCTCGCCGGCCTGGTTCCACAACCTGTCCGCCAACCCGTCGGTGGAAGTGTCGTTCCAGCATGGTCCTTCGCAGTCCATGACGGCTCGTGTCCTGTCCGCCGCCGAACGCGAGGCCCGCTGGCCCCAGATCCTGGAGGCCTACCCCGGGTACGCCACCTACCAGAACCGCACGGCCCGAGTGATTCCCGTCGTCGAACTGACCCCGCGCGCCGGACATTGATCGACGTTCACCGAGTGGTCACGCGTTCCAGGGAGTCCAGTCGCAGGGCCTCGTCGGTGATGCCGACCAGTAGGACCGGATCGAACCGGGCCACGGTGTCCAGCACCGAGGACCAGGGGGCCACGCTCCACGCCTCGGCGAGGAGACGGCGGATACGGCGACGGGCGAAGCCCTGGTCGGCGGGCGGTACGTCGGGGTAGGCGCGGACCAGACCGTCGGCGATCCGGGTGAGGAGTTCCCCGCGCAGGTCGCGGGTGGTGCCGCGGGCCAGTTCGACGGCCTGGTCGAGTTCGCCGATGGCGAGGGCGGCATCGACCAGCCGGGCGGCCGCGCGGTCCCGTACCTCGTCCGGGGGGAGCTGCGCGAGCAGCTGGGTGGCGGCGGCGAGCGCCGTCTTCGAGCGCTCCGATCGGTCACCGTCGGTCAGCGCCGGAATCACCCGTGCCATGGCATGAATGCGTTCTCCGATCACCGGAATCGAATGGCGGCGGGTCAGCACGTTGGGCTCGCGTCCCGCCTTCACCTGCGCGGCCAGGATCTCCCGGTACGCGACGGATCGGGCGAGGTCGTCGGTGAGCTGTTCGGCGACCGCCAGCGCCCGGTCCACCGCCCCTGCGCGGGCGATCGAACTCGCGAGCAGCGACAGCACCCGCTGTTCGCCGAGCGCGGTCATCCACCGGCTCGTCAGCAGCCTGGTCACCGCGTCGGCATCGCCGAGGGCCGCCGAGAACAGGGCGCTCACTACACGATGTGTCAGCAGGTCGGGTGAATCGCGTGCGGCCGCAGCCCGGTCGGCGTCCTCGCGCACCAGCGCGGCGACCAGGGCGGCGAGTTCGCTGCCGCCTTCCTCGACCATGATCCGCAGCGCCACCGCGATTTCCTCGGCATCGTCGATCAGCTCCGCGACGGTGGCGGGTTCGCTCCAGATGCCCGCGCCCGCGCTCATCCGCGAGGTCAACCAGACGGGGAGCTGGGTGATTCCGTCGATCAGCTCGCGGGCCAGAGCGAGCTGACCGGTCTCGGCCAGCAGCACCGCGAGGCGGCCCAGCCCGGGGGCCAGCCCGTCCACCGGATCGAGCGAGCCGTGGTACATCAGGGTGAGGTGATCGGTCAGCTCGCGCACCCGCTCGACCGCCGCCCCGGCGAGCAGCGCGCGAACCACGTCGGCCAGCGGGGTGCTCGACTCCCGCGCCGCCGAGCCGAGCCAGTCGGTGGCGAAGAGCACGGTGAGAAATGACCGGTCGGTCCGCAGATAGCCGCCGTTCGGCAGCGCGGTGCCGACGCGCATAGCGCTCATCGCTCGTTCGAGGAAAACGCCTCCGCGGGGCGCGGATTCGGCGGACCGCGTCCCGAGATAGGTGAAGGCCAGGATCCGGTGGTCGTCGCCGTCGATCCGATCGGCCACCGCGACAGCGCGCGTCCATTCCCCGGCGACCGCCAGCGCTCGCACCATCGCGTACAGGACCAGATCACGCTCGCGCGGGTCGATGCTCTGGTACGCGCGGAGCTCGATCTCCGCGACGAGCCGCCGGGCATCGGCCGTCCGATCCGCCGCGAGCAGGGCGGTCACCGCTCGGACCGCCACCTCGAGTCCGCCTGTCCCCCGGGTGAATCGGCGCGCCAGCGCGACCACGCGGTCGGCGTTCCCGAGCGCGACGAGGCACTCGGCCAGCTGCACGACCGCGGCCTCGATATGACCCCAGGGATAGTCGGCGATCCCGCTGATCGCGTCGTTGAACGCGGCGTCGAAGCCGGTGTCCGACGCCTCCAGCTGGGCCTGCCAGGCCTCGACGTCGACCAGCACGGCATCGGCCTCCGCACGCAGCACTTCGGCGAACCCGGCCGCGACGAGATCGTCGGCGATGGCGGCCAGCGCGTGCGACCGGACCACTTTGCTGCTGATCGGCGCGAGCTCGGACCGGATCGACCGCATATGGCGGGCAGCGGATTCGGTGTCGCCCTGCGAGACGAGGGAACGCGTAACCGCCGCGAGGGCGACCACCCGCACCCCGACGGATTCGGCGGCTCCGCTCAGCTCCTCGACGCGGTCGTGCTCGTCCAGCGCCGCGAAGGCGCGCACCGCGGACCGCAGCACCTCGTCGCGTTCCGCGGCGCGCGCCCACACCACGTGGCGGTCGATCTCGGTCTTCGCCGCCGAGATCGCGTCCGCACGACCCAGTGAGCGCCAGGCCGGAATCAGTTGCGCGAGTACCCGAACCCGTTCCACGGGAGTGGTGATCTCGTCGGCCAGCAGTTCGGCGCTCTCGATATCGGGGACGGCGATCAGGGCGTCGACGAGGCGAGCGAGATCCGCGTCGCGCACCACGGAGGTCTCCGACTCCCGCAGCGAGTCGATCACGGCCCGATTGTGTGGCGGATCGTCCCGGAGAAACTGAGTCGAGGCGACGCCGATCCGGGCGCGCAGGCGGCGGAGCGGGTCCAGCAGGCCGTCCGCCAGGCTCCGCGCGCGCACGACCTCACCCATGTCGGCCAGTGCCGCGGGCAATTTCGCGGGAATATCGCGCCCGCGCCGAGTCAGCCGGTGCCGCCGCAGGGCGAGTTCGCCGACCGCGACCAGGTCCGGATCCCGCTGTTCGAGCCAGACACCCGACACGGTAGCGATCTCGGTCCGCGCGATCTGGTCGCTGCCGGACAGCAGCAGTAGCCGATCGTGGCGCGCGGTGTCCAGGGCGAGTTCGGTCATCCGCACCATGTCGCCGTGCCTGCGCAGCATCGAGAAGTATCGCGTCAGCAGATACGTCGGCGTCTCCACCGGCCACCCGCGGTCGCGGAAGCGGTCGGCCCAGGCGTGGAACCGGTTTCGATATTCCGCGAGGAGCGCACGGCCCAGCGTCGCTTCGGCCTCGCGTTGCAGGGTCTCGTGCGCGAGCAGGTACACGTGGTCGGACCCGAACCGGCTGGACCGGACCCGGAAGGTGCGCCCGGTGACGCCCGACAGGATGGTCTCGATGCGGAACGGCGGCCACCCGGTCAGATCCTCGAGCTCGGCGCGGGTCAGTCCGCGCGCCGCGGTCACCAGTCCTAGAATCTGCTGGTCCGCGTCGGAGCGTTCGAGAATCCCCCGCAGTTCCAGCTGCGCGGCATCGCGGATGTCGAAGGCTTTGGCCGACGGTCCGAGTTCGCGGCGGCGGCAGTGCCGGAGCGGATGTGTGGTGGGAACATCCAGCGGGAGTGCGGGATTGGGACGCCCGGAGACGAGGACCCGGAGTCCGGGTCCGGGGTTCTTCGGTAGCAGCGAGGCGATACTGGTCCGGCCGCGATCCTCGTCGAGCCCGTCCACCAGCAGCACGATCCGGTGCCCGACCTCCGCTGCCCGTTCGCCGGCCAGCGCGAGCATGTGGCGGCGCAGCCCGTCCCGGCTCCCGGTCGCGCTGGCCACGGTGGCGGCCTGATCCGGCAGCAGCGCCGAGAGCTGTTCCAGCACGGCGTCGGTGAACGCCCGATGATCGTCCTGATCAGCCATGCGGGAGGTGATGAAGAAGGCCACCACCCGCACCCGCGGCGGCGGATTCAGGGCGAACCAGGACATCAGGGCCGTCTTGCCCGCCCACGGTCCGGCCCGCCACCACAGGTACGCCTCGTCGCCGGTGCAGAAGTCGGCGAGTTCGGCCAACTCCGCGTCGCGATCGGACAGGCCCTCCGCGGGCGCGATGTCGCGGATCGTGGCCCGATACGGGGTATCGCCGATGCCGGGCAGCGTGGCGGGTTCGGTGCGGCCGGTCCATCCGGCATTGGCGGCCAGCGCGATTCGTCCCGCCGTGCCTCGTTCCAGCGCCTTCGGTTTCGGCATGCTCGCGGCCGGCAGCCGCGTGCGAAGTTCGCGAAACAGGACGGTCATGGTGAGGTACCGGTCGGCCGTCGGCACCCCGGCGCGCAGGGTGTCGAGCATCATGCCGGTGAAGGCGGTGCGGCCGCCACCCCCGGTCGCCCGCGCGAACGTGGTCTTCTCGTCGGTCGCGGTGAGGACGAACGCGCCGTCGATATCGGTAGCCTCCCGCAACGGCTCGCCCTCCCCGGCGAGAACGTCACGGCCGAAGGCTCTTCCGCTGTGGCAGCAGTCGAGAATCACGACGACGGGGCCGCGCGCGTTGGACTTGATCCGCGACCGCAGCACCGGATACGGCAGCGCGGTGACATCGGCGTCGGCCGAGCGCGAACCCGTGTGGGTCAGATGCAACTGGTTGTCGACCGCGACCCCGTGGCCGACGTAATAGACGAGCAGCAGCCCGGTCGCGGCGCGAGCGGCGGCGGTGACCCGGGCCGCAATGGTCGTGCTGTCGCCGGGATCGAGAACCACATCGATGTGATCCGCCGGCAGTCCCGTTTCGCCACGCAGGAATTCGGCGAAGTCGAGCAGACTGCGCTCTACTTCGGGGAAGGACTCGAAGCCGGAATCCGAGGCGTAGCGCGCGGTTCCGATGAGGATCGCGCGCGAGGCTTCCGGATCTGGAAGCGTCATCCTCCCGTGTCCTTCCCCCATACGTCACTGTTCCAGAGAGTCTGCCATGGGATGAATCGAAAAGGCGCGCACCGCTGGATACGATGCGCGCCTTACGTATTGGTCGCTTGCCTCAGTACGCGCCCTCGCCGCGGGTCACCGCGCCGATCGTCTTCGCGATCAGCAGGAGGTCCAACACCATGGACCAGTTCTCGACATAGGACAGGTCCAGGCGCATGGCGTCCTCGGGCGCGAGGTCGGAGCGCCCGCTCACCTGCCACAACCCGGTGACGCCCGGCTTCACCAGCAGACGCCGTCGCATGACGCCGTCATAGGAGTCGACCTCCCGCCGCACCTGCGGCCGGGGGCCGACGATGCTCATCTCACCGCGCAGCACATTGAAGAACTGTGGTAGTTCGTCGAGGGAGTACTTGCGGATCACCTTGCCGACGGACGTGACGCGCGGATCGTCGCGGACCTTGAAGAACAGCGGGTTGCCGCCATTGCTGTCGATGAGGGCGTTGATGTGCGATTCGGCGTCGGCGTACATGCTGCGGAACTTGATCATCCGGAACGGTTGCCCGTCGCGGCCGATCCGCTCGGACAGGTAGAAGACCGGGCCGCGGCTGGACAGCTTCACCGCGAGCGCGATCATGGCCAGCGCGGGCGCGATGGCCAGCAGGGCGGCGACGGCGAAGCAGAAGTCGAACACGCCCTTGCGAATCGACTTCGCCCGGTCGTATTGCGGCTTCTCCACGTGCAGCATCGGCATGGACGCGACCACCCGGTGGGTGAGCCGGGTGCCCGCGATGTCGACCAGGCCGGGCGTCACGATCAACTCGGCACCGAGTTCGTCGAGCTCCCATGCCATGCGGCGGAAGTCGGCGGGCCCGAGATTGTCCGTAGCGGTCACCGCGACGGTGTCCGCCCCGGTGCGCCGAACGGCGTCGATGACATCGTGATCGCCTGCCACCACCGGTATTTCCCGTCCGCCGACCTCGAGCACCGATTCCGCCAGCGCTGCCTCGGTGCGGGTGCAGACCCCGATCACCTGATAGCCGGAGTCGCGGTCCAGCGAGAAGGCCGACACCATCGCTCGCGCCGCCTCGGGACTGCCGACCACCAGCATGGCGGTGCGGTAGGCGCCGCGAGCGCGCCGGCCCGCGACCCAGCGCCGCCAGATCCGCCGTTCCACCATGAGCAACACCATGCCGAGCGGCAGGGCGATGGCGAGGTACCCGCGAGCGATATCCACGCGCAGCAGTAGCGATGCAATAGCTATTCCACCGAAGAGCTTGAGTGAGGCGGACACCACGCGCCGGTATTCCTCTGTGCCACTTCCGATCACGCGCGGCGAGCGGGTGCCGCTGAGCGTCAGCGTCACCGACCAGGCCAGCGCCAGCACGGCGGACACCATCGTGTAACGAACCTCGAGCGGCAGTTGGGACGCCAACGGGGGCTCGGCACCGGATCCGCCGAAACGAATCCACTGAGCGAAACCGACGGATAGGATCACTACGCATAGGTCGCTGATAAATAGCCGACTGGCGT
The DNA here is from genome assembly GCF_040630785.1 of Nocardia sp. NPDC005746. NCBI lineage: Bacteria > Bacillati > Actinomycetota > Actinomycetes > Mycobacteriales > Nocardiaceae > Nocardia > Nocardia sp. NPDC005746. The sequence goes on from NZ_JBEXYE010000003.1 coordinate 150,149, forward strand.
AATCCGCTTGCCAGCGTTCACGATCCGAGCGCGGCTCGGTACGTGGTGGCCGGTACACGCGCACGGCGCGACCGGCAGAGATTTCATATGACATGAAAACGAACGCACCTCCCCCACGGGAGAACTCGGTTCCGATCCCCGCTGATCAGTTCCACGACCAGGCTGACGCCGGTTTCCCAAGGGCTTTCAGACCATGACAACCGATGATGCCGCCGAGTCTTTCGGCGGCCAGAAGGCGAATGTTACACACCCCGGATGTCATACACCCCCAATCACGTACGGCCTCAACGTTTCCGGAAAGTAACGGATAGGAACCTGACCGGTTCCCCCACCCATCCCCCTATTTCCCCTATTCGCAAAATCGCAGGTTGAACTACGCAAGCCACACCGTGTGAGCTGGTCGAAACCCTTGCGGCGCAAGGCCTGACGGTTTGCCGAGCGGACGCCTGGTTCTGCGGGTCGCAAATTTTCAGTTGTTTTGGCATTATCGGTCCATCGTCAGGGCCCCTGAGCACCACGCAATCCTGTTGTAACGTAAGGCCGGACCGAGCCGACCCACAGGTCATCCGGCGCTGCGCGGGCGGCCCGGACTCGGTGAAAGATGGGGAAACTTCGTGCAATGCCGTCTTTGCGATTCGGATCGATTGCTCAGCGTTCTTGACCTGGGCGCCACGCCGCCCTGCGAGAAATTTCTCACCGCCGACGAGCTGGACCTGCCGGAAGCGACATATCCGCTGCATCTGCGGCTCTGCGAAAACTGTCTGCTGCTGCAGATTCCGGCTCTGATCACCCCGGAAGAGACATTCACCGAATATGCCTACTTCTCATCATTCTCGGACAGCTGGGTCCGGCACGCAAAACTCTTCGTCGACCAAGCAATCGAACAGCTAAAACTGAACGACAATTGTTTCATAATTGAGGTGGCGAGCAACGACGGCTATCTCCTGCAGCACGCGGTGGCCGAAGGCATCCCATGTCTGGGCATCGAGCCGTCGGTGAATGTCGGTGCGGCAGCGCGGAACAAAGGCGTACCAACCGAAACGGGCTTCCTCGACGAGGAGCTGGCGGCCCGGGTGGTGGCCGACCACGGACCGGCAAATCTGGTGGTGGCCAATAATGTCTATGCCCATATCCCGGATCTGCTCGGCTTCACCCGCTCGCTGCGCGCGCTCATGGCCGACGACGGCTGGCTGTCGATCGAGGTGCACCACGCCCTGAACCTGGTGGCGCTGGCCCAGTTCGACACCATCTATCACGAGCACTTCCAGTACTACACACTGCTGTCCGCCCAGCGCGCCCTGGCCACCGCCGGGCTCGAGGTGGTCGACTGCGAGCTGATCGGCACACACGGTGGCTCCCTGCGCGTCTGGGCTCGACCGCAGGGCGTGGGCACCCCCACCGATCGAGTCGCCGAGGTCCTGCGCCTCGAGGCCGACGCCGGGCTGCACGAGGTCGCCGGCTACCTGGAGCTGCGCCCCGATACCGAACTGGTGCGCCAGGATCTGCTGCGATTCCTGTTGGACGCCAAGGCCTCCGGCAAGCGGGTCGTCGGCTACGGCGCCCCCGGCAAGGGCAACACCCTCCTCAACTACTGCGGCATCCGGACCGACCTGCTGGAGTACACGGTCGACCGCAACCCCTACAAGCACGGGCGGTTCACGCCCGGCACCCGCATCCCAATACACGAACCGGAGCGGATCGACGCCGATCGCCCCGATGTGGTGCTGGTGCTGCCGTGGAATCTCGAGCGCGAGATCACCGCGCAACTGCGTCACGTCCTCGAGCGGGGCGGCGAGATCGTCTACCCGCTCCCCCATCTTCATCATGCGACGCTCGACGACGCCGCCGCATCCACACCTGCCGAAAGGTAAAGCTCGTGAAGGTCGTACTGTTCTGCGGCGGTTACGGCATGCGCATGCGCAACGGAACCGAGGACGTCATCCCCAAGCCCATGCAGATGGTGGGCCCGCGCCCGCTGATCTGGCACGTGATGCGCTACTACGCGCACTTCGGGCACAAGGACTTCGTACTGTGCCTGGGCTACGGCGCCACCCACATCAAGAACTTCTTCCTCACCTATCAGGAGTCGGTGTCCAACGACTTCGTCATCCGCGGCGGCAGGGTGGAACTGCTGCAGTCCGACATCAGCGACTGGACCATCACTTTCGTCGACACCGGGGTGGAGTCGCCGATCGGTGAGCGGCTGCGCCGGGTGCGCGGCCACCTCGAGGGCGAGCGGTACTTCCTGGCCAACTACGCCGACGTGCTGACCGACGCCCCGCTGGACGAGATGATCGGGCAGTTCCAGGATTCCGGGGCGGCGGCGTCGATGATGATCGTGCCGCCGCAGTCCTCCTTCCACTGTGTGGACGTGAACTCCGCGGGCGAGGTCAAGAACATCACCCCGGTCTCGCAGCTGCCGATCTGGGAGAACGGCGGCTACTTCGTGCTGACCCAGGAGATCTTCGACCACCTGCCGCCCGGCGGGGACCTGGTGGAGGACGCCTGCGGCGCGCTGGCCGGGCAGGGCCGGCTGTTCGGGTATCAGCATCACGGCTTCTGGAAGCCCGCCGACACCTTCAAGGAACGCGCCGAACTCGACACCGGTTATCAGCAGGGCGATCGCCCGTGGATGGTGTGGGAGCGTCCCGGCGCATGATCGATTTCGACACCGGCGCGATCACCGAGATCGCGCTACTGGCCGCCCATTGCGATGATCTGGCCATCGGGATGGGTGGCACCCTGCTGACGCTGGCGCAGGCGCGCCCCGGTCTGCGGGTGCGGGCGCTGGTGCTGACCGGCGCGGGCACCGAGCGGGCCGAGGAGGAACGCGGCGCGCTCGAATCCTTCTGTCCCGCAGCGGAACTCGACCTCACCATTCTCGACATCCCCGACGGCTACGCCCCCGCGCATTGGGCGCGGGCCAAGCAGGCGGTCGCCGCGCTGGCCCGCGACGGCGCGGCGCAGGTGGTCTTCGCCCCGCATCGCGGCGACGCCCACCAGGACCACCGGCTGCTGGCCGAATTGGCTCCGGGCGAGTTTCGCGACCATCTGGTACTCGGCTACGAAATTCTCAAGTGGGAGACCGACACTCCGCAGCCCGCGGTGTTCCATCCGCTGGCCGCGGGGCTGGCCGAGACCAAGGCCGCGTTGTTGATGAAACACTATCCCTCGCAACGTAATCGGGATTGGTTCGATGAGGAGTCCTTCCTGGCCCTGTCGCGGTTGCGCGGGGTGCAGTGCCGCGCCCGGCACGCCGAGGCGTTTCTGATCGAGAAGGCCACCATCACTTTCGGAGGTGCATAGTCATGCGGGTGCTCGTCACCGGACATCAGGGGTATCTGGGGACGGTCATGGTGCCGTTCCTGCAGCAGGCCGGGCACGATGTGACCGGTTTGGACACCGGCTATTTCGCTGACTGCGTACTGGGCGACGCTCCGCCCCCGCCGCCCGCCATCGACGTGGATCTGCGCGAGGTGACCGTCGATCAGTTCGCCGGGTTCGACGCGGTGGTGCATCTGGCGGCGCTGTCGAACGATCCGCTGGGCGCGCTGGCGCCCCGGATCACCTACGACATCAACCATCACGCCTCGGTGCGGCTGGCCCGGCTGGCCAAGGAGGCCGGAGTGCGCCGATTCCTCTACGCCTCCACGTGTTCGGTGTACGGCGCGGCCGGTGACGGCCTGGTGACCGAGGACGCGCCGCTGCGTCCGCTCACCCCGTACGCCGAGTCCAAGGTGCGGGTCGAGGACGATGTGGCCGCCATCGCCGACTCCGGCTTCTCCCCGGTGTTCCTGCGCAATGCCACCGCCTTCGGCTTCTCACCGCGCCTGCGCGCCGACATCGTGCTCAACAACCTGGTCGGGTACGCGGTGCTGACCGGCGAGGTCAAGGTCCTCTCCGACGGCACGCCGTGGCGGCCACTGGTGCACGCGCAGGACATCGCGCTCGCCTTCGCCACCTGCCTGGACGCCCCGATCGAGGCCGTGCACTGCCGTGCCTACAACGTGGGCGCCGAGGCGAACAATCTGACGGTCGCGCAGATCGCGCGGGCGGTGGTCGACGTGGTCCCGGAGTCCACGCTGGCCATCACCGGCGAGAGCGGCGCGGATCCGCGGTCCTACCGCGTCGATTTCGGCTACGCCCGCGAGGAATTGGGTTTCGAGGCGCGCTGGAGCATTCCCGATGGCGCGGCCGAGCTGTATCGCGAGTACATCGCGCGCGGGCTCACCTCGGAGGCCTTCTTCCAGCGCTTCACGCGCCTGGCGCACCTGACCTCGCTCAAGGAGGCCGGGGCGCTCGACGATGAATTGCGCCGGATCAGGACCGGGGTGTGAGGTGATGGGCGGCGAGCAGCTCGCGCCACGATCCCGCACCCGCGTCCCGCTCCGAGACCACCGTGACCGGCTGCGGCCAGGCGATGGCCAGGTCGGGATCGTCGTAGGCGACACCCAGGTCCTCGGCCAGGTCGTGCGGGCGGTCGATGCGGTAGCAGACGTCGGCGACCTCGGTGAGGGCCTGGAAGCCGTGCAGGAAGCCCGGCGGCACGTAGAGGTGCCGGAAGTCGTCGTCGTCGAGCAGGAACCCCTGCTGCGCGCCGAAGGTAGGCGACTCGGGCCGGATGTCGACGAGCACGTCGTGCACGGCGCCGTGCGCACACCGCACCAGCTTGGCCTCGCCGCGGCCGGAGCGCCCGTGCATTCCGCGCACCACGCCGCGGCGCGAGCGCGACTGCGAGTCCTGCACGAAGCTCGCGGCCGAGCCCGGCCGGCCCAGGTGCTCGTCGAATTCCTCGGCGTCGAAGGTGCGGGTGAACAGCCCGCGATCGTCGCGGAAGGGTTGCGGGATCAACAGCAGGACGTCGGCGAGGTCGGTCGCTTCGATACGCACCAGGCCATGCTGCCATGAGCGGGGCGGAGGAGCAGGCCACGTGGACGGAACCGGCCCGGGGATGCCGCGGCTGCGGGCACGGCCCGCTGCTCCGGGTGCTCGATCTCGGGAAAATGCCTGCGGCGGACGACTTTCCGAGTCTGGAATCGATATCCGGCGGCGACGAGGCGACGCATCCGCTGGCCATGGACCTGTGCGCCGGCTGCGGGCTGGCACAGCTGGCCGAGGACGACACGGTCACCGCCGAACCGCGCGGCGTGGAACCCCGGGCGCTGCGGGATCAGGCCGCGGACGCGGTGTCCCGGGTGGCCGCCGGGGGCTGGCTGCCCGGCGGCGGCACCGTGCGCGAGTTCGGCAGCCCGCACGGCGGCAGCTGGCTGCCGCTGCTGACCGACCGCGGCTACTCCATCACCCAGGACCCCGCCGACGTGGTGGTCGACTGCTTCGGCATCATGCACGAACCCGATCAGCGCGCGGCCTTCGCGCGGCGGGCGGCGGCCACGGCGCCGGGCGGGGTGCTGCTGGTGCAGTTCCACTCGCTGCGCGCGATCGTCGAGCAGGGGCAGTGGAACGCGTTGCGGCACGGACATTTCGCCTACTACTCGATGGACTCGCTGCGTGCCCTGCTGCGGTCCGTGGGCCTGGCCGCGGTGACCGCGTGGGAATTCGAGCTCTACGGCGGCACCGTCCTGGTGGCCGCGGTCCACGCCCCCGCCGACGCCGACCCGGCCATCGCCCGAATTCGCGTCGCGGAGGCGGCTGTCGCGGACCCGGCCGTGGTGCGCGGGCTCCAGTCGGCCGCCGATCACCAGGCGCACGCCCTGCGTGCCTGGCTGGATGCGGAGAATGCCTCCGGCAGAACCGTTTACGCCTACGGTGCGGCCTCCCGCGCGGTCGCCCTGCTCCATCTCGCCGGCGCGCGCCGCGGGCTGCTGGCGGGGGTGGCCGACGCCTCCCCGGATAAGCAGGGCCGCCGCATGCCCGGAACCGACATCCCGATCATCTCGCCCGCGGAACTCGTTGCGGCGCAGCCGGATCGGATTCTGCTGACGCTGCCGGACCTACTCCCCGAGGTTTCCTCCCGGTGGCCCGAACTCGACGGGAAGTGGGTGATCGACGTGCGGGAATCGCTATGAAACCCACCGACTCTCGTCCGGCGGCGGCATGAGGGCGCCGGGCACGCGACTCGTCGGTCCGTGAGCGCGATCATGCGATCGCGGCCGCACGCAGGGTAAACGAGTGGGATGGTCTCGGCGTGGGGTAGATCACCGGTCGAGGGGGACGGGTGGACATCCATCCGTGCCCTGAATACACAGGGGAATCATCAAGCGAGCGTACGCAATTACGCGGCAACACCTGATGAGGGAATGGGAACAATCATGCGCAACACCAAGACCGTGCTTTCGCGCACGGCCGCCGTCGCGATCGCGGGCACCATCGGCGTCGTCCTGAGCGGCGGCGCGTCCGACGCCGCCATCGACGGCGACAACTTCGTCGTCGATCAGCAGGGCCGGACCGTCGAGGCCCTGTCGGCGGACACCCGTATCGACTTCGTGCCGCCGCTCGACGGCAATCCGCTCACCCGTGAGTGGTTCCACAGCGGCAAGGCCTGTTTCAACGTGGCACTGCCCGCCGGCGATCGGTGGAGCGGTCACCTCACCATGGGCTACCAGGTGGGTTATCCGGCCACCCTGTCGGGCAAGATCTCGTTCCAGTACCAGACCCCGGGCCTCGAGCTCGAGATCGGCGGGGACGGCCCCAAGGTCGACGTCTACAACCTGATCCCGACCCTGGGCGTGCAGCTCGACGTCGGTTTCGGGCCCGGCATCCAGTCGGTCGACGTGGCGGGCGGCGATGTCTCCGGCACCGACGGCTGCATCATGATGTCCGGCTTCCACGGCACCGTGACCGGTGTGCTGGGCACCACCACCATCCGCCCGTTCGTGCGCCTGGTGAGCAGTTCCGGTGACACCGTGGTGGCCTACGGCCCGCTGGCCCGCATCTGATGCCCCCGGGTCCGGGCGGTCTCGCGCCTCGCGACCGCCCGGACCCGTGGATCGGATCACGGTGCGACGCACATCGGATCATCGTGCGACGCAACGTTGTCCGCGCGCCTCGTCCCCGCTCAGTGCAGGAGATCGGGGCGGCGCAGCGCGGTGGCGACGGTGCGCACACGGACGCGTTCGGCGGCGGCGCGGGCCAGCCGCCAGTCCCCACCGAGCACCGCGCCGCGGCCCACGTATTCGGGGTACTCCGACCCCAGCCGGTGATGGAAGCGCAGCATCTCGGTGAGCTTGCTGACCGTCGAGGTCCGGCTGCACAGGTTGAAGCTCGAATTGCGCCAGGCCGCCAGGATTTCCGGCGTTCCGAAGAAGTCGCCGAAGGCGCAGACGCGGGCGAACAGGTCCACGTCCATGGGGAAGACCAGGTCGCCGCGGAAGCCGCCCACCCGGTCGAAGTCCTGGCGGCGGAAGACGGCCGCGGCGGTGGGCCCGAAGTCGGCGGGGCCGCGGTGCACGATGGTGCGCATGAGGGCGCGGGCGTCGCGGCGGCCCAGCAGGTCGGGCAGGCCCAGGTCACTCTCCTCGACGACGCCGTTCTCGTCGATGACCTGGAATTTCGAGGAGCAGATGGCGATGCCGTTGTCGCCCATGATGTCCAGTTGCCGGTCCAGCGCGCCGGGCAGCAGGATGTCGTCGGCGCAGACGACCTTGACGAAGCGGCCCGAGGTCAACGAGACGGCCTTGTTCCAGTTCTCGCCGATGGGCAGGGTTTCCTGATTGCGGTGGATGACCACCCGCGGGTCGTCGAAGGATTTCGCGATGGCGCCGGTGTCGTCGGTGCTGGCATTGTCCAGGACGACGACCTCGATGTCGGTGTCCTGGTCCAGGATCGAGCGCAGCGTGGTCTCGAGGGTGCGGCCGGAATTGTAGGCCGGGACGCACACCGAAAGGTTCTTCATCATTCCCCCTGAATTGGTTCGGCCCGTTCGCCGGGTGAGCCCTCACCTCCCGCCACGAGCCGGAACACCCGATCCAGGCCCGCACGGCCGGCGTCGATCTGCTCAACTGCTTTCTGCTGCAGGGTATCCCGCAGCTCGGGCGCGGACTCCCACAACTGTCGAATCGCACGCGTCAATTCGGCGTCGAGATTGTCCACGTCCAGGTGCACGATGCGCAGTCCGGCGGCGGTGTCGGCGTCGAACATGTCGGCCAACCCATAGAATTTGTCGTCGTAGTACTGCGAGGCCGTTACAGCCACGGCCGGAATACCTTGGGACAGCGCGAAAACCGCGAGGTGGTAGGCGCTGGTCACCAGGACCCGGCAGCGCGAGACCTGTCGCGCCACGTCCTGGGCGGTGCCCGCGCGACCGATGACGGGGCGGGTCCGGGCGGCGCCCTCGAGCAGCGGCAGCGTGTGGCGGCGGTCCTCGTCGTCGTATTCGGAGATGATGAGCGGGGCCAGCGCGGTGTTCAGGGCGGCGGCCTCGCGGCGCAACACCTCGCCGAGGGTGTCGCGGGCCGAGTCGGTCACCTTGGAGTAGTCCGAGATCCGCAGGCACAGGCCCAGATCGGTGCCGATGCCCGGGCGGCGCAGCCGGTAGGAGAACTCCACCGCGTCGTCGCCGGTGACCAGGATCTTGTCCTCGGGCACGCCGAGCTCGGCCAGCAGTTCGGGCCCGCGCCGACCCTCGCGCAGGGCGATGAGGTCCGCCCCCGGCAGCACTTCGGCCGCGCGGCGCAGCAGGTCGGCATCGCGCATGGGGCCCAGCCCCTGCCCGATCATGACGTTCGGAATGCCGTGGCGCTGAGCGGCTTCGAGCAGGTTGAGGGTGCGATGCGCCTGATACAGGTCGACATCGGTCATGTACCCGCCACCCTGAGCGATGACCAGGTCCGCCCCGGCGAGCGCCGCCGGCACCGGCGGAAGTTCCGGAAGGCCGGCCGGTTCGGGCTCGGGCGCTCCGGTGGCGAGCGCGTGCACTTCCTTGCGCGCCCAGTTCTTCACGCCGCGTAGATAGTGTTTGGGCACCTCGGTGGCCGATCGCCAGCGCAGCGCGGCCGGGCCGAGCACGTGCACCCCGGCGGTCTCCTCGAGCCGTCCCGCGAGCCCGTCGCGCCCCCATGGCCCGCCCGCGTGCGCCACCACCGGCTCGGCCTGCGGCAGCACCCCGCGCAGGATGTGCGGCTCGTCGGTCAGCATGCCGATGCGCGCGTGCGGCCACTGTTCCCGCAGTCGTTCCACGGTCATCACCATCATGGCGATGTCACCGCGATTGCGGAGCCAGTACTCGCCGTTGTCGACGAGCACCTTCAACGTCCCGGCACCATCCCCCGCGCCAGAGTTCCCCACGCGATTCCTTCCGACGCCCGTTCCGAGCACGAATCCGGTGCGAATCTATCGCACGGCCGGTCCTTCGCGCTACAGGAGCGAAGGGCCCGAGCAGCGCCAAATCGATTCGCCCGCAAGATCATAACTGGGCGCACGACCATTTCGGTCAGCTCGGAAACAAGGGGCTGACCCACTTGCTGCACAGCCACTTTCCGTCCACGTAATCCATCGACATGGTGATGTTCTGATGCTTGGCCTTGTCGGGGGTGTTCTTGGTGGCGGCGGTCAGCTCGGTGATGTCCGCCGCCAGCTCGTAGTGGGTGCCGCCGCCGGAGGTCACCGTGCACGCCGCGGTGTCGGACCAGGTGTGTTCGGCGTCGTTCTCGAGCAGCAGCCGGATGGTCGGCAACAGCGTCTGGGCCTGCGACTTCCACTGGCCGGTCGCCCCCGCGATCACCTTGGCCTGCCAGCCGTCGCCATCGCCGTAGTCGTAGGAGCTCATGAGCTTGCCGTAGTCACAGGCGGTTTGGACCGCGGCCTCCTGCGACGCGGCCGCGGGGACCGGCGTCCGACCGTCCGAGCTGCCACCGCCGGTGGCCACGGAACGGAACGCGCCGGTGCCGAATCCGAGGCCGACACCGCCGGCCACCACCAGCGCGACGGCGAAGGCCGCGATCAGCCGCTTGCGACCGCGACCCGAGGCGGGCGCGGCGGGCGCACCTGTCGCGAACCGATGTGCGGCGCGATCCATTTCGCGCGGCCCACTGCCACCCACGATCGGATAGCGCGGTCCCGACCGCGCATCGAGCCGGGTCGGCATCTGCTCGAACCGCTCCCGCGTGGAGCCGGGCTGCCCGACCGGGCCGGGCTGGGTCGTCGCCCCGGTGAAGGTGACGGGGACCTCCTGCCGCATCCACGGCCCGTGCGCCCTATTGGTGGCGGTGAGCGCCGCTTCGGCGGCGGCGGCCAGTTCGCCGCAGGTGCCGAAGCGGTGGTCGCGGTTTTTCGCCAGCGCGCGTTCGATGACCGCGTCGAAGGCCGGGGGCACGGCGCCGTGCACCTGGCTCGGCCGCGGAATCGGCGCGCCCAGGTGGGCCGCGACCAGCTGCGCCGTGCTCTCCCCCGGATACGGCAGCTGCCCGGTGAGCATGTGGAACAGCGTGCAGCCCAACGCGTACACGTCCGCGCGGTGGTCGGTGTCGCCACGCAGCTCGAACTGTTCGGGGGCGGCGTACTGGAAGCTGGCGTACATCTCACCGGTGCGGGTGAGCGTGCTGGTGTGGTCGACCGCTTTCGCGATCCCGAAATCGGCCAGGAAGACCTGCTGTTCGGTCCCCCAGGCCAGCAGGATGTTGGCCGGTTTCACATCGCGGTGCAGCACACCGGACCGGTGCGCGTGGTCCAGCGCCCGCGCGGTCTCGCGGATGATCCGCACCGCGTGGTCGGGGCGCACCGGGCCGTCGCGCAGGATGGCCGCCGCGTCGGTGCCCTCGACGTACTGCATGGCCATCCAGAGCCGGTGGTCGTCGTTGCCCCTCGCGTACACCGCGACGATATTCGGATGCGACAGCCGCGCGGCGGTATCGGCTTCCCGCAGGAAGCGGGCCCGCACCTCGGGATCGTCGGCCTTGCCCGCGGCCAGCAGTTTCAGTGCGACCGATCGGGGCAGGTCGCGGTCCTTGGCGAGGTACACCTCGCCCATTCCGCCGACGCCGAGCAGCCGTTCGATGGTGTACCCCGCGAATACCTGCCCTTGCGCGAGTGTGCGCCCCACAGCCTGCCTGCCCTCTCCGACCACATCATTCCCGTCGATCACCGTAACCCAGATCCTGTTCGGCGACGCGGGCGTTAATCACCCGACATACTTTTCCGGATAGAAGTGAATTACTTATTGTGTGTCACAAAATAATTCGGGATTCGTTCCGGCCCGCCCCGGCAGGATTTGAATCTTCTCACCATGCGGACTGGTCAGTTGATTGATTGCCGTCCGTTAACCCTCCTCCACCCCCGGATTGGCATACACTTGCGCTGCAAGGGCGTTCGGATCGGGATGTCGGTCCGAATGTGGGTGACGGACCCGGGGGTGAGGGTTTTGACACGGCCCATTCGGGTGTTCATGACGGGGTCGGAGTGGTTCACGGCCGCTCACGGGGGACTGAATCGGTACTTCACCGATCTCTATCAGGCGCTCGCCCGCGACAGCGGAATAGCGCTCAGCGCACGAGCTTTCGGCGACGCACCCGCCGGGGCGCACTCCTGGGGACCGACGGGCGGCTCCACTCTCGATCGCGCCCGCACCGCGTTCGTGGATCGGGACGCGCTCACCCGCGACACCGTGATCGACCGGCACTTCTGCCTGTACGGTCCGGCCGCGGTGCGGAACCCACTGGTGGTCCATTTCCACGGACCGTGGGCCGCCGAGAGTCGCATGGCGGGCGAGGGTCCGCGCGCGGTCCGGGCCAAGTACCTCGTCGAGCGTTCGCGCTACGCCCGCGCCGACCGATTCATCGTGCTGTCCGACCATTTCCGGCGTTTGCTCGTCAGCGACTACGGCATCCGCGCGGACAAGGTCCGGGTGATTCCGCCGGGCGTCGATCTGGACCGCTTCACCGCCACCGAGCCGGAGGCGAACTCCGGGATCGTGCTGTGTGTGCGGCGGCTGGAGAAGCGCATGGGCATCGACGTCCTGCTCCGCGCCTGGTCCGCGGTCGCCGCCCGGCATCCGGACGCGCGGCTGGTGATCGTCGGAACCGGAACCGCCGAGACCGAATTGCGAGCACTGGCGAGGAGCCTGTTCGGCGAGGACGCGCACTCCCCCGTCCGGTTCACCGGCACGGTGCCGGACGCGGAGCTCACCGACCTCTACACCCGGGCCGATCTCACCGTGGTGCCGTCGCTGGCTCTGGAGGGCTTCGGCCTGATCGCCCTCGAATCCCTCGCCGCCGGACGCCCGCCCGTCGTCTCCGACTGTGGCGGCTTGCCGGATTCGGTCCGGGACCTCGACCCCTCGCTCATCGTCCCGCCGGGCGATGCCGAAGCGCTCGCGGCCCGGCTGGTAGCGGCGCTGGAGGGTGTGCGGCCGGATCCGAAACAGTGCCGCGCCCATGCCGAGACGTTCTCGTGGGCCGCCGCGGCCCGGCGGCACCGTGACCTGTACGCGGAGCTCACCGCTCGATGAACGCGTTCGAGGCCGTCTTCCTGGCACACACCGCGGCGCCTTCCGGGGCCGAACTGGCGACCCTGCGCCTGGTCTCGGCCATGCCGGCCGGTTCCACCGCCGTGGTGTACACCGAGGACGGCCCGATGCTGCGGCTGATGGCCGAGCGCGGTATCGAAACCCGCGTCGTGCGCAATGGTTTCGACTCCCGCGCCATGACCATCGACAAGGCCGGTGTCCGCAGCCTGCTGGTCGGCGCGACGGGCCTGCTGCGCCTGGGCTGGACCCTGGGCGCGACCGTGCGCGAACTGGAGGCCACGGTCCTGGTCGCGGGCAGCACCAAGGCGATGCTCATGGGCGCGGTGGCCGCGCGCCGGGCGGGGGTGCCGCTGGTGTGGCATGTGCACGACCGGGTCTCCCGCGACTACTTCGGCCGCGCGCTGGCACTGATCATCCGGGTGCTGGGCTGGGTGGTTGCCCGCGGCGTCATCGCCAACAGCCGCGGCACCCTGGCCTCGCTCTACACCTGGGGCCGCCGGGCCGTGGTCGCCTACCCGGGCGTCGAGTTTCCCGCCGGTGACGAATCCGTGGAATTCGCCGGCGATTCCGGGATCTTCGGCGACGCGCGCCCGCAGGGTCAGCGTCCCGCCACCGAGACCGTCATCGCCGTGGTCGGCCGCCTCGCCCCGTGGAAGGGCCAGGATCTGTTCCTGCGCGCCCTCGCCGATGTGAAAACCCTGCCGCGCGAGGTGTTCCTGGTCGGCGGCACGTTCTTCGACGAGCAGTCCTACCGCGCCGAACTCGAGATGCACGCCACCGCCCTCGGCCTGCCGGTGACCTTCACCGGCCACGTGGACGACCCGGAATCCTATCTGCGCCACGCCGATATCCTCGTGCACTGCTCGGTGCTGCCCGAGCCATTCGGGCAGGTCGTGGTCGAGGGCATGCGGGCGGGCTGCGCCGTCATCGCGACCCGGCCGGGCGGCCCCGAGGAGATCATCGACCCGGGCGTGAACGGCCTGCTGGTGACCGCCGGAAACCGCGCCGAACTGACCCGCGCCCTGGACCGCCTGATCGCCGATCGGGAACTGCGCGCCAAGCTGGCCGACGCCGCGCGACTGCGGTCACGGGACTTCGACGTGGCCGCCTCGGCCCGGACTGTCACCGACTTCCTCACCGGCCTGCCCGGAAAGCGGTGGCGTCGTGGATGATCCGACCGACCCGTTCCCCTACGACCCGCCCACCGTTCAGATCGAGAGTCTCGGCACGCTGGGCCGGTTGCGGCAGCGCCGCCACCTGCGGCACCGCATCCCCGAGGTCGACCACCAGGCCACCGCCTTCGAACATGACGAATCACGCCGCGACCACGGCCCGGCCGCACACCGGCCCGCCCGCGCCGGCGCGCCCGGGTACGAGAGCGGAACCGGTCGCGGCCCGGGCGGATTCGACCGCGGGCCCGCGTTCGGCCGGGCGTCGTTCGAGGAGACCCGCGCCGCCCGCTACGCGGCCCCCTCGCGGGGACCGGTGCTCCCCACCTTCTACGGCGACCCGGTCGAACCACCGACCGTCCGGCTGCCCGTCATCGTCCCGCAGCGCGACGCGTCGGGCGCGTACCGCCCCGCCGACGGCGAATCCGATTCCGCCGCGGATCATTCCACCGACACCGGTAAACACCGTAGACAACCGTCCTCGGGCCTGGGCGGCATCGGCGGCATCATCCGCGACATCGGCCTGGTGACCTTCGGCAAGTACGGCCAATACGTCATCACCCTGGTCACGGTCCCGCTGCTGGCCCGCATGCTCGGCCCGCACGGCACCGGCCTGCTGGCCATCGGCATGTCCTCGTACTTCATCGGCTCGCTGGTGGTCGACCTCGGCGTCACCTCGTTCCTGGCCGCCAAGGTCCCCGAGGATGATCCGGGCCACCGCGAGGTGAACCGCCTGCGCGGCACCTATCTCGCCATCCGCGCCACCACCCTGACCATCATCGGCGCGGCCCTGCTGGCCACCATGACCGTCGGGGTCTCCCCCAAACTGCACATGGTGCTGCTGGGGCTGTTCGCCGGCGGCTTCTGGTCGGTGTCGGAGGACTGGCTCCTGATCGGCCAGGGCAGGTTCGGGACCTCCACCATGTATCAGGGCGTGGGGCGGATCGCCTATCTGGCGCTGCTGGTCGGGCTGCTACCCCGTTTCCCGAGCGCGTCCATGGCCGTGCTGTGCCTGCTCATCTCCTCGATCGCCACGGTCTCGCTGACCTGGTGGGATTCCTTCCGCCGGTTCGGCCCGCCCGCCCGGCCCTACGGCGTGACGGCCGTACTGCGGATGGCCGCACCGATTTTCACCTCCCGGCTGCTGGTCACCGGTTACGGTCAGGGTTCGGCCGCGGTCTACGGCGCGGTGCTCGAGGCGGCGTCGCTGGGCCTGTACTCCGCGGGCGACCGCCTGGTCCGCGCCATCCAGTCCACCCTGGACCCGATCGGTTTCGCCCTGCTGCCGCGCATGGCCCGGCGCAGCGGCGACGATCAGTTCTGGCGCAATCAGATTCAGATGATCGTCGGCTGCGTGACCCTGGCCTGCCTGGCGGTGGTGGCGGTCTGGATCCTGGCGCCGACCCTGATCCACCTGATCTACACCGACGACTTCACCGGCGCGATCTCGCTGCTGCGCGTGGAGATCCTCATTCTGCCCGCCACCACCATCACCTCGTATGTGACCACCGCCGTCCTGCCGGTCAAGCAGGACACCATGGGCGTGCTGATCGGCGCGATCATCGGCACCTGCGTCGCGGCGACGGCCTTGGTGGTGGCCATGCGCACCGGCTCGGTGTGGAGCCTGGTCTATGGCACCGTTTCCGCGGAATTCGGTGTCGCGCTGTGGTACATCATCCGGGTGCGCTGGCTCATGGTCCGGGAACGGGCCCGGCGGGACGGGCCGATCGAACCGGCCACCGCACTGCTGACCAAAGGGGATGTGGCGTGAAGGTTCTCTTCGTCGGGGATGACTGGGTGGGCAGCAACGCGCGCTCCCTCGCCGACGGATTCCGGCAGGCCGGACACGAGGTGGTCGTCATCGACACCACCGCGGTGACGCTGCCCGCCCGCCTGTCGCCGCCGTGGGTGTACTCGAAGTTCGCCCACCGCCGCGCACCCTGGGATGTCGAGGCCCTGCACCGCGAGATCGACAGCGCCGCACAGACATTCGCGCCGGATGTGCTGTTCGCGTTCAAGTCCGTGCACCTGGATCAGCAGCGGCTGCTCGGCGCCCGCGCCGGTCTGCATGCGCACTACAGCCCCGATGACGTCTCCAATCCGTACAACACCAGCCCGGAATACCTGGCACACGAGTCCGAATGGGACCTCATCGTCACCACCAAGTGGCACAACGTGCCCGAGCTCACCGCCCGTGGCGCGCGGCACGTGAAATTCGTTCGTAGTGCTTATGATCCGGCGCTGCACCACATCACCGCCCGCCGCACGGTGCGCCGATTCCTGCTCGGCTTCATCGGCGCGGTCCGGCCCGATCGTGAAGACCTCCTGGTCTCGCTGGCCCGTGAACATCACGGGGACATGCTGCTGCGCGGCCCCGGCTGGCGGCGGGTGCGCGCGCTGTGGCAGACCGGCGCGGACGTCGGCGGCGCGGTCTACGGCGAGCACTTCTCCGCGGCCGTCGCCGCGGTCACCGCCAACCTGGTGCTGCTGAACTCCGACAACCGCGACACCCACACCTGTCGCACCTTCGAAGTCCCCGCCGCGGGTGGGCTTTTCGTCGGCGAACGCACCGACGAGCACGCCGAACTGCTCCAGGACGACGCCGAGTGCTACCTGTTCTCCGGCCCCGCCGAACTGCGCGAGATCCTGCGGCGCTGCACCAAGTATCCCGAGCAGGCCGCCAAGGTCGCCGAGGCCGGGCACCACCGCATCGTCACGGGCGCGCACAGCTACGCCGACCGCGCCCGCGAGATCGTCGACGCCCTGGCATGAACCGCGCGGTCCGGGCGAAAAAGACCTTCCCGCAAGCGGGTAACGCCGCGACCCGCCCGGCGGACATAAGGGGGTGATGGGAGAGTGATGACCTCCGCTCAGTTCGCCGTATTCCTGGTCGCCGCCGCGCTGGCGACAATCGTCGTGGCCGCGATGTTCCTGCCCGGGGTCGCCCGGGTGTTCCTCATCGCGCAGACCGCGCACTGGTCGCTGTCGTTCATCGCGCGGCCGGTGGTGCTGCTGTGGGTCGAACCCGTTCCCGGGTTCGGCGACAATGTGCCCGATCCGCGGCTGTACGAGTACGGCTACGACGACGGCATCGCGGCGGTGCTGCAGCCGGTGATCTTCGGCCTGTGGTTCTACGCGGGCCTGATCATCGCCTACGTCCTGTGGGTTCGGTCGCGGCCGCCGCGGATTCCGCCGCGCACAGCGCCTTTCGCGGGGGACCCGGTCTTCACCCAGACCCTGTTCCTGCTCTACGGCGTCGGCACCCTGGGCCGGCTGGCCGCCTACGCGACCGGCTCCACCGGCAAGGCCGGTGAACTGGAGAGCCCTAATCCGCTGATCAACCTGGTCACCATCCTGGCCACCCTGGGCGCGGTCGGCCTGATCGTGTTCTTCCGCAGCGACTCCGGCCGCACCACGCTGCTGGTGGTCGGCGCGCTCGTCGGCGGTGAACTGCTGTGGACCGCGACCGTGCAGTCCAAGACGCCGATCATGGGCGCCGCCCTGGCCATCGCCGTGCGCTTCGCCATGACCGGCTGGACCAGGCGCACTGTGGTCGGCGTGCTGAGCATCATCGCGCTGGCGCTGGGCGGCTTCGGCTGGCTGCAGTCGCTCAAGACCGATTCCGCCGCCAAAGCCGAAGCGGCGCAGGTGGATGCGCAGTATCCGGCGGTGGTGCACCCGTTCCTGAGCATGCTGCGTCGCTTCGATCTGCTCGAGGCCGCCACCGACGCCTGGTTCGCGGGCCCCCACTCGTGGCTCACGCCGCAGCAGGTGGCGGTGCACGCCTTCCAGAGTCTGATTCCCACCCAGCTGCTGGGCGCGGAGAAGTTCCGCTCCGGCGCGGCCTGGGCCGAGCAGGTGCGCGGCGGGTCGGTGGACATGTCGACGGTGGAGGTGTCGCTGGCCGAGGGCAATATCAACGAGGGCTATGTGCTGGGCGGCTACCTCGGGGTGGCGGTCGGGGTCACGATCACGTTCGTGCTGCTGCTGATCTGGATCCGGGCCCTCTACAGCAAGTACCTGGCCATGGCCATTCTCGGCTTGTCGGTGATCGAGGTGCCCGTGCTGTTCGAGCGCGGCATCCTCGGCACCGTCGAGATGCTCGGCAAATACCTGCAGGCCGTGGTGCTGGCCTGGACGGCGTATCTGGTTGTTGGTGAATTCCGAAGACGAGTGGAGCAGCCGCCGGGGGTCGGTGTTCCATCCGGGAAAACGAGGACAGCGCAATGGGTTTGATCGACTACTGGCGACTGCTGCGGCGGCGCTGGCCGATAATCGTTGCCGCGGTGGTGATCTGCACGGGGGCGGCCTACGGGTACGCGAGCACCCTGCCGACCGAGTACACGGCGACGAGTTCGGTGTATGTGTCCATGGCGACCGGAACCTCGGTCAACGACTCCTATCAGGGCGGGCTGGCCGCACAGCAGCGGGTGCGCTCGTACGTCGACCTGGCCAATTCCGTCACCGTCGCCACCTACGTCCACGACCAGCTGGGCCTGAAGGCCTCGGTGAACGATCTGCGCGGCCGCATCTCCGCGGTCTCACCCCCGGCCACCACGATCATCGTCATCACGGTGAAGGACTCCACCGCGGCCGGAGCGCGCGCCCTGACCGACGAGGTGGTCTCCCAGTTCCGGGCGCTGGTCTCGCGGCTCGAGGTCACCCAGACCGACGCGGCGCCCGCGGCCCGCGCCGAGGTGATCGACAAGGCGCAGACCCCGACCCAGCCCAGCGCCCCGCAGAAGAAGCGCTTCTACATCCTCGGCGTGCTGGCCGGGCTGATGCTGGGCGTGGGCGCGGCGGTGGTGCGCGACAAGCTCGACAGGCGGGTGCGCACCTCCACCGAGCTGGAAGCCTTTCTCCCGGTGCCGATCCTGGGCATCGTGGACGACGGACGGCCCGGCGCGGCCGGGGAGCTCCGGCGGCTGCGGACCCGGCTCACCGAGGATCCCGAACTGGTAAGCCTGCTACTGACCTCGCTGTCCCCGCATTCGGAACCGGACGTGGCGATCGGGCTGGCGCGCACCTTCGCCGACACCGGCGCGCGGGTGGTGCTCGTCGACGCCGACACCACCGGGCACGGGTCCACCCGGCGCACGCCCGCGGCCGCGGCGGCCGGGCTCTCGGAACTGCTGCGCAGCAACGGGAATCCATCGGTCGCGGTCATGCCCTGGCCCGAGGTGGGGATCAATGTACTGCCGCTGGGCGGCGTGGATTTCCGCACCCCCGACCTGCTCGACTCGGAGCGGTTCGCCGACATCATGTCCAAGCTGCGCAGCGAGTTCGACCACATCATCGTGGAGTGCGCGCCGGTGACCGCGGCGGCCGACGCCATCGCGCTGGCGCGGCGCTGTGACGGCACCATCGGCGTGATCGAACTCGGCCAGACCACCTCCAATCAGGTGCGCGGCGCGGTGGCGACCTTCGGCCACGACAACAAACGGATGATCGGGACCGTGGTGTTCTCGCGGCCGCACAAGAGCGTCGGAGAGTTGGTCCGCCATCCCCTCGATCTGGTGAAGCGGTGATCGAGGGCGGCGGGGGGTCCGACCAGGCGGGACCGGACGGCGAGGCGAACACCAGCAGCGGCGTGCGGCGACGGCGCATGCTCATGGCCGGGCTGGGGGCCGCGGTCGTCCTGCCGGTGGCGGCAGCGTGCTCGAGCGGGGATTCCGGGGACGGCACCGAGTTCCGGTCCCCGCACGTCACCGATCAGCCCTCGGCCCGCAATGTGAAGGACTTCGGCGCGGTCGGGGACGGGAAGGCCGACGACACCGAAGCTTTCGAGAAGGCCGCGGCGGTGAGCGGGCGTCCGCTGGTGCTCTACATTCCGGCCGGTCAGTATGTGCTCACCCGCTTCCCGGCGCTGTCGGACTACGCGACAGTGCTGGGCGACGGCGCGGATGTGACCACCATCAGCTACGACGGCGACGACACCTTCATCGCATTGCAGCGCAAACAGCGGGTCCGCTTCTCCCGCCTGGGTTTCTACTTCTCGGGTCCGAAGGCCACCGCCGTGCGGCTGTCGGAGTGCTTCCGCTGCACCTTCGATTCGGTGGTGCTGCGCGGCAATCACCTCAGCGACAACGCGCCCCGGTTCCAGGAGCAGCGCGGACTGGTGCTGGACCGCAATACCGGCGGCACCACCGTCATCAATTCCGACATCAACAATTTCGGCTACGGGATCGTCACCTCCTGCATCCAGAACTACGTGACCTCGTCGAAGCTCACCAATAATCGCATCGGCGTCCTGGGCACCGGCGGCGATCACAATGCCGGATTGGCCATGGCCAATGTGGAATTCGTCTCCGACAACGACCCCCGCACCACCGACAAGCACGTCTTCGTCGACGGCCCGGCCAATGACTGGTGGCTGACCAATGTGTGGTTCGAGGGGGCCGACACCGCGCTCGCCATCGGCGGCCCGGCCGGCGGACCCGCCCAGTTCGGTCTGGTCAACTGCAAGGTGGCCGCGCGCAAGGTGTGCCTGGACCTGATCCGCTGCCGCCAGCCGTATCTGGCCAATGTGCAGTTCGATCCGGATCTGGACGCACCGCCCATCGAAGTGCGGGTCGATCCCAAGGGCGTGTCCGAGGGCACCGCCATCAACCTGATCTCCGGGTCGTTCGAGGACGTGGACCCCAAGTCCTTCCCCGACGGCTGGCACGTGATCGGGCGCGGGGCGATCCACGGGGCCCGCTTCGCCGGAACCACGGTGGCACAGGCCTTCCAGCCCGGCACCGACATCTTCCAGGTCCAGGACCGCGACGGCACCGTGCTGTCGGCCGTATTGAACAGTGGGGCTTATCTTTCCGATCGCAGCGAAGGGGGAATCGTGTTGAAGGACTCGGCCGGGGTGTACTGGCGGATGTCGGTGGGGACCGACGGCGCGGTCAAGACCACGTCGCTGGGAAAGCAGCGGCCACACTCGTGAGCGGGCCGCCGACGGCACTGCGTCTGGGACCGGCGCGATTACACGGCAGCACCCTGCTGCTGCGGCTGCCGCGCTACACCGACTTTCCGCAGTGGCGGGCGCTCCGGCTGCGGGATCGAGCCTTCCTGGAACCGTTCTGGCACACCTCGCCCCTGTGCTGGGCCGAAAGGCACACCGAGAAGGCCTGGGTGCGTGAGTGTCTGGAGGCGGCCACCAATGCGCGCACCGGCCATCGGGTGGCCACCGTCATCGAGATCGACGGCCGCTTCGCCGGGCAGGTGGAGATCGGCAATATCGACGATCGGGCCAAGCAGGGCGAGATGGGGATCTGGATCGACGCGCGGCTGGGGCGGCACGGTTTCGGCGGCATCGCGGCGGGCCTGATCCTCGACTTCGCCTTCGACGCACTCGGTTTGGAGCGCGTGAACGCGCCCATCTCGCCGGGGAACGCGGCCGCCACCAGTGGCGCGGTGCAGATCGGGTTCGTGCGCGAGGGCCGGATGCGGCTGCACTTCGATGTCGGCGGGGCGCGCGCCGATCACGATCTGTGGTCGATGACGCGGGCGGAGATCCCGCCCAAGGGCTTCACCGAGATGTGGACCGAACGGACCCTCGAACACCGCACCCCGCCCGCGCCGCCCGGTAGGCCCGAGGACACTCTGCCCGACCCGGTAATGCCCGATACCGCCATGGTTTTCGGCGTCCAGGCCCGCTATCGCGCCGGGCAGGCGTGGCGAGCCGCGCGGCAGTTGCTGCCCGCCCGGCCGGTGACCTTGCGGCTGCCCGGTCACGACGGGGTGGTCTTGCGTTCGGCGCGGCCCGCCGACGGCCCGATGCGGGCCGCCGCGGTGCGTAACGCGGGACCCGTGACCGCCGACGGAATCGGTAGCAGCGGAACGGCGTGGCTACGCGAAATCGCCCTCAGCGCAGCGGGTGTCCGCTCCCCCGCCGGTCTGCTGTTCGTCCTCGACGTCGCGGGCGCCTACGCCGGCACCGCCCGGCTGTTCGACCTCGACCTGTTCGATCGCAATGCCCGGATCCAGCTGTGGGCCGATCCCGCCCGCGCCGACGACGCCGTGCGCACGGCCGCCATCCGGGCACTGCTGGGCTACGCCTTCGACCGGCTCGGACTGTTTCGGGTCAGTACGGCCGTGGCGGCCGCGGACACCGCGTCCGCCGCCGTCGCCGCCGACGCGGGCCTGCACAAGGAGGGAACCATGCGCAGTTACACCGGACTCGACGGACACCGCGGCGACCACGACCTGTGGGCCATCACCGCCGGGGGTGATCACCGTGCGTGACTACCGGCGCAGCAATGCGATGCAGGCCCGCCTGCACGAACTGGTGCCGGGCGGCGCGCACACCTACGCCCGCGGCGCGGACCAGTATCCCGAGGACATGGCCCCGATCCTGGTGCGCGGCAACGGCGCCCGGGTCTGGGACGCCGACGGCAACGAGTACGTCGAATACGGCATGGGCTTGCGCTCGGTGACCCTGGGCCACGGCTTCGCGCCGGTGGTCGAGGCGGTGGCGCGGACCATCGCCGACGGCGTCAACTTCTCGCGGCCCACCGAGCTGGAACTGGCGGCGGCCGAGGACTTCCTGCGTCTGGTGCCGGGCGCGGACATGGTGAAGTTCGCCAAGAACGGCTCCGACGCGACCACCGCGGCCGTGCGGCTGGCGCGCGCGGCGACCGGGCGGGAGAAGGTCGCGATCTGCGATCAGCCGTTCTTCTCGGTGGACGACTGGTTCATCGGCGTGACGGAGATGAACGCGGGGATCCCGGCCGCCCCGACCGTGAAGTTCCGGTACAACGACCTGGAATCGCTGGAAGCCGTGCTGCGCGGCGAGGACATCGCGTGCGTCGTCCTCGAACAGGCCACGGCCCTGGCCGATCCCGCGCCGGGCTTCCTCGAAGGCGTCCGCGCCCTGTGCGACGGGTACGGCTGCCTGCTGATCTTCGACGAGATGATCACCGGGTTCCGCTGGTCGGCCGGTGGGGCGCAACAGCTCTACGGGGTGGTGCCGGACCTGTCGTGCTGGGGCAAGGCCATGGCCAACGGCTTCCCGCTCTCGGCGCTGGCCGGGAAGCGCGAATACATGGAACTCGGCGGTCTGCGCACCGACGCGGACCGGGTGTTCCTGTTGTCCACCACGCACGGGCCGGAAACCGCGTCGCTGGCGGCCTTCCGGGCCGTCGTCCAGGCCTACCGCGACGGTGATCCCGTGGCGCGCATGGAGGCCTCCGGCAGCCGCCTGGCCGCCGGGGTGAACGCCATCGCCGCCGATCTGGGCATCGCCGACCATCTGGAGGTGGCGGGCCGACCATCGTGCCTGGTGTTCCTCACCCGGGACCCGGAAGGCGTTCCGTCGCAACCCTTCCGGACGCTGTTCCTGCAGGAGCTGCTGGATCGCGGGGTGCTGGGCCAGTCCTTCGTGAACTCGGCCGCCCACACCGCCGCCGATATCGACCACACCGTCGACGCCTGCCAGTCGGCGGCCACGACCTACCGCAAGGCGCTCGAGCAGGGCACGGTCACGGGGCTGCTCGCCGGGCGGCCGGTGGCCCCGGCACTGCGGCGCACGGCCGCACCGCGCCGGCTCGCGGATTGATCGAGGAGTTCTGATGTCGGCACCCCGGATCGCGCTGGTCCACGAACGCTTCACCGAATACGGCGGCTCCGAGGCGGTGGTCGCGGAGTTCATGAAGACCTGGCCCGGCGCACCGGTTTTCGCGCCCATCACCGACCCGCGGTGCACCCGCACTTTGCTGGAGGCCGCGGGACTGAGCCCCGGGACTTCCGGCACGGGCGGCCCGGGCGCGCTGTCCACGCCGGCGAGCGAGCTGGTGCGCGACACCTGGCTGTCGCGGGCCTACGCGGCCGGCGGGCGACGCTCGCACGCCCCGCTGCTCCCGTTCGCGCCGAGGGCCTTTCGCGCCCTCCCTCTCGACAACGCCTACGACGCGGTCGTGGTCAGCCATCACGCCTTCGCGACCCAGGCCGCCTTCGCCACCGCCGCACCGGTCATCGCGTACGTGCACAGTCCGGCCCGCTGGGCCTGGGACAGCGCGTTCCGGGCCCGCGAGGCGGGCGGGCGGGCCGGGCAGGCCGTGCTGACCGGTCTGGGCGCGCTGGCCCGGCGCAACGAACTGCGGGCCGCGCCCCGGCTCGCGCACGTGGTCGCCAATTCCCAGGCGGTCGCCGATCGGGTCCGCGACTGGTGGGACCTGCCCGCGTCGGTGGTGAATCCACCGGTGCGCGTTGCCCGTTTCGCCCCCGATCCGAGTATCGAGCGCGAGGACTTCTTCCTCTTCGCGGGCCGCCTGGTCCCCTACAAGCGACCCGACCTCGCCATCGCCGCCGCCCAGCGGGCCGGGGTGCGGCTGGTCATCCTCGGCGGCGGCCGCTACCGCCAGCAGCTCGAGGCGATGGCGGGCCCGGAGACCACCTTCCTCGGCGCGGCGCCCGATGACGTCCTGCTCGACATGTACCAGCGCTGCCGCGCGCTGCTCATGCCGGGCGTGGAGGACTTCGGCATCGTCCCGGTGGAGGCCATGGCCTGCGGCGCGGCGGTGCTCGCGGTCGGCGCGGGCGGCGCGCTGGACACCGTGGTGCCCGGCATCTCCGGCGAGCACGTCCCGGCCGGGAACGACGCGGAGGTGACCGACGGATTCGCGCGCGCCATGCGCGATTTCGACCCGGCCGCCTATCACGCCGACACCATCCGCAAGCATGCCGCCACCTTCTCCCCGGAGGCGTTCCGCACCCGAATCGCCGACATTGTGTCGCGCAATTCCCGCTGACCGACTATTCATGGATCTGCAAAAGCCATCGCGCTCGATAGCGTCAGCGGCGGCGTCATCATGGTCCAGGAGTAGCCAACATGCCCACCGTCCCCCTCGTCGATGCCCACATGCACCTGTGGGACACCAGCGCACACGCCTGGTACCCGAGTTTGGCGAGGTTCGTCGATGCCGGAAAACCCGAGATCGCGCAGAACTTTCTACCGGCCGACTTCGACCGCGGCCTCGGCGGCATCCGGGTGGACGGGCTGGTGCACGTGTCCGCAACCACCGCGCCGCACGCGTACCTGGCCGAAACCCGGTGGGCCGACGGCATCGCCGACGCCGATCCGCGGCCGTTCGCCCTGGTCGGC
Source organism: Nocardia sp. NPDC005746 (assembly GCF_040630785.1). Classification (NCBI taxonomy): domain Bacteria; kingdom Bacillati; phylum Actinomycetota; class Actinomycetes; order Mycobacteriales; family Nocardiaceae; genus Nocardia; species Nocardia sp. NPDC005746. The sequence continues at coordinate 174,828 of NZ_JBEXYE010000003.1, forward strand.
GGCATCGACCCGACCCTGCCCACGGACGAACTGATCGATCACCTCGACCAGCAGGCCCGCACCCCGCGGCTGCGCGGCATCCGGGCCTTCGCCGGGCTGTCGCCGAACACGCCCGCCGCCGACACCATCGTGGGCTGGCTGCAGGAGCACGACGCGGTCTTCGATCTGGTCGCCCAGCCCGGCGAGATCCTGGACTGGATCGACTTCCTGGCGGGCTACCCCGATCTGCGGGTGGTGCTCGAACATCTGGGCTTCCCGCAGGGCCGCTCCTCCGAGGCCCGCACCGCCTGGCACAACGCGATCTCCCTGGCCGCCAAGGAGACCCAGTGGCTGTGCAAACTGTCCGGGTTCGGACTGATCTGCCGCGACCTGTCCTGGCCGACGGTCGAGTACTGGCTGGAATCGAGTGTGGCGTTGTGGGGCTGGCGGCGACTGATGTTCGCCTCCAACATGCCGGTGGACTCGATGGCGGGGACCTACACCGAACTGGTCACCACCATCGATCAGGCCGTCACCACCGATGCCACCGAGCAGGAGGCGGAGTACTTCTACCGCACCAACGCCCTGGACACCTATCGGCCGCAATAGACCCGGAGTCGACGGGGCGGCGACCGAGCGCCGCCCCGTTCTCCCGTCAGGTCCTGTACCGGAACAGGATTCGCCCCCGATTCAGGTCATAGGGGCTCAGCTCGACGAGCACCCGGTCCTCGGGCAGGATCTTGATGTAGTTCTTCCGGATCTTGCCGCTGATGTGCGCCAGGACCCGATGCCCATTGGGCAGTTCCACCGTGAACGTGGCATTGCGCAGGCATTCGACCACGGTGCCCTGGATCTCGATGCCCTTTCCTTTCCGGCCCGGATTCGTCATCGCAGCACCAGTTCCAGGTTGCCGCCGACCCGGCGCGCGCCGACACTGTCGAACAGTGCCAGGGCCGGACCGTTCGACTCGTTCACTTCGGCTGTCGCGGTGGATATTCCGCGATCGTGCAATGCGCTCAGCGCCTGGGACAGCATGGCCCGGCCGATACCGCGACGCCGGGCATCGGACCGCACGGCGATCAATCCGATGCGCGGCAAGCGCGTCACCTGGACCACGCGCAGCAGTCCGACATAGCGATCGGCCTGTGCGGCGGCCACGTACAGCTTCGGATCCACCACGGTGTCACCGCCAGGCCCGCACAGGATCTCGGCGGGCATCTCCTGCCAGCCGATCGTCGATTCGACTTCGTCGCGAATGAACCGGTCCACGATGCGCAGTGGTTCCTCCTCCGCGCTGCCCGCGGGTACCACCGTGATGTCCGGGGGTGGTGTCACAACCCCCAGTCCGGTGGTCGCGGGAGCAGTGGGCACCGAGTACTCCCACTCCCGCCTCCGGGTCACGAAACCCGCTCGCCCCCAATGGGACAGCAGTCCGTCGTCGGCCTCGTCGACCACGGTGTGCAGTGGCCGTCGCAGGGTGGCGAGCATGGCCGCCGCGATCTGATCGAAGACGTCGTCGTGCCACGCGTCGATGCTGGCGAACAGCCGCCCATCGGGCCGTCGGGAAACTTCGCCGCACGCGACCACCCGGTCGTTCTCGACGGCTTCCCACCGAGTCGATTCGACCCGGCGGATATCTACAGAATTGGTGTTCATCGGTCGTCACCTTTCGGGATTGCCTACGCGGAGAGGCGCTCCCGGCGACGACTAGTTCGTTCGCCCATCCGCGACCACGAGGGGGAGCCCCCACATCGGTACTGTCTGCACGGGTCTCACCTCCTCGCCTGATGTCACGGTGGTCAGCACGCTAACAGGCCACTCCCCCACCTGCCCACCGATTTTCTACCTGCGGTTGTTCCGGCCCCCGGCGACCGCGTCACCGCCATCGCACTGCTCGTCGACCCGGCCCGCCTCGCCGCGCTGCGACCGGACCCGGCCCCGACCGGCGATCGAGAGGGCACCGCACACTGACAATCAATCCCCCGGAATCGGCCACGCGGTTGATCTTCGACCGATACGTTGGCCGAAATGTCCAGTTCGGTCGGGTGATGGTGGTCGCTATGGCGTCTCGTGGGTGGGGTGTGCGCAATGCCGGTGTCGCGGCGTCGGTCGCGGTCGTGGCCGCGATGACGGTCGGCGGACCGGGAGGTACGGCCGGAGCCGAGACACCGGGATGCGATGCGCCGCAATGGGTGAGCGGATGGATGGCCGCGCCCTCGGACGCCTTCGGGGCGGTGGATCCGTCGATGGTGCCGCAGGCGCATGTGGGCGGACAGACGTTCCGGCTGGTCGCGACACCGCACCTGGGCGGATCCGTTCTGCGGATTCATCTGAGCAACCAGAATCGGCCGGTACCGGTCGAATTCGCGCACGTCACCATTGCCGAGCAGGCCGCCGGGGCGGCGATTCGCGGCGAGACGCTGCGGGAGGTGAGCTTCGACGGGAGTTCCCGCGTCACGGTGCCCGCGGCCGGTGAGGTGGTCAGCGATCCGATCGAGTTGACGTTCGAGGCCTTTCAACCGCTGGCGGTGAGCGTGTACGCGCCCGGGCTGGCGGTGCTGCCGACCGAGCACTTCAACGCCAATGCCACCAGCTACTACAGCCTGCCGCTCGCCGGCGACGCCACCGACGAACCGTCCGGCGCGGCGCTGCCGCTGCCGACCACCTCGATGCCGTTCCTGTCGGGCCTCGACGTCCAGGCGCCCGGCACCACGTCGACCATTGTCGCGTTCGGGGATTCGATCACCGACGGCTATGTCGGCGCGACCTACCTGAGTGTGCCGCAGGACCCGGGCGTGGTGGACCGCAATGTCCGCTACCCCGACTTCCTGCAACGCCGCATCGACCAGGCGGGCCTGCCGTTCACCGTGGTCGACGCCGGGATCAGCGGAAACCGGGTCACCCGAGACGGATTGATACCGCAGTTCGGTCCGTCGGGCGTGAGCCGGGTGCAGCGCGACGCCATCGCCAAGGCCGGAGTCACCGACGTCATCATCCTCGAGGGCATCAATGATCTCGGCGTCCCGATCGGCGTCGATGCCGACCAGCTGGTCGCGGGTTACACCGACCTGATCGCGCAGCTGCACGCCGCCGGGCTGGCCGTGCACCTCGGCACGATCATGCCCGCGGGCAACGCGCTCTCCGACGGCATCGCCACCCTGCCCCTCGCCGGGCCGGTGCGGCAGCGGGTCAACGCGTGGATCCGCGCCCAGACCCTGTCGGACAGCGTCATCGATTTCGACGCCGCCCTGCGCGATCCCGCCGACCCCGATGTCCTCGCGCCGCGCTACGCCGGCGCCGACAATCTGCACCCCAACCCGGCCGGCTACCAGGCCATGGCCGAGGCCATCGATCTGAGCGTCTTTCGCGGCCGCTGCCGCTGACCCCGCACCGCCCTCCCGTGTGACTCGAATCATGGCGGGACGGCGGCCGTTCCCCGGTCGCGGCAAGTGTGACTCTTGTCGGCTTCACTCCGTAGTAGACCGATCGTCATACTGAACTCGGTACCTACTGATGAGTAACACCGAGGAAAGGTGGAGGTCGATGAATCGCCGTCGAGTGGCGACCGGGATTGTTGTCACCGGTATCGCGTTGAGCGCGCCCCTGCTGGGCGCGGGCTCCGCGGGAGCGACTCCGGTGAGCGCGGGCTGCCATTCCGGCGACCGCGTGCCGACCTCCGATCCGCACACCTACGACTCGTGCATCGAGGGCGAGTGGGGCAACCTCCGCCAGTGTCCGCCGTTCACGATCGTGACCCAAGCCGCCGACGGCGACGTCCGTTGCGTCAACGAATAACCGCAATCAATTCGCAATCGAAACAAGTGAGCGGCCGCTCAGGACAATTGACCAGTTGCCCGTGAATTGCCGAGTGCGCCTCCGAGTTACATCAAACCCTTTGTTACACACACCAACTCGAATAGCCCCGAGGTGACCAGTCACACAGGGCCGGAACGGCTATTCGGCTTGAATGGCAATTCGCGGAACCGTAAAGTTACCGACCAGTTAGGCACGATGGTGTTCCTACCTCGGCCCGACATTCTGCTAGGGGGCCGATCACACAACGTCCGCATCCACCGACGCATGTCGGACGAACCCCGTTGGGTATCAACAGGTTCGTAATAAGGAGGGGACGATGACTTCCTACATCGTCACGGGCGGAACCGGATTCCTCGGTCGGCGGCTCATCGCCGGACTGCTGGAACGCGACCCGGAAGCCGTGGTCCACGCACTGACGCGGGAGGCCTCGGTGGCCAAGCTGCGCGAGATGGCGGCGGGCTGGGGGGCCGAAGACCGCGTGTTCCCGCTGGTCGGCGACCTGACCGCGCCCGATCTGGGACTGATCGACGACGCGCCCCGCGCCGACCACGTGATCCACCTCGGCGCGGTCTACGACATGACCGCCGACCCCGAGGTCACCTACGCCGCCAATGTGCGGGGCACCGCCTCGGTGATCGCGCTGGCCCGCGAGCTCGGCGCGGTCCTGCACCACGTGTCCTCGGTCGCGGTCGCGGGCGATCACCGCGGCAAGTTCTTCGAGGACGACTTCGATCTGGGCCAGGGCCTGCATTCGCCCTACCACCGCACCAAGTTCGAGGCCGAGAAGATGGTGCGCGAGGCCGCCGACCTGCGCTGGCGGGTGTACCGCCCGGCTATCGTGGTCGGCGATTCCCGCACCGGCGAGATGGACAAGATCGACGGTCCCTACTACTTCTTCCCCGCCATCGCCGGACTGGGCGCGCTGCCGTCGGAGCTGCCGGTCCCGATCCCGGATCTGGGCGCCACCAATATCGTTCCGGTCGACTACGTGGTCGCGGCCATGCTCGAACTCATCGCCAAGCCGGGCCTGATCGGCCGCACCTTCCACCTGACCAACCCGGAACCGCAGCCCTTCACCGAGATCTACAACGCGCTGGCGCGCGCGGCCGGGGCCCCCACCGCGATCGGCACCGTTCCGGGCTCGCACACCGCGCTGCACGCCCTCGGCGGCCTGCCGGGCGTGCCCACGGTGCGCGATTTCCTGTTGGAGCGCTTCGGCATTCCCGCCGAGGTCGCCCCGCACACCGCCTTCGAGTCGACCTTCGTCTCCGAATCCACCCGAGCCCACCTGCGCGGCACCGGTATCGAGGTCCCGGCCTTCGAGGACTACGCCGAGACGCTGTGGTCGTACTGGCGCACCCATCTCGACCCCGACCGCGCCCGCCGCCACCACGGCGGCCTCGGCGGCCGGGTCGTGCTGATCACCGGCGCGTCCAGTGGCATCGGTTTGGCCACCGCGCACGCCGTCGCCAAGCGCGGCGCGACCGTGCTGATGGTGGCGCGCACCGAGGAGGACCTCGAGGCCGCGGCCGCCGCGGTGCGGGCCGACAGCGGTGCGGCGCAGGCGTATGTCTGCGACATCACCGACGAGAAGTCGGTGGAGCTGCTGGTGAAGCAGGTGCTCGCCGACCACAGGCACGTCGACTACGTCGTCAACAATGCCGGGCGCTCGATCCGCCGTTCGGTGCTCAACTCCACCGACCGCATGCACGACTTCGAGCGGACCATGGCGGTCAACTACTTCGGCGCGGTGCGGCTCATCCTGGCGCTGCTGCCGTCCATGCGGGAGCGCCGCTTCGGGCACTTCGTGAACATCTCCTCGATCGCGGTGCAGACCAAGGTGCCGCGTTTCGCCGCGTACGTGGCGAGCAAGTCGGCGCTGGACAACTTCAGTGAGATCGCCGCGGTCGAGAACGCCGACGCCGGAATCACCTTCACCTCGGTGCGCATGCCGCTGGTGCGGACCGCGATGATCGCGCCGACCGACCTGTACAAGTCGATCCCGGTGCACAGCCCGGATCAGGCCGCCGACATCGTGGTGCGGGCGCTCGAGCACCGACCCAACCGCATCGACACCCCGATCGGCACCTTCGCACAGTTCGTGGACACGGTCATGCCGTCGGTGAAACGCGCCATCCTGCACCAGGGTTACCGGATGTTCGGCGAGTCCAAGGCGGCGCGCTCGCAGCCGAAGACCGGGCACCCGGCGGTGGACGCCGAATCCACCACGGCGAGTGGTGAGAGCGCGGCGGAGAGCACCGCCAAGCCTGACTCCCGCAGTCCGCTGCTGGCGCTGGCCCCGATCGTGCAGCCGCTCATGGGCCTGCCCGCTCCCGCGGCCCGGATCACCAACCGGATTCCGGGCCTCAACTGGTAATCACTCTGCCCGGCAACGGCATTCAGGCCCGATCGGCCGGGTGAACAGCACCACACAGAGTTCGGCCCGGTGCGGGACAGCGCACCGGGCCGACTCGTGCGATACCCGCGGCTCACTGTGGGATGAGGCCCCGAGTGCCGTGACACCCGACGCCCCGCGAACCGCGGGTACCCGGGCCCCGCTCCGGGGTCTCGCGGGCGGGTCCGCCGAGACCGCCCGGGAGCCGGGCCCTTCCCCTCCCCGGGGTCAGATGTGGTTCGCGGCGAAATTGGCCGCGGCCACCAGATCACTGCCGTAGGCGACGTGCGCGTCGGCATTGAGGCCGGAACCACACACCGGGTCGCCGCCCACGCACCAGTCCCCCGTGCGGGACAGGAACTCGCCGGGCACATTCCAGCCCAGGCCGCGAACGGGGTCGCCGAAGAGCAGGACCGCCGCCACCCGGTCGCCGAGATAGCCCGGCAGCTGGACGCGGCCCGGGTACCAGGACACCACGCCGGTGCCCAGCGCGGCCTGCACGACCGCCGCCCCCTGCGAGTAGCCGACCAGGACGAACTGCTGACCGGGGCAGACGGTGGCGCGAACGGTCAAGTGCCGCACCAGATCCGCGCTGCCCGCGCCGACGTCGAAGCTGTAGTCGGCGGGATAGTTCACGCGGTAGGCGGACATCGAGACGGGCAGCCGATCCCGCAGGACACCGAAGAGGGGGTCGCCGATCTGATCGCCGAGCCAGCCGGGTTCGCCTGTGCCCCTGGCCACTACGACGTCCACCTCGGCGCAGCCCTGCGCGTGGGACCTCGGTTGTGGCACGAACGCGGCTGCGATCGTCAGCATGATCGCGACACCCCATGCCGTACGCCATCTTCTCGGCAGCAGCACCTTCCGGTCGCCCATCGTCCTCACCTCTCACATCGTTGTGAGAAGTCCGGTGACTCTTGTCATTGACTAGAGAACGATCACCGGACCATGTGACCCACGGTAAGAATGCGCCGGAAGGGCGGCAACGAATTCCACTGGAGAGACACCTGATTGGTACCCAACCGTTTCATCATGAAACTTGTTATCTACGTGCAACTTTGGGGCAACAAAACGGCCTCGGACCGGATCCAGAGCACACCGCGAACCGCACGCAAAATACAACCGGTTCTCATAGTGTGTTGGTATGGAACGACTTACCGGGCTCGACGCGAGCTTCCTCTATTTCGAAACAGACACCCAACTCCTGCACGTCTGCGCATTGCTGATACTCGACCCCGCCGCCGACGGGGTCACCTATGAGCACGAGGCGTTCAAGGCCGAACTCGGCCGGCGGCTGCATCTCATCCCGGCCATGACGCGGCGGCTGCACGCCGTCCCGTTCAACCTCGATCATCCGGTGTGGGTACGGGATTCGAACTTCGACCTCGACTACCACGTGCGGCGGCTGGCGCTGCCCAGCGGAGCCGGGGACCGCGGGCTGGCCGAACTGGCCGCCGACATCGCCGGACGCCCCCTCGACCGCGCCCGCCCGCTGTGGGAGATGTGGGTGGTGGAGGGCCTGCCGCACGGCCGGGTGGCGGTGGTCTCCAAGTACCACCACGCCATCGTGGACGGCATCACCGGCACCAACATGATGATGCACCTGTGCGATATGCAGCCGGGCGTGACCTACACCCCGCCCGCCGAGGCCGAACCCACCGAGGCCGAACCCACCGATCTGCAGCTCGCCGGTGAGGCGCTGCTGAACCTGCCGGGGCGCCTCGGCATGGTCGGCATGGTGCCCAAGACGGTCGGCATTCTGGGCGGGCTGGTGCAGCGGCGGCGCGAATCCGGCGGTCGCGGTATGCCGTTGCCGTTCACCGCGCCCCGCACGCCGTTCAATCGGGCAATCACCCAGCATCGGGCCATCTCCTTCGAACAGACCGAGTTGTCGGATATCAAGGAGATAAAGACCGCCTTCGGGGTGAAGGTCAACGACGTGGTGCTGGCCGTCGTCGGCGGCGCGCTGCGCAGCTACCTCGAACTGCACGACGAACTGCCCGAAACCTCGCTCATGGCCTCGGTTCCGGTGTCCACCCACGACACCTCACGCCACGAGGAGGGCACCAACAAGGTGTCGACCATCTTCGCCCGGCTCTACACCGAGATCGAGGATCCGGTCGCGCGGGTGCTGGCCATAGCCGAGGACAATCGCGGGGCCAAGGAGGAGCACAACCTGATCGGCGCGGACTTCCTCCAGGATTGGGGAAAGTACGCCCCGCCCAACACCTTCCAGCTCGCCGCGCGGGCGTACTCGTCGCTCAAACTGGCCGATCACCACCCGGTGGTGCACAACCTGGTGATCTCCAATGTGCCCGGGCCCAACTTCCCGATGTACTTCTTGGGGGTGCGGGTGTCGTCGATGTATCCATTCGGACCGGTGTTCCACGGCGCGGGCCTGACCGCCACCGTGATCTCCAACAACGGCCACCTGGACTTCGGCTTCATCGCCTGCAAGGAACTGGTCCCCGATGTGGACAAGATCGCCGACGCCGTCCCCGAGGTGATCACCGCGCTGCTCAAGGCCGCGCGCGAAAAGGGCTGAGCCCGAACCGAGTGGCTACCGTCTAGAGCCGCTCCGCCACCGACTGCACGGCCTCGAGGAACACCGGGACAAAGACGTCCGCCTCGAGTGCGCAGGCCGCGTGTCCCGCCTTGGCGAGGAAGATCTCCGCTCCCGGAATCGCTTTCGCCATCTCCAGCTGACGGAAGACGGGCAGCGCCCGATCCCGCGTGGTGATCACCACCGCCGTCGGCATCTTCAGCATCGGCAGCCATTCCGACGCATCGAAACGCCCCAGCACCGCGAGCGCCTGCGCGAGCGCCCAGCCGCTGGTGGCCCGCAGTTCCGCCATCGCCCAGCGATCCATCCGGCCCACCGGCCACGAGGACTCCGGCAGCGTGGGCAGTTTGTCGCGGCGCAGCTCCGCCCGGCGGAAAGACCACTCCGAGAACAAGGCGGCCGTCGCCGACCAGCCCCGATGGAAGGCGCGCTCACGCCACTTCTCCTGGAAACGGTAGGTGGTCGCGGCCAGGACCAGCCCGCCCACCCGGTCCGGGTGCCGGTGCGCGGCCAGCTGGGCCACCACGCCGCCCATGGAGTAGCCCGCCAGGATCGGGCGCTCGACGCCCACCGCGTCGGCGACCGCGATCACGTCGTCGGCCAGATCGTCGAGATCGAAACGCTCGGAACGGATTCCGTGACCGTGCCAGCGCTGATCGAACAGGACCACCCGGTAGTGGGCGTTCAGCTCGCGCAGCGAGGGGAACCAGTTGAGCATGGCGGTGGTCGCCATACCGTGCAGCAGCAGCACCGTCGGCGAATCCGCGGCCGGGCCCGGCAGGTCCACCACGTAGGTGGCGCCGCGGCCGGGCAGCTCCACCATCTCGCCCTGCGGCACCTCGGTCAGCCGGGAGATGCGCGGTGACAGGCGGCGACCGCGGCGCGGCGCGGCAGTCGTGGTCGGATCCGAGCTGGGGTTCGTCATCGAGGGCCTCCCGGCACACCGTCGCGGCGGTCGAACTGGAACACGTTTCACTCGATGATGCCATACCGCGGGCGCGGCGGCGGGTTACGGCGTGCAGGGCGCGGGGGCGGCGACCACCGTGGTCACGACCACCGGGGCCGGGGGCTCGGGCGGGGCGGGGGACGGCTCGGCAGTGATGTCGTAGAGCTGAATTCCGGTGCGGCGCAACTGCCCCGGCTCGATCGCGACCCCGGGGACATACGCGACATGGCCGTAGATGTCGGTCACCTGGGCGGTGAACGGGCCCCTGCCGATGCCCGACACGGTCCAGTAGTTGTCGTAGCCCCGGCGCATCGGGCGGTAGTCGCCGCCGGAATCCGGGCGCAAGGCTACTTGCGCGAGGGGATTGCCGGTGCCGGAGAACAGGATTCCGATCCAGCTGGTCGAAGAGCTCTGCTGGACGCGGTAGAACAGCTCCGGCGCGGGGTTCGGGTCGCGAACGATGCTGATCCTGACCGGTGCGACGCCGTCGACGGAATCGGCGATCGCCTCGAAAGCCGAACGGCTCAAGTCGTATTGGTCCGGGCCGCAGCCGGTGCAACGGTCGACGATCTGGGCACGGACGCTGCCCAGCGGGCCGTCGATGTCGACGTAGGAGCCGCAGGGGGCGGAACCCTCGTATCGGCTGGTCGGGACACCGACGTAATAGCCGTCCGGCGGCAGATCCGGCAGTGAGCAGGCGACACCCGGACCGAAGTCGTAGAACCGGGCCTCGACCTGCTCCAGGGGCGGTGACGCGTCCACGGTTCGAATCTGCTGAGGAGTAACCGCGCTCGGTGCGGGTGCGGCGGACAGCGTGACGACCGTCGGCGTCGGCGCGGCAGTGCTGCAGCTCAACGACTGCGGTCTGACCCACCACGCGGCCAGTCCCACCACCACCGCTCCCACCAGAATCGTCCACAACCACGGCCTGCCAGGATGGACCTCTTCGTGTCCGGTGCGGTGCATGGCCGGTCCCCAACCCTCCGAATTGTGTTTGCTGACTCGATGCTGCACTCCCCTTCAGGAAAGCAGCCGGGGTCGCTACGCTGAGGTCGAATGGCAATTTCGGAATGAAAAGCGCGGCGTGTTGGCGGTGTGTCCGCGATGTAGAACCCCGGGCCCGACCGCTACGTATGTCCGGATGTCCATATCTCCGACGTCACCACACCCGGGGAGAGATGCCATGGCCCAGCTCGCGCCCTTCTACCGGCAGGTCCAGGCTCACTACGACCTGTCCGACGACTTCTACGCGCTGTTCCTCGACCCCTCCAAGACCTACAGCTGCGCCTACTTCCAACGCGCGGGCCTGACGTTGGAGGAGGCCCAACTGGCCAAGATCGATCTGGCGCTCGGCAAGCTGGGGCTCGAACCCGGCATGACCCTGCTCGACGTCGGCTGCGGATGGGGCTCGACCATGATCCGCGCCGTACTCACCTACGGGGTCCGCGTCATCGGACTCACCTTGAGCCGCAACCAATTCGAGTACGTTCGCACCGAACTACGCGATCTGGGCATCTCCGAAGCCGAAGTGCGCCTGCAAGGTTGGGAGGAATTCGACGGCACCGCCGACCGCATCGTCAGCATCGGGGCGTTCGAACACTTTCGCAAACAGCGCTACCCCGAGTTCTTCACCCGCTGCCACCGCATGCTTCCCCCCGGTGGCCGCATGCTGCTGCACACCATCATCGGCCACAGCCTCGCCGACCTGCGGGCCGCCGAGATTCCGGTGACCCGTGAGGACGCCCTGTTCCACATCTTCGTCAAACGGGAGATCTTCCCCGGCGGCCAGCTCCCCCAGAAGGACACCGTCCCCCGGGAGGCCGAGGCGGTCGGGTTCCGCACGACCCGAATCCAATCCTTGCGCCCCCACTACGCGAAAACCCTTGACCTGTGGGCGGAATCCCTCGCGGCCCACCACGCCGAGGCCGTCGAGCTCACCTCCGAAGAGGTCTATCAGCGCTACATGAAGTACCTGACCGGGTGCGCCCATTACTTCCGCGCGGGGCACCTCGACGTCATGCAGTTCACGCTGCAGAAGTAGACCGGCCGAGGAAGGTCAGCAGCCGGTCGTGAGCGGGCGCGTCGGCGGACGACGGCCGCGCCGGGCCGAAAATGCCGGGGTGCCGGAAGGCGTCGAAGTCCATGGATCGCATGACGGTGAGCAGGTAGTCGGCCTGCCGCTCGTCGATGAGGTGCCGCTGCCCGGTGACGACGGCCAGGTCGATGCCGTGGACCAGGATTTCGGTCAGGTGGATCAGGGCGGCCATGCGGCCGGGCATCGGTCCGAAGCCGAGCCGGACGGTGGTGTCCAGCGCGCCGGGGCGCGACCAGGCGTCGCGGTCGAGGTGCGCGGCGGCGGCGTACGCGGTGCGGTGGCAGGTGCCGAGCCAGTCGTCGTGGTGGTCGCCGCCGGGATCGGTGTGGGTGAGTTCGGCGGCGAAGACGCGCAGGCCGCCGACCAGATGGTTGAGTTCGAATCCGACATCCCAGCCGGGGCACAGCGAGGGCAGGCCGAGCTGTGTGTCGCCGATCCCGGCGACGATGGCGCCGGTGGCGTCGAGCGCGTCGTGGATCCGATCGACGAGGGTGGGGGCCACGGTGTTCATGGTGGTGTCTTTCGGTCGGCGGATTCAATCCATCGAGCCGGAACGGTTCCGTCTCGTCTATGCCGAGAACGGTACCGCCGGTCAAGGCGATACGCAACCGTTCCGTCTCGTGTTAGCGTGTCTCGCATGCCCCATCCCCCGCGTCGCACGTCCGGCGGCCCGGTCCTGCAGGACGCCCTGACCGAGGCGCTCACCACCGCCTTCTTCGAGGAGCTCGCCGCGGTCGGCTATGGACGCCTCTCCATCGAGGCCGTGGCCCGCCGCGCGGGCGCGGGCAAGGCGGCCGTCTACCGCCGCTGGCCCTCCAAACAAGCCATGGCCACCGACCTCATCACCAAGATCGCCGTCGACGCCGCCGACACCCCCGACACCGGAACACTCCGAGGCGATCTCCACGCCTTCCTCACCGCGGCCGCCGCCGGCCTCCGCCACCCCCTCGCCTCGAAGATCATCCCCGACCTCCTGGCCGAAGCGGCCCGCGAACCAGCCCTGGCCGCCACCCTCACCACCGGCATCGCCACCACCCGCCGCGACCGCGCCACCGCCCTCCTCCACCGCGCCATCACCCGAGGCGAACTCCCCGACGACCTCGACATCCCCCTCGCCCTGGACTTCCTCGCGGGCCCCCTCTACTGGCGACTCACCATCACCGGCATCCCCCCCGAACCCACCTACCTGGACAACCTCACCACCATGCTCCTGACCGCCTTCCGCGCCAACACCCTTCCGACCTAGCGGCGCCGCATAGCGGCCAACACAGCGGGGTCAGCGGGGGCGATCGTCACGTCCTGCGGAGCGTTCCGGGGGAAGGTCCAGGTCAGTTCCAGGGTGGTGGTAGCGACCACGAAGTCCGCATCGAGGGTGACCCGGTGGAACGGGTTCGAGGTTCCCGACACCGCGACCCACCGCAGCGTGTTCTCCTCGTCATCGTCGGTCAGCGCAACCCATCCGATGCTCCCGTTCGACGCCGACTCCCCCACCATCGCCCGACTCCCACCGTGCACAGCCGAATCGAACGTCGCATCCACGTCGATCCACTCCACCGCCGACCAAGCGCTAGCCCTGAAATCCTCCTGCCAGAACCACTCATCCGGCTTCAAAACCCCGCCCCCAGGCTGCTGAAACCTGCGCCGCACCAACGACATCGTCACCAACGTTCCGTCGCCGAACACGATCGAGTCCCCATCCGGCGCCTCCCGCCCCCGCCACCGCTCGAGCACCTGCCGCACCGTCGCTTCACGACTGGTCATCGCAAGCACCCCTTCAAGCCTGGCCCACATCTGACCAACGGCCTTCTCCCCATCGAGAATCGACCCGAGGTGTGCCCGAAATGCCTGCTGTTCGGACGCATACATCGCAAACCACCGCGTCCCGACACTGGCTTCGACATTCGCGATCCGATCCGCCAGCTTCAGAATCACCGCCGACGGACAGCCCGCGATCTTGGCATAGATGTCCTCGTTCCGCTCCTCCCGCGTCCCCCCGATCCCGGTCACCGCCCACACCAGTTCAGCGACCCCCACACCAAACGCCCCCTCCAATTCCGCCCCGGTAACCGCCGTGTCCTCCAGAACATCGTGCAACCACGCAGCCACCCCCAGATCCCCCGAGAACCCGAAGTCGTCCAGCACATCCCGAACCGCCGCCAAATGAACCGAATACGGTGCCCCACCGTATGTTTGGCCACCATGCGCCGCCCGCGCGAAACACCGCGCGGCCTCTTCGATGTCGTCGCCGATCATGAACCCGAAGCTACCGTGGTAGGAGGATCCGGGCCGCCGAAGGCGGTGCGGAGGAAGGCGACGAGTTGGGTGCGGACCCGGGGTTGGGTGAGGCCGTCGGCGCCGGCGCGGAGGGCCGAGAGCAGGGCGGAGACGAGGAGGGAGAGGAGGACTTCGCCGGCTATGGCGGGATCGAGGGTGGGGTCGAGGTAGCCGTGGGCGATGCCCTCGCGGATTCGGGCCACCGATTCGGCGGCGTAGGCGCGGGCGTTGTGGAGGCAGCGGTCGAGGACGGCGTCGTCGATCGAGGAGGCTTCCAGGAGAAAGAAGTTCACCAGGCCGGGTTCGGTGGCGACCAGGTCGTAGCAGCGGTCGATGACCCGGGCGTAGCGGTCGCAGAAGGCATCCAAGGTGGTGGGGATGATGTCGCCTTCGGGGCCCAGGAGGAGGTCGCGGATGTGGCGGAAACTGTGGTCGATGACGGCGTCGAGGATGGCGCGTTTGTTCGGGAAGTAGTTGTAGAAGGTGCCGTGACTGACGCCCGTCGCGGCGGCGATGTCGTCGACGGAGATGGCGCGGAAGCCTCGGGCGACGACCAGTTCGTAAGCGGCGGTGATCAATTCGGCTCGGCGGCGGTCGGCTCGGGACCGGCGGGGTCGGTCGCGGTGCGGGTCAGCGGTCATGGGGGCGGGCTCGGGGGTGCCGGCGGGCGCAGGGGGCGCAGCGTTCGGTCGAGGTAGGCGAGGACCGCGGTCATGCTGCGATCGCGGATGGCCGGATTGCCCGCGCCCAGCAGTTCCCGCATGAGCCACGGGCCGACCAGGGTGGGGATGGTGTGGCCCAGCACTTCCGGATCGATGTCGGGACGAATCCATCCTGCCTCCAGGCCGCGGGTGAGTTCGGCGGCGATCAGGGAGGCGGTGAGGGCCTCCAGGCCGAGCAGGCGGTGCGCCAGTTCGGGATCGATGGCCCCGGCCTCGACCACCAGCAGCCGCAGCACGCGCGGCTCACGTTCGAGCAGGTCGTAAAGACGGGCCACGGCGGCGCGGACCGCGGCCACCAGGTCGTCCACCGAGGCGGCCGCGCCGAACACGGTGTGCAGTCGCATGGCGTCGGTCACCTTCTCGATGCCGAGATCGATGACGTGGTCCAGGATTTCGCGTTTGCTGCCGAAGTAGCGGTAGACGGTGCCCTGGCCGATGCCGGCGCGGGCGGCCACCTCGGAGATGGCGGTGGCCTCGTAGCCGTGCGCGGTGAACACCTCGTAGGCGGCTTCGATGATCTCCCGGCGGCGGCGCGCGGGGAGTTCGCGCTGCGGCGGGCGGCCGATGCGTGCCGAGGCTATTTCGCGGCCCCGCCCTTCACACCGGCGTCCTTGGGGCCGTAGTCGGTCACCAGCCACTCGCCGTCCCGCCCGGCCACCGTCACCACCAACAGGTTCGGCACCGTCGCCGGGTCGGGCTGCTGCACGTTCTGGGTGCGCTGGGTGGCGTAGACGGTGACCGTGTACTGGTCGTTGCCCTTGGCCTCCACCGAGGTGCCCACTACGTCGCCGGAGGCCACCACCTGGGCATCGGTCATGATCTTGGCGAGAGTGTCGTGGAACTGGGTGTACTTGTCGCGCAAGGGATCCGATGCCCCGCGCTGCACGCCGTCGAAGAAGGCGGGCAGGTTGCGGTAGTCGTAGGTGAGCGAGCGCAGCGTGTAGTCCTTGGCCACCTGCGCGGCGCGATCACGATCGGCGTCGCGGGACTTCAGCGCGTCGTAGTCGCCCGAGGCGTTGTGCCACAGCACCCCCAGCACCACGGCCGCGATCGCGAAGAGCGCCGCGGCCGCCACCACGAACGGATTGAGTCGTTCACCGATCCCCTTCGGGGACACCTTCGGAGATTCCTCGACGGTCTCCCCCGCGTCGGGCTGGTCGGCCTCGGTCTGCTCGGTCTCGGTCACGGTCTGCCTTCTCTCTAGCGAGGAATCTCGATGCCCACGTGCGCCGCGCCGTCGCCGGGGAACGCGGTGGACAGCAGGTCCACGATCGATCCGGCGTCCACGCGCAGCGGTTTGATCACGCTGGTGGCGGGTTTCAGGACGGTGGCGATCTGCCCGAGGTCGGGTCCGATCAGCCGCAGGTATTCGTCGATCTTGGTGACCAGCGGCCCGATCGGATCGTCGAAGATGTGCTCGCCGATGTAGGAGTAGTTCTGGAACGCGGCGATGATGTGCAGCAGCTCGGGCAGCGCGGTGGTGAGATCCCCGGCGGCCGCGCTCAGCATGGGTGCGCGCCCGTCGAACTTGTCACCGAGGGTCTGCACGTTCGAGTACAGCCGCCCGATGGCTTCGCGCTTGTCCCGCAATAGATTCGCGGTGCCGACCAGCGCCTTGGTGAGGTTGGCGACCTCGGCGTCACGGCCCTCGAACCCGGCGGCCACGGTGGTGGCCAGATTCTGCAGTTTGGCCGGATCCAGTTGCGCGGTCAGGGCATCCAGTTTGGCGAGGGCGTCCCCGACGGTGGTCGCGACCCGCACCTGCCGGTTGGGCACCACGCTGCCGCCGCGCAGGAACGGCCCCGCGGTCCCGGTCGGCCGGAAGTCGAGGAACTGCTCCCCCGCCGCGGACAGGTTGGCGATCTGCACGACGCTGTCCACCGGAATCCGGTACTTGGCGTCGTATTCGAGGGTGACCGCCAGCCCGCGCGAGGTCGCACCGATATCACGCACCTTGCCGATGGGCAGGCCGCGCAGCGTCACCTGGGAGGTCTTCATCAGCCCGCCCGACCCGTCGAGCAGCACGGTGACGGTGTTGTTCTGGCGGCGCGGATCCAGATTCAGCACCCCGACCGCCATGTAGCCGCCGCACACGAAGGTCAGCACCAGCAGCATGACCATCGACACCGGCCCGGACAGTGAGAGCTTCATTCAGGGCACCATCCCGATCCCGCGCAGCGTGCCGATCAGCTGATCGGCCTGCGCGTCGGCGGCGGACACATTGCGCACCTTCACATCCGGCGCGTTCAGGAAGGGAATGATCTTCTCCTTCAGCAGCGTGTGAACGGTGTCGAGGTTGGCCGCCAGGGTCAGGTCCGCGTACCCCGCCGTCACCGCGGTCGGCGCGAGCACCGACACGATCGACCGGAAGTCCCCCAGATGCGGCAGCACCAGGTCGCCGGCGTTCTTGGCGAGCGGACCGCCGCTGATGATCAGATTCACCACCGCCAGCAGCACATCCGATAGTCCGGCGGCCCGATCCGGTCCGAGGGTGAGGATCCGATCCACCGCCCCGCGACCGGATTCCAGCTTCCCGGTGATCTGCTGCGCCGAGGTGAGAATGCGATTCAGCTCGTCGGTGTGGGTGGCCATATCGTGCAGGGCCGCCCGGCCCGCCCGGTTGACCCGGTCCAACTCGGCCGGGTCCGACGGGAACGCGGCATTCACGTCGGTCACCAGTTTCTGGATGTCGGACCATCGTCCGCCGGTGATGATGTTCGACAGCGCCCGCAGAATGTCCTCGACATTGGTGGCGGGAATGGTCTGCGACACCGGAATCACATCGCCATTGCCGAGCAGTGTGCCGCCGGCGTTCTTGGGCGCTTCCAGCGCGATATGGATGTCGCCGAGAATGGTGGACTGCCGCAACTCCGCCGTCGTGGACTTCGACAGTTCGGCGTCGGTGTGCAGTTTCACCGTCGCCACCGCGGTGGTCCCGATCAGCTCGATGTGGTCGAGCATGCCGACCTCGACACCGTCGGAGATCACCTTGGCGCGGTCGGGCAGATTCAGCACCGACCCGAATTCGATGCGCACCGTATAGGTGTCGCCGGAGGGGTAGGTGCCGGGAATCGGGATATCGGTGGCCTTCACCCCGCAGCCGGTCAGAACCAGCGCGGCGGCGGTGACCACCGGCAGCAGCCGGACGACCGCGCGCCTCATTTCGCACCCGCCTGCGGTAGCTGCGCGGCCAGCGGCGGCAGCGCGGTGAGCAGCGAGGTGATGTCGCCCTGATGCTGCTGCACGAAGGTGTGCGCCTGCGGCAGCACCACATCCAACAGGCTGTAGATCTGCTGATCGTATTTCCCGGCATTGCGCGCGATCACCGGCAGGAATTCGACCGCGATATCGACCGCCCCGGAGAATTCGGCCGAGAACTGCCCGATCAACTGCAAACCGTTGCGCAGATTGCTCAGCACCTGCGCCATATTCGGCCAGTTGGTCACGAACATGGTGGTGAGCTGATCCAGATTGTCGACCAGCCGCCGGAACGCGGCGTCCTTCCGCGCGGGATCACCGACGACCGCGGACAGCCGCTGCAGCAATTGATTCCACTGCTGCCCGGTCCCGTCGATCGCCCTATCGGCCGCGGTCAGGGTGTCATCCAGCAGCGAATCCGGCTTACCGGCGCCACCCCCGGTCAGATCACCGGCCAGTGTGCCCATCGCGTCGAGCGCCTCACTGATCCCGATGGGCGTCTTGGTCCGTTCCATCGGAATGCATGTCGCCGTGTCGAATCGCGGGCCGCCGGTGTAAGGCTTGGTCAGCTCCAAGTGCCGGTCGGTCACGATGGAACTCGACATGGTGACGGCCGCGATATCGGCGGGCAGTTTCACCGAGTCCTTGACGCTCAAGGTGACCCGCATACGGTCGCCCAGCGCCTCGATCTTGGACACGGTGCCGACCTCGACCCCGAGCATGGTCACACTGTTGCCCTCGTACAGTCCGACGGTGTCGGTGAACTCGGCGCACACGTTCTGCTTCGGATCGCGGACGGTCGTCGCCCACGACACCCCCACCGCGCCGGCCGCCACCACCGCGACGGCGACGCCGGCGGCGAGTGCTGTTCTGCCCCAGTTCATTCAGCACGCCTTGCCTTCGAAGGGAATGCACAGCCGGACGCCGGCGGCCGGGTCCTTGACCTGCACCTGAGTGCCCAGCAGCCCGCTGAGCCGGTTGATCACCTCGCGCATTCCGGTGATCACGGTGTCGAGCCGGTTCGGGTCCTCCATGAGTTTGGAGAACAGCTGCTCGAACTGGGTGACCGACGGCTCGATGCCGTCATAGGCCATGAGCGGCCGGTGCAGCACGATCAGGAACCGTTTGAGCAGGGCGAACATGCTGACGATGTCGTTCTTGCGGTTGCCGAGCCGGTCGGCCACGGTACCCAGCTGTTTCACGAAATCCGCCAGCAGCGCTTTGTCGTCGGCGGTGGCGGCGATGTACTCGTCGGAGACGGTGAGCGCGCTGTTGAGCTGATCGGTGCGCTCGGCCAGCAGCCCGGTGAGCTCGTTGGCATTGCCGATCACCCCGCGCAGTGCGTCGGGCTGTTGCGCCAGCGCCGAATTCAGCTGCCCGATGGTGTCGCGCATGGTGGTGGCGTCGACCTTGCCGAATACCGGGGTGCCCTGGTCGAGAATGTCGCTCAGCTCGAACGGGGTGGTGGTGCGCTCGGGCGGGATGTGCTTCGACGCCAGGTCCTTGTCCCCGGCCGGGGCCAGCGCCAGGTAGTGGCCGCCGATCGGGGTCAGCATCTTGACCTCCACCGCCGACCGGTCCCCCACCCGCACATCGCGGTTCACGGTGAAAGCGACCTCCACGTGATCCCCGACCAGGTCCACGGCACGGATCTTGCCGACATTGATCCCCGCCACCCGCACCTCGTCGCCCGGCCGGGCCCCGCCCGACATCCGGAAGTCGGCGACGTAGGTGCGCTGCCCGAACGGGATCACGTACACCGCGCCCGCGACGGCCAGCGCGATCACGCACACCACGACACCGGCGATACCCCAGCGCAATTGCGTGTTCTGGTCCCCGCGACCGGTGAGCACGTCCCGGATCAGCTCGCCCATCCGGGCGATCAACGCTTTCATCAGTTGCACACCACCAGGTTCTGGTTGGACAGGATGACACCGGCTACCGCGGGCAGCGCGGCCTCACCGTGGGAGCAGGTGATGCGCGGCTTGGACCCCTGCCCGGGGACCGTCTGATTCAGCCCGGTCACCAATTGCGGTGCGAGAGCCAGGATCTGGGTCAGCTCGTCGGTCTGGGGCACCAGCCGCCGGAGCAGTCCGTCGACCGGACCGTAGGCGGTGTCGTAGGCGTCGCGGGTCTCCTCCAGCAGCGGCACCACCGGCGCCAGCAGGGTTTTCGCGGTGTCGACCGCGCTCAGCATGGCCTGGGTCTTGGCGGTGAACTGGTGCAGGATGCCCGAGAGCTGCTGCACCAGGTCGCCGACCGCCTTCGACTTGCCGCCGATGGCGTCGGCGACCACGCCCAGATTGCGGATGAGCAGCACGATCACGGCCTCGCTGTTACGGGCGTGCTTGGTGAGCGTGTCCACGTCCGCGAGCACCGGCCCGATCCCGGACCCGTCACCCTGGATGACGCGCAGCAGGTTGGTGCCGAGCTGGTTGAGCTGCGCGGGATCGAGCGTGTCGAACATCGGCTTGAAGCCGTTGAACAGCTTGGACACATCGAAGCTCGGGATGGTGCGCTCGACCGGGATCGTCGTCCCGGCGGCTATTTTCGTGCGCCCCGGCCCCTCGGTGAGCAGTTCGACGTACCGCTGACCGATGAGGTTCTGGTATCGCACCGCGGCCTTGGTGTTGTCGTACACCGGCCGCTCCCGGTCCACCGTGAAGTGCACCCGTGCCCGGCTGCCGTCCAGCGACACCGTCTCCACCTTCCCGACCGCGACACCGGACATGCGCACCGAGTCCCCGGCGAACAGGCCCGACACATCGGTGAACACCGCGTCGTAGGTGACCTTGTCGCCGGGGATCGGCGTCCGCAGCGCGGTCACGATGAAGGTGGTGCACCCGGCCACGACCAGCAGGAACGCGACCAGTTTGAGGGCCGACCTGGTGACCTCGCTCATTTGGCCCCTCCCCCGAGCGAATCCGCCAGGTACGGCATGGTTTTCGCGATCAGCTCGACCTGCAGCCGCACCCGGCCGTCGACCACCGGGAACGCCCCGTCCATGGCCCGCAGCAGATTCGGGACCCGATTGTGGGCCGCGGCCACCGAGCCCACGGACACGCTGATCGGCACCGCCACGTCGAGAATGCCGTCGAGGACCTTCTCCAGCTCCGGGTTGTTCTGCTGCAGCAGATTCGAGATGCCCACCAGCACCGCGTCGTCGACGCCGTGGGTGGAACGGTTGGTGCGCGCCCGGTTCTCCGGATCCCCGAAGTAGGCGCTCTGCTCGAGCACCGCCAGGATGGCGTGCCCGGCCGCGGGCGTCACGTCCCCGAACGCGCCGGTCATGTCGCCGCCGATGCGCAGGTAGTGCGCGAGACTGTTCTGCTGTCCGTCGGCCAGGGTGCGCGCGGTCTCGAAGAACGACCGCAGGACCGGGCCCATGCCGGCGGCATTGTCGAGCATCAGATCGAACAGCCGGTGCACGGCCGCCGAATCCAGCACCTGGGTCAGGCGCGCCGCCCGCCGGAACACTCCGGCGACGGTGGCATTGGTGGCGCCCGCCCCGATCTGGAGCACGGCGTGCTCACGCAACCTTTTGCCGTCGGTGCCGGGCACCAATTCGATGGCGCTGGAACCGAACACGTTCGACGAGGTGAACCGCGCCGTGACATCGTCGGTCAGCGCGTCGGCCTGTCGCCGGTCGATCCGCAATCCGATGCGCTGATGCCCGTAGCCCACGGTCTCGACGGTCGACACCGTCCCGATCGCGTACCCGCGGAATTTCACCTCCGCTCCCGGCGCCAGCCCCTCGCCGAGGGTCGCCGCATCGACGGTAACCTCGAACCGATCCGCGAAAGAGCCTCGGGCATAAGAACTCACGACAATCGTCACAGTGACGAGGACGACGGCGACCACCAGGCCGCGCAATCGCAGCAGCCACGGTCCGGCGCTACGGCCGGAATGATCCTTGAAGACGGCCATGTTTCACCCCGAGATCCGGATGCCGACATCCAGGCCCCAGATCACGATCGTCAGGATCATGTCCAGGATGACCACCAGCACCAGGCTGGCGCGAATGGCGCGACCCGAGGCCCGGCCCACGCCCTCCGGCCCGCCCGAGGCGTAGAAGCCCTGGTAGCCGTGGATGAGAATGATGGTGACCACGAAGATCGTCGCCTTGATCAGCGAGGCGACTACGTCGCCGGGCTGCAGGAAAGCGTCGAAATAGTGGTAGTAGGTGCCCGAGGACTGCCCGTGCAGGACGTTCACCACGGTCGCGCACGACAGGTACGACAGGATCAGGGTGAGCAGGTGCAGCGGCACGATGGTGATCGCGCCCGCGATCACACGGGTGGTCACCACGAACGGCATGGGCCGAATGCCGATGGCCTCCAACGCGTCGATCTCCTCGGAGATGCGCATGGCCCCGATCTCGGCCGTCATCCGGCAGCCCGCCTGCGCCGCGAAACCGATGGCCGCCACCATGGGCGCCATCTCGCGGGTGTTGGCGTAGGCGGAGACGAACCCGGTCAGCGGGCCCATTCCGACCATGTTCAGCGCGGTGAAGCCCTCCACACCGATGGACCCGCCGACCGCGATGCCCAGGAAAGCCAGCACCGCCACGGTGCCGCCGCCGACGATGAGCGAGCCGGAGCCCCAGGTGATGTCGGACAGGATGAGCATGGTCTGACGCCGGTACACCCGCAGCGTGTGCGGGATGGCCGCCAGTACCTCGTAGACGAAAGTCGCTTGGTGACCGAGGGATTCGACCAGGGACACGGGCGCCTGCGCCGAGGCGCCGATCGCCCGCCCCGCGGTCCCGAGTGGGGTGTACTTCGCCGGTACCTGGGTCATCAGCCCACCTGCGTCGGGATGAACATCGACACCAGCTGCGTGATCACCAGATTCACGCCGAAGGCGGCGATCACGCCGATCACCACCGCCGCGTTCACGGCATTGGCCACGCCCTTGGGTCCGGCGGTGGCCTCCAGACCACGCTGGCACGACACGATGAGCACGATGACGCCGAAGAGGATCGACTTCACGATCGCCACCCACAGGTCGCTCATCTTGGCGAAGGCCGCGAACGCCGACAGGTACGAGCCGGGCGTCACGCCCTGGAAGCCGACGGCGATCACGTAACCGGTGAACACGCCCATGAAGATGATCAGCATGCACAGCAGCGGCGTCAGCGCGATCATGGCCGCCAGCCGCGGGGCGACCAGCCGCCGCACGGGGTCGATTCCCATGACGCGCAAGGCGTCCACCTCGTCGCGAATGGTGCGCGCGCCCAGGTCCGAGGAGATGGCCGAACCCGCCGCGCCGCCCAGCAGCAGCGCGGTCACCATGGGCGCGCCCTGCCGGATGACGCCGAGGCCGCCGGCCGCGCCGGACACCGAGCTCGCGCCGACCTGCTGGGTCAGGCTCCCCACCTGGACCGCCACGATCACGCCGAACGGAACCGACACCAGCACAGCGGGAATCGCGGTCACGCTGACGATGAACCAGCCCTGCTGGAGGGTGTCACGCCAAGGATGGCGAAGTGTGATGATATCGAGGATCAGGAACCGGAATGCCGCGATCGCCAGCTGAATGGTGCGGCCAAACGTGCGCAGCCCTGAGAGTACGAATTCGATTGCCTGCCATAGTGATTCCGGCCCCCGGACAACTTTCTCGACCAATGTTCACCACCCCACAGCCCCTACTGTTTGGTCGATGCCGACCGGTCCCTCTGTTGACCCGGTTCCGACTGACCGAGACAGTAATACAGATTTCGGACTGACGTGTCAGTCTTCACCGAAATAACCAGGGCCTTGACAGGGGTCGCAAGAGCGGAGAAAGATACGCGCGCCGCGCGAATAGCATGCCTTACCAGCACATTTCAGCAATGAGTGGGCAAATGCGAAATGCCACCGGACCATTCGGTTGGCCCAGTGGCATTTCAGATATAGCGAGGTGTTAGCTCAACTGCGGGCGTCTGCCCTCACGACTGTCCGGACAGTACGATCGCCTCGGCCAGCGGCAAGGATTCGTCGACGCACGCCCCCGCGTCCAGCACCGCTCCCCGGCCGATCAGGTCCCGCGCGACCCGGAACTCCGCCGGGCGGGCGATCGCCACCACACCGACGGCGCGGCCGTCGCGCAGCGCCAGCACGGTCGCGTCGCCGGACTCCGCGCTCCCCCGCGCGATCAGCTCGTCATCGGCCTGAATCACGCCCGCGAACTGCACGTTCCGGCCGTACTGCATCGACCAGCCCCACGGCACCTCCGCGGTCAGAGCGGGCAATCCGAGCATCGATCGCGCCGCCGCCGCACCCTGCGCCTGCGCGCTGTTCCAATGCTCCTCGCGGCGGTACCGGCCCGATTTCGGATCCAGTCGATTCACCGCGTCACCCGCGGCGAACACCCCCGGGGCCGACGTGCGATACCGCTCGTCCACCCGGATACCGTCGTCCACGGCCAGCCCACCGGTAACAGCGAGCCGAGTGTCCGGGACAGATCCGATCGCCACCAGCACCGCCGCGGCGGTCCAGATCCGGTCGTCCTCGGCCACGGCGACCACGTCGTTGCCGGTGTAGGCCAGGTGCGAGAGCCGCACCTCGGTCGAGATGGCCACCCCGTTGTCCGCGTGCAGCTTTCGGATGTAGTCACCGACGACGGCGGGCGCGACCCGCTCCAGCGGCGTGGTTCCGGCGTCGAGCACCGTCACCTCCGCGCCCAGACCCCGTGCGGTCGCGGCGACCTCGCAGCCGATGAGCCCGGCCCCGATGATCAGCAACGACGGATCCCGCTCCAGCGTCGCCCGCAGGGCTTCGGCCTCGGACCGGCCCCGCAGGGTGTGCACCGGCAACGCGGCGTCGGACACCACGGATCGATCCGAGGTCACCGCCAGCCGCCGCGACACGGCGCCGGTGGCCAGCAGCAGCGAGTCGTAGCCGATCGCGGTCCCGTCGGCCAACCACACCAGACCCGGTCCGGGATCGATGGATTCGACCGGCACGCCCACCCGCAGGTCGATGTCGTTGCCCGCCCAGAAGTCGGCGGGATGCAACAGCGACCGCCGGTCCTCGACCGCGCCGGCCAGCAGTTCCTTGGAGACCATCGGCCGCCGGTAGGGCGCGGTGGGTTCCGCGCCCAGCAGCACGATCTCCCCGGTGTAGCCCTCGGTGCGCAGGGTGCGCGCGGCGGTGGCCCCGGCCACGCCCGCGCCCACGATGACGATGCGCCCGCTCACGCGCGGCTGACCTCGACCATCTCGAAATCGCTCTTGGCCGCGCCGCAATCCGGGCAGGACCAGTCGTCGGGGATGTCGTCCCAGCGGGTGCCGGGCTCGATGCCGTCCTCGGGCCAGCCCAGCGCCTCGTCGTATTCGAAGCCGCACTGCAGGCAGCGGAAGAGTTTGAAGTCGGTGCTCATGTCAGTGTCCCTTCTGAGCGGAAGCCGGTTCGAAGTCGATCTTTTCGCGCACCCCGCAGTCGGGGCAGCACCAGTCGTCCGGGACGGCGGACCAGGCGGTACCCGCCGGGAAGCCCTCGCGCGGCGCGCCTTTCGCCTCGTCGTAGACGTAATCGCAGATCGGGCAGCGGTAGGAGGCCATCACGCCGCCACCCCGTACCGGGCGAGCACGCGGGCGCGCTTGCGGGGCTGGACGTTGGCGCGGGTGATGTCACCCGAATAGTGCTCGAGCACGCGGTGATCCATCACCTTGCGCCACAGTGGCGGGAAGTAAGCCAGTGAGATCATGCTCGCGTAACCGCTGGGCAGGTTCGGGGCGCCGTCCATACTGCGCAGGATCTGGTAGCGGCGGGTGGGGTTCGCGTGATGGTCGCTGTGCCGCTGCAGGTGGTAGAGGAAGATATTGGTGACGATGTGGTCGGAGTTCCAGCTGTGCTCCGGGGTGCAGCGCTCGTAACGGCCACTGGCGGTCTTCTGCCGCATCAGGCCGTAGTGCTCGAGGTAGTTCACCGTCTCCAGCAGGGTGAAGCCGTAGATCGCCTGGATCACCAGCCACGGCAGCACCGCCGGGCCGAACGCCACGGCCAGCGCGCCGAACAGCACCACCGACATCATCCACGCGTTGAGCACGTCGTTGCGGATCGTCCACGGCCGCTTGCCGAGCCGCTCCAGGCGCTTGGCCTCCAGCTCCCACGACGAGCGCAGGCTGCCCCACACACTGCGCGGCAGGAAGCTCCAGAAGGTCTCCGCGAAGCGGGCGCTGGCCGGGTCCTCCGGGGTGGCGACGCGGACGTGGTGGCCGCGGTTGTGCTCGATGTAGAAGTGGCCGTAGAACGTCTGGGCCAGGGTGATCTTCGACAGCCAGCGCTCGAGCTCGTCCTTCTTGTGGCCGAGTTCGTGCGCGGTGTTGATGCCGACGCCGCCCATCACTCCCATGCTCAGCGCCAGGCCCAGCTTGGAGATCAGGCCCAGGCCGCCGTCGACGCCCAGCCAGGACAGGTCGCTCGCGGTCCACAGGTAGCAGGCCACGGTCAGGCTCAGCAGCTGGAACGGGATGTAGGCGTAGGTGCAGTACCGGTAGTACTTGTCGTTCTCGAGGTACTCCATCACCTCGTCGGGCGGGTTCTGGCCGTCCGGGCCGAAGAAGCGGTCCAGGATCGGCAGCAGGACGTACACGATCAGCGGGCCGATCCACCACCACACCGGCGAGACCGCGGTCCAGCCGAACTCGTTGAAGGCCCAGACCAGAGCCATCGCCAGGAACAGGGCGGTCGGGGGAACGAGACCGAGCAGCCACAGATAGCGCTTGCGGTCACGCCACTGCGGGCGGGCCGTGGCCTCCGGCTCACTACCGCGTCCGGCTCGAGAATGAGACGTCGTCATTGCCGTACTCCTAGCGTTTACACTTTCTCAAGAACTGTATTCATTAGATACACTGTGATCCAGTCTGTCAACGACGAGACGAAAGTTGAGCCCATGTACGATCGGGACGTGGTTGAAGCACCGAACTTCCAGACCGAGATGCGGCTGTTGCTGCGCGAGCGGATCATCGAAGCGGGCCGGCGCATCGTCATCACCGAGGGCTGGGGCGCGGTGAACATGTCGCGGCTCGCCAAAGAGGTCGGCGTGAGCCGCCCGGTGCTCTACAAGGAGTTCGCCAACAAGCACGAGCTGGCCGAAGTGGTGATCCAGCAGGAGGTCGACACCTTCCTGGTGGGCATCTCCGAATGCCTCGCCGCACATCCGACCGAGGTCGCGACCGGGATGACCGCGGCGGCCGAATTCACGCTGCGGACCGGCGCCGACAACACGCTGATCAAGGCGGTGCTGGCCGGGCGATCGGAGACCGACAGCTCCCTGCTGCCGGTGCTGATGACCGAGACCGAGCCGGTGCTGGGCCGCGCGGTCACGGCGCTCTCGGCGGGCATCCGGTCGCAGTACGGACTGCCCGCGATGAGCGACGCCGAACTGACCTCGATGACCGAGGTGCTGGTCCGGCTCGCGCTGAGTCATCTGTTCCAGCCGACCGGGCCGATCGACCGGGCCGTGGGGCAGATCAACAAGGTGATCGTCGGCGCCTACGGCTCGGTGCTGTGAGGACGGCGCGGCACGCGAAGCAGCCTGCCGCGCCCCCGAATCGGGCTACGCGAGCCGCGCCGCCAGGCGGGTCGCGTTCATGTACGCGATCGCCTCGATACTGACCATCGGGTTCACCCCCGACGAGGTCGGGAAGCAGGAGGCGTCGGCCACCACGATGTTCGGCACCTCCCAGGTGACGCCGTCGGGATCGGTCGCCGAATCCGCGGCCGAACCGCCCATCCGGGCCGAGCCCATGATGTGCAGCGCGCCCATCGAGCAGCGGCCCGGCGCGTAGCCGGCGGCGGCCGCCCGGGCGGCGAAGTCCTCGTGGCTGCCCTCGACGCCCGGCGCGTAGCCGACGCCCGCCTGATGCCCGGAGAAGATCCGCTGCGCGCCTGCCGCCTCCAGAATGCTTGCGGCATTGACGATTCCGGTGTGCATGTGGGCGGCGTCGCGGGCCGAGAGCCGGTAGCGCACCACGGCCTCGCCCTGCTTGTCGGTCTCCACCGAGCCGTGGTCGCGGTCGCGGGTGATGACGCCGACGGCCACCGTGTTCGCCAGTTTCAGCATGCGGTCGCGATGCGCGGCCGCGCCGGTCCACGCCTGGAAGCCCACCGACAGGCCCGGGGTCATGGGCCCGGTCTCGTAGATGACGCCGTAGCCGTGGCCGTCCAGGTCGCGGTCCTGTTTGGAGTATCGGGTCTGCAGGCCGCCCTCCCACGGGCGGATCTCCTCGTCGAAGACGCCGAACACCGCGGTGGCCGGATGCAGTCGGAGATAGTCGCCGATGGCACGATTCGTCAGTCCGGAGCGGCGCAGCAGGGCGGGGGTCTGGATCGCCCCGGCGGCGACCACCACCGCGCGGGCCCGCACCCACACCGAATGCCCGTCCGCCGTCACGGCTTCCACGCCGGTGGCGGTGCCATTGCTGACCTCGATGCGCCGCACGTCGGTGCCGACGAACAGGCGCGCGCCCGCCGCGGCCGCATCCGCCAGCCAGGTCTTGACCGCCGACTGCTTGGCCCCGATGCGACAGCCGAAACCGCAACGCCCGCATTCGATTCCGGCATCGCAATCGCGGACGTTGCGGGGCAGCGGCTCGACGTGCCAGTCCAGTTTGCGCAGGCCACGTTCGAGGATCTCGTCGCGGCGCGAGGCGGGCGAATGGTCGAGGTTCACCCCGAGCCGGGACACCACCGCGTCGAGCGCGTCGGTGTACTCCTGCTCGGCGAACTGGCTCGCGCCCAGCCCGGCCCATTCCGCGCGCACGTCGTCCGGGGTGCGGAAGGAGGTGGTCCAGTTGACCACCGTGCCGCCGCCCAGCGCGCTGCCCGCCACCAGACTCAGCTGGCCCTCGGCGGTGGCGGCCGGACCCGGCGCGTACAGCTTCAGGAACCCTTCCTTCTCACCGATGCCGAAGTCCGGGTCGTCGAGGTAGTCGCCGCGTTCCAGCACAACGACATCCAGGCCCGCCTGGGCCAGGACCGCCGCGGCCGTCCCGCCGCCCGCACCCGACCCGATCACGACCACATCGCACACGACGGTCGTGTCGGAGTCCGGCCGCTCCGGGCTGAGCCCGCGTTTCGCGCCCTCCACCGGGCCGAACGCGGGCGGGAAGCCCATCTTGTCCCACACCGGATTCACCCCGGTCGGCCCCGGCGTCAGGTAGTAGGAGGTGACCGCGGCCCCCTTCAACGCCTGGAACAGCGCCCGCTTCTGCTCGATCCGGGAGTTGGCCATCCCGAGCAGCATGCGCTCCCGCTCCGCGGCGCCGAGCCGCGAGAACTTGCGCCACCCCGCCCCATTGAGCGCCCCGAACACCCGCGAATCCCACACGCGCATGAGCAGTTCGAACTGCCGCCGCTCCGCCTCCCGGGGATTGCGCCCGAGCAACTCGGTGACCGTGTCGACGACCCCCAACGCGGAAGCCGCCACCACCTCACCCCCGTCCCCCGGCGCGAAAGTGTCACACACCATCTCGAGTACGGCCCGCCGCGCCGCATCTGAACCCATGCCGCCATCATGCGCTACCCACCCGCCCCTGTCCCGGCAATTGCGGCACACCGCCCTCACATGCCGCGCCGGCGAATCCGCCTACCCTCGAATCGTTCCACCAGCCCTAGCGAACAGGACCGGTCTTGACCCTCGAACAGAACTGGGATCGCATCCGCGAGACCGTCTCTCGCGCCGCCCACTGCGCCCTCGCCTCGACCGACCCCGATGGCGCGCCGTCCATCGCACCGATCGGCACGGTGTTCCTGCGCGACGACACGACCGGCTTCTACTTCGACCAGTACGCCGAGGCGCTGGGCCGCAACCTGGATCGCGATCCGCGGGTCTGCCTGCTGGCGGTGGACGGCCGGGGACCGTTCTGGTTCCGTGCGCTGCTGACCGCGCGCTTCCCGTCGCCACCCGGAGTTCGGCTCTATGGAACCGCCGGTCCCACACGCGCCGCGACCGAGGACGAACTGCGGCGGGTACGGGCGCGAGTGCGACTCCCGGCGCGGCTCCCCGGCGGAAAACTGTTGTGGTCGGACTTCTCTCACGTCCGCGACATCACCTTCACCGACTACCGGCCGGTTCGGTACCCGCACATGATGTCCCACCTCTGGCAATAGGCCGCTGCCCGGATCGCGGAGTTGGCACGATTCGACACTTTCTCCGGCGCACGCCGGCATGCGACAGTTGCTCGGCCAGTGCTGTCGGGTGCCGACCGAATGTGGGGTGAAGGCATGATCATCGCGATCTGGGTGGTACTGCCGTACGCCGCTGTCGTGTCGTGTGCGGTCGGACATCTATGGCGGTATCGGCGCGACGGCTTCCGCGGCTATCTGTACGGCCCGCACATCGACAAGGCACAGCGGATCGGGATCGCGGCTGTGCGCATCGGCTTCCCGGTGGTGTTCGCGGTGCGGGTGGCCGAGATGCTCGCGGCGGGGCCACACACACGGCCCGAACACGACATCCAGGTCCTGCTGTCGGCGGTACAGATCGTGGCCGCGCCCGTCACCGTCGCCGGAGTGGCACTGATCCTTATCCCGCCCCTGATCTCCGCCGACGTGCGGCACCGGGTCACACCCCTGGATCGGCTCACGCTGCCACTGCTCAGCGCCGCGCTCCTGTCGGCCGTACTGGTCACCTTCGACGGCAGCGCCACCGACGGCCGCTACCGCGCCGCCGAGACCCTGTTCCCCTGGGCGCGTTCCCTACTGAGCCTGCACCCCAATCCCTCCGGCATGGATCACGCGCCGCTTCTGTATCAGGCGCGCGGGCTGATCGTGGTGGCGATCATCGCGATCTGGCCGTACACGCGGCTCTCCGGGATCCTGTCCGTACCCGTCCTGCGGCTGCTGCGGCAGGCGGTCCCCGCCCCCTATCGGTCCGCGCCCACGGTCTGATCCGTCCCACCATCGAGGTTTCCGGGAGATAGCTCCTATTTCTCAGAACTCCTGTTTCGCGCACGGCAGAACGATTGTTCGCATGTGCGCGGATATCACCTTGGATCCGAGTAATGCGGTACTCATGACGCCGCCGACGGAAGCGGCGACACTCGGGAAATGGCGCGCATTTTCCTCAGCCATTCCAGCCGGGACAACCGGCAGGCCATTGCGCTGAAGGCCTGGCTCGTCGCGCAGGACCCCGCTCTGGCCGATGAGATCTTCCTCGATCTGGATCCCGACACGGGGATCGCACCCGGGGTCCGATGGAAAGATGCCCTGGTCCGAGCTACTTCCCGATGCGAGGCAGTGATCTGCCTGCTGTCGGAGCACTGGGATTCCTCGCCGGAATGCCGCACCGAGCTACGGACCGCGGAGAACCTCAACAAACGGATCTTCGCCGCCCGCCTGGAACCATTCGTGAGCCGAGAATCGACCCGGGAGTGGCAGCAATTCGACCTGTTCCCCGCCGGACCGGCCACGGCGGTACCCGTCGCCGGGGGCCCGCCCGTCGAATTCGCGACCGAAGGACTGCGACGGCTGTGGCGGGGTTTGCGGGAAGCGGGTATCGGAGCCGAATATTTCGAGTGGCCGCCGACCGGTGACCCCGGGCGGGCGCCCTATCGGGGATGGGCGCCGTTCGACGCGGTCGACGCGGCCGTGTACTTCGGCCGGGACGCGCAGATCGTGCGCGGCCTGGACATGCTGCGCGGCATGCGGACCTCCCGCGTGGAGAACCTGTTCGTCATCCTCGGCCCGTCGGGCACCGGCAAATCGTCGTTCCTGCGGGCCGGACTACTCCCCCGCTTGCGGCGCGACGACCGGCACTTCCTGGTGCTCGACATCGTCCGCCCCGAACGGGCGGCGGTCACCGGCCCGGTCGGCCTGGCCGCATCCCTCTACGCGGTGCGACGGCGGTTGGGGCTCACGCAACCGACCCTCGGTGCGATCAAGGCGGCCTGCGCGTCCGACCCCACTCGGGTCACCACCTGGCTGCGGGAGGCACAGGACGCCGCCACGGCGGGAACGCCCGATTCCAGCGACACCGTGCCTCCGACGATCGTGCTACCGGTGGACCAGGCCGAGGAACTGTTCGGCAGTGAGGCCGGACGCGAAGCCGGGCTGTTCCAGTCGATTCTCGCCCATCTGGTCGACGACGGCCTGGATATCATTGCCGCACTGACCATTCGTGCCGATCGCTACGAACCGCTGCAGACCTCACCCGCCCTCGCCGCGGTGAAGAGCGTGGTATTCGACGAGTTGCGCCCGTTGCAACCCGCGCGGTTCGCCGAGGTCGTCCGGGGTCCGGCGGAGCGCGCCACCGCCGCGGGCAGTCCGCTCACGGTGCGCGAGGATCTCGTGGAACGACTGCTCGCCGACTGCGCGGACAGCGCCAACCCACTGCCACTGCTGTCCCTGACGCTGTGGCGGTTGTACCTCGACTACGCCGCCGCCGGCGAACTGACCAGCGCCGACTACACGGCGATGGGCGGAATGGCGCACGTGGTCGAGTCGGAAATCGATTCCATACTCGCCCAGGATGATTCGGAGCGACAACAACAACTGGCACACCTGCGCGCGGCCTTCGTGCCCTGGCTCGCCACCATCGCCTCGGACAATGATCAGCCGCTGCGCCGCATCGCCCGACTGACCGATCTACCCGCCGCCAGCCGCCCGCTCATCGCCGCGTTCGTCGACCACCGCCTCCTGGTCCAGGATGAACGCGGCGGCGAGACCACCATCGAGGTCGCGCTGGAAAGCCTGCTGAGCGAATGGCCCGCCCTCGCCCAATGGTTGCGCGAGGAAGCTGCCGATCTACGGACCGCCGACGGTCTCGACCGCGCCGCCACCGAATGGGAGAGCAGCGGGCGCGACGACGCCTGGCTGATCGAAGGCACCCGGCTGAGCGAGGCCGAGAAGGTCGCCGCCACTCCGGGTTTCGCCGATCGGCTGGCCTGCGCGCGCGAGTACCTCGCCGCGTCCCGGCAGCGGCAGGATGCCGAAATCGCAGCCGAACAGCAACGGCGCGAGAAGGAGCTGAACGACGCCCGCGCCTACGCCGACGGGCTCCGCCGCCGGACGCACATCCTGCGGGCGGTCCTGGCACTCACCGTCATCGCGGCCCTGGTCGCCGGATTCTTCGCGGTACGAACCACACTGGCACAGAACGAGGCCGATCGGCGGCTGCACGAAGCGACCGCCCTGCGCCTGGTCTCCGAAGGGCAAGCCATGCTCGCCGGAATCCGGCCCGGTGGTGACACGCGAGCCATCCAACAGATCCTCGCCGCGCGCCGGATCGGATCGCATGCCGACGACGGCGCGGTCCTCGACGCGCTGACAGTTACGGCCGACGAGGTGAAGATACTCGACACGCCCGCAGAGAATTCCGTCACGGCATTCACGGTCAGTCGCGACGGACGGCACGCAGCCTCGGCAAGTGCGGGAAAGATACAGCTTCGCGACGGCAGCACCGGGCGAGCCACGGGGGCACCATTCACCGCGCATGACCGTCTAGTCGAGAAGCTCGCATTCAGTCCAGATGGAACGCGCCTCGCCTCTGCGGGCAATGATGGAACTGTTCAGGTGTGGGATACACAGAACGGCTCGCATGTCGCTGGTCCGTTTCGGACCGGACAGACCGCGGTCGTATCGGTCGCGCTGAGTTCCGACGGACGCCACCTCGCCGCCGGAGTCTTTCCTGACACGATTCAGATCTGGGATATCGGTGCCGGACAACAGATCCGCGTGATTCCGACCACCGACGCACCACTACAGATGGCCTTTCCGTCCGGAGGAACCCGCCTGGTCGCCACGGCAGATTCCGGACTGGCGATGTGGGACATGGAGACGGGCAACGTGGTCGCGCGAACACCCGATCAGAAGTACAACTCCCAATTCGCTGTCGCGGCCGATCCGAGCGGCAGTCTGATCGTCTCCGGGGGTACCGACCGACTCGTTCACTTCTGGGACGCAACAACCTTGCAACCGGCCGGTGAGGCGCTGAGCGGCCACGGTGACAGCGTGGAAGCCGTGGCATTCAGTGCGGATGGGCGCCGCGTGGCGTCCGGCAGCTCCGACGGATCGATCCAGGTGTGGAATGCCGTATCCCGCCAGCCGATCGGCCACCCTCTGGTCGGGCATCGCGACAGGGTCAGCGGCGTGGGTTTCAGCAGCGACGGGCGCCATGTGCTGTCGGGTGGCGATCACAGCGTCCGGGTATGGGACGCCGATGCGGCCGCCACCATCGGCACCGTCTTGACCGAGGACGATGACGCGGTTCTGTCGGTTCGCTACAGCGCGGATGGCACTCGCCTCGTGTCCGCCGGCTCTCGGCGCGATCCGGATTCGAGTGCCCCCGGCGTCATTCGCGTGTGGGATACAGGCACAGGAGCGCTGCGAACGACTATTCCTACCGACCCGGTGTTTCCCTTCAATGCGTACTTCAGTCCGGACGGCAACCGGATCCTCGCCTACGAAGCCGGAATCACAGCGCCTTCCGATCGCGTCGTGACGACATTCGATGACTTGGACTTCACATATATCCTCGCGACCTTCGACTCCAAAACCGGTGCACCACTGAACAAATGGGATTCTGAAGGTCAGAAATCCGTCGCCGCGACGGCACTGAGCCCGGACGGCACGATATTCGCCACCATCGGCGGCGTGATACCGAAAATCCCCGATGAGGGGCACCGGGTGCACGACCCGAGATCACCGTCATTGGACTTCAGTGTCTACCTGTGGGATCCGACCACCGGGAAGCGTCTCGGTGCTCCGATCGATGAGCATTCGATGGTCGGCGCGGTAGCGTTCAGCCCGGACGGCCGGCGCATGGTGACCAATGGACTTCGCGAACTCCGGATGTGGGATGTGGCATCCCACCGTCAGATCGGCGAGCCGTTTTCCGACACCGACGCGCCGACGATGCTCGCGTTCAGCCCCGATGGCCAACGACTCGCCACGGCGAGCCAGGAATCCATCCGCCTGTTCGATGTCGACTCACGCAAGGTCATCGGCGATCCGATAGGAGACCCCGTGCTGAAGATCAATGCCGTGTCGTTCAGCCCGGACGGCCGATACCTGATCGCGGCCGCGGGCAAGACGATTCGGATCTGGGATGCGGCCTCCGGTCTACCTGTCGGCAAGCCGATCACCGGCCCCACCGACACCATCACCACATTGGCCGTCAGTCCCGACGGCCGCCAACTGGTGACCGCTAGCGACAAGGCGGGGACAATCAGCGTCTGGCCCGGCCCCTCCGCCTGGACGGACCGCCTGTGCGACAAGCTCGGCGCGAACATGAGCCAAAAGCAGTGGAACGAGTGGGTGTCCCCGGACATCCCCTACCGCGAGGCATGCGACGGTCTTCCGCGCGCCTCGGACTCCGGTACATGAGCGGGACCGACGATCAAGTCGTCGCCGAACTCTGGGCCGACCGGCTGCGCTGGTCACAGGCGGCCTGCCGGCTCAAGCGCCGCCTCGATCGCGCGCGGATCACGGCGTTCACGGCCAGCACCATCGGCGCGCTGTGCACGACCGCGGCTGCGACGGTGGCGCATTCGGGCGGTGTGGCACGGACCTGCGTCGCGGCGGTCGGCGCGGTGTGCCTGGCCCTGGCCGCTTTCGTCGGATTCCAGTACCTGACCCCGGATGCCGTCCGGGCGTGGACGCGGGCCCGGGCCACGTCGGAGGGCATCAAACGACTGATCTTCGAGTTCCGCGCGGGCGCCGGGACCAGCATCGATGCCCTGCGCCACCAGATGACCGAAATCGTCACCGCCGCCGCGGATCTGCTGCCGTACGTCGACAACGGCGCGCCGCAGCCGACCCCGCCGCCGCCCGCTCTGACACCGGAAGCATATGTCCGGCAACGACTCCAGGGTCAGATCGACTACTACCGGCCGACGGCCCGCCGATACACGCGGTACGCGACGCGCTGGCGCCGGTTCGCGATCGCGCTGGGTATGGTGACCGCGCTCGTCGCGGCCGCCGCGGCCATCGCGTCCGGCACCGGCCCCACCGCCCTGGCCCCCTGGGTCGCGGTCCTGACCACGGCCACCGCCAATGTCGCCGCCTACCTGACCGCGCAGCGCTACGACTACCTCGCCATGACCTACCTCACCACCGCCCACCGCCTCCGCGCTCTCGCCGACGACTGGGCCGCCGGAGTCCACGCCGACTGGCCCGCGTTCGTCTCCGCCTGCGAATCGGTGATCGCCACCGAGAACACCGCCTGGATGGCCAAGTGGACCGAGGGGTCCACCGCTGGTTCCTGATCGGCATTCGCTTGCCGAGGCAACGGAGCCGCACTGCCCGCGCCGACGGCCCGATCATTCCCGGAGGCGGGCTTCGAGGCCGCTAGAGTCGGGCGAGAAACGGTTCGCCGGTCACCACCCACGCCCGATGGGAGCCACCGTTATGCACGATGACCGCCGGTTGATCGAGGGCAGGCTCGGGCGGGTGCTCGACCGCATCAAACCCGCCGTATACCCGGAATCGACGCCGATGCGGGTGTCGATCTGGGAAGCGCCGGGCGAACCGGTGCCGGTGGCCGAGGGGATCGCCGCGCCGCGCACGCCGACCGCGCCGGGCACCCCGTGGGGCGCACCTTGGGGCACCAGCTGGCTGACCATCGAGGGCACGGTCCCGCCGGAGTGGGCGGGACGCACCGTCGAGGCCATCATCGACCTCGGGTTCGACGCGAACCAGACCGGATTCCAGTGCGAGGGTCTGGTGTACCGGCCCGACGGAACACCGGTGAAGGGGCTGCATCCGCGTAATCAGTGGGTGCGCATCGCCGCCCCGGCGCGCGGCGGCGAACAGGTGCTGTTCCATGTGGAGGCGGCGTCGAACCCGATCATCCCGTTCTTCGGGCCGACCGGGCTCGGCGACCTCGCCACCGCGGGCACCGATCCCCAATACCGTTTGGGTCGAATGGATCTCGTCGTCTTCGATGACGACGTGTGGCAGCTGGTCCAGGATCTCGAGGTGCTCGGCGAGCTCATGCACGAGATGCCCGAGGACCCCGCCCGCCGCTACGACATCGTACGGGCCATCGAACGCGCCCTCGACGCCATCGACCTGCAGGACGTCAACGCCGGGGCGAGCGCCGCCCGCGCCTGCCTGACCGAGGTGCTCGCGCGCCCGGCCGTGCCGTCCGCGCACCTGATCTCCGCGGTCGGGCACGCCCACATCGACACCGCCTGGCTCTGGCCGCTGCGCGAGACCGTCCGCAAGGTCGCGCGGACCACCGCCAATATGACCGCGCTGCTCGACGCGGAACCCGACTTCATCTACACCATGTCCCAAGCGGCGCAATACGATTTCCTCAAACAGCACCGGCCCGAGGTGTACGCCCGGGTCAAGCAAGCGGTCGCGGAGGGACGATTCGTGCCCGCGGGCGGCATGTGGGTCGAATCGGACACCAATATGCCCGGCTCCGAGGCCATGGCCCGCCAGTTCGTGCACGGCAAACGGTTCTTCCTCGAGGAATTCGGCATCGAGAACGACGAGGCGTGGCTGCCCGACACCTTCGGCTTCGCCGCCGGACTGCCACAGATCATCAAGGCCGCCGGATCCAAATGGCTACTCACCCAGAAGATCTCGTGGAGCCAGACCAACACCTTCCCGCACCACACCTTCCTGTGGGAGGGCATCGACGGCACCCGGATCTTCACCCACTTCCCGCCCGTCGACACCTACAACTGCTCCATGCAGGGCCGCGAGATCGCCCACGCCGCCAAGAATTTCAAGGAGAAGGGCCGCGCCAACCGGTCCCTCGCCCCGACCGGCTGGGGCGACGGCGGAGGCGGGACCACCCGGGAGATGATCGCGCGCGCCGCCCGCCTGCGTGACCTCGAGGGCTCACCGAAGGTCACCTGGGAGCGGCCCGCCGACTTCTTCGCCGCCGCCGAGGCCGAGTACGCGAACCCCGCCGTCTGGGTGGGCGAGCTGTACCTGGAACTGCACCGCGCCACCCTGACCAGCCAGGCCAAGACCAAACAAGGCAACCGGCGCAGTGAGCACCTACTGCGGGAAGCCGAACTGTGGGCCGCCACCGCGGCCGTCCGCACCGATTTCGAGTACCCCGCCGCCGACCTGGACCGGCTCTGGAAGACGGTGCTGCTGCACCAGTTCCACGACATCCTGCCCGGCTCGTCCATCGCGTGGGTGCATCGGGAGGCCGAGGCCACTTACGCGCGGGTGGCCGCCGAACTCTCGGCCATCATCGAGCGGGCGCAATGGGCGCTGGGCGGGGAACGGTCCGGCTCCCACGTCTTCAACCCCGCCCCGCACGCCTGGCGGGGTGTCCCGGCGGGCGGGGCGGGACCGGTGGTGCCCGGCCGCGGCGCGACGGTGACCGAGCGGCCGGACGGAGGGTTCGTGCTCGCCAACGACCGGACGCGCGTCGAGATCGACGCGCGCGGACTGGTCGTGTCGGTCTACGACCTCGGGCAGCGGCGCGAGACCCTGCCGCCGGGTGCGGCCGCGAATCTGCTCCAGCTGCACCAGGATTACCCGAATTCCTGGGACGCGTGGGACGTCGACCAGTTCTATCGCAATACCGTCACCGACCTCACCGAGGTGGACTTCCTGGTGGCGGAGTCCGGGGCCACCACCGACGTCGCCATCCGCATCGGCCGCTCCTTCGGCTCCTCCACCGTCGAGCAGGTCCTCACCCTGCGCCCGGACACCGGTGCGCTGGAGATCGCCACCACGGTCGACTGGCACGAGACGGAGAAGTTCCTCAAACTCGCCTTCCCCCTGGACATCCACGCCGACCGCTACGCCTCCGAAACCCAGTTCGGGCACCTGTACCGGCCCACGCACACCAACACCAGCTGGGAGTACGCCAAGTTCGAGGCCTGCAATCACCGCTTCATCCACCTGGCCGAACCCGGCTGGGGCGTGGCCCTGGTCAACGACTCCACCTACGGCCACGATCTGACCCGCGCGGTGCGGCCCGACGGCGGCACCACCATCACCGTCCGCGCGTCCCTGCTGCGCGCGCCGCGGTTCCCCGATCCGCAGACCGACCACGGCGCACACCATTTCCGGCACGCGCTGCTGCCGGGCGCCTCGATCACCGATGCCGTGCGCTCCGGATACCGGATCAATCTGCCGCCGGTCACCCCGGGCGTCGCCGAACCCGTGGCACCGCTGTTCACCGTCGACAATGACGACGTGGTGACCAGTGCCGTCAAATTGGCCGAGGACGGTTCCGGCGATGTCGTGATCCGGCTCTACGAAGCGGGCGGCGGTCGCGCAACCGCTTTGCTCACACCGGATTTCGAGTACTCCGGTTATCGCCGCTGCGACCTACTGGAGCGGCCATTACCCGAGGAAAACGTCATGGAATCCGCCGATGCGGGAATTCGACTGCGCCTGCGGCCTTTCCAGCTCATCACGCTCCGATTCACCCGGTAAATCATTGCCGCCACCGGATTTTCAGGACGACCTCACATAATCGAACCGGCGGCTGCTCTGATCCAGTGAGCGGAAACTCCCGACCTGCGTTCCCTGAGTCGGACAGAGGAGGGTCGTGCTCTTGACCATCGAGGTCGAATTCTCCGGCCGAGCCGCGTCTTCACCACTGTCTGCCATGCGCAGGGTGGCGGTGAATCCGCCCGACGGAATGACCGCGTACAGACCCTCACCGTTTCCTAACCGGGCGCTGCGGAAGGTGAGACCGCCCGCTCCGTCGAAACTCAGCACGGTCCCGGGTTCACCCTCGACGGCGAATTCCCCGCGGTAATCCCCCAGGCTCGATCCGCACGTGCCCGCGGCCCCGCTGATCGGCGCGTTCGCGGTCATCACGGCGGAAACCGCCAGCGTGAGCGCCGCCGCGACGGCGATCCTCGAACCAGGTCCAGCAGCCATTGCGCGTCCCTCTCGGTCGGGTCCTTCCGGCAGTCCACAATAGAAGCGGACGAAACACCCCCGGACACGCCGGTTCGTAACCGAAACGTGGTCTAGCACAGTCCATAACACGATAGTCCGAAAACATGCCGTTCCGACCGATTAGTTTGTCTGTGCCACAGTGGAATTCACCCAACTGTGTACACGATCAGCAGGTTGCGACATTCCGGCGATCCGGCAATACCACGAATTTTGTTGAGCTGGTTGTAGCGTGGTGCGACATGACGCAAAAGAAAGCGATCGGCCTGCTCGTCAGTGCGTTCGTTTGTGCGGCCGTATTCACCATGAACCCGTCCGCGGCATGGGGATCCGGCGACGTCGGGACGCCCGGTTCGGCGCCCGGAGCGGTGGCGCCCAACGCCCCGGCCGGCAATGGACCCGCCGCGGTCGCGCCGGAGCGGATCGTCCCCGCCCCGCCGCCCGCCGGTGCCTTCCTCTGCCCGACCCCCTGATATCCCCATCCACCACTACCCCCGAAAAGTCCACCCCGACCAGCTCGTGCCGCGCCCGCCGGAAATCGGGTCCGCGGCACGAGCGATTCGGCTTTGACGGGGAATTCAGGCCGCCAGGGCCGACGACAGCCGCCGCAACTCCGCGACCGGCTCGGCGACATCCACGACCAGGCGCGTGAAATGCGCGCCCGCCAGTTCGATCAGCACGCCCTGACCGTCGAAACGCGTGTCCCAGAATTCCTTGCGGCCCTTGCCGCGGAAGATACCCGCGGCGATCACGCCCGGGAAGAACGTCCCCGGCGTCCGCAGCCACGGCGGGCGCAGATCCACGGGGGCGGGCGCGACCGCGGTGACCTGGGCCAGGTCGAAGCTCACGTGGTCGCGCAGCGCGAGCAGTTTGTGCGCACCGGTGACCCGGGCCGTCACAGTGGTTCCGGTGACCTCGAATTCGACCATTCCGCACCTCGCACGCTCGCCCGACACTGTCTGCCATCCACAGTGCCGGGCGAATCTGGTCGTAGCCTGAGGGTTTCCTGACGCTTCTCTCAGGCTTGCCCGCGCGGGGGTTCACGCCCTGGCGGTCAGATCCGCGACCAACCGCTTCGCCTGGGCCCGCGCCCCGGCGCGCAATTCCCTGACCTCGGCGCGGGTCACGTGCGACGGCATCGCCTGCTGGTCGGCGGCGGCCTTCGCCAGAGCCCCGGCGCGGGCCACCGAGGCGGCCCGCATGCTGCGCTCGGCGCGGGTCCGGGCCCCGGTCAGATGGCCCGAGATCAGGTCCGCGAGCACGTTCTTGTTCGACATCGTCGTTCTCCTTCTCCGGCGCCGGAACTGGTGTTTCCGGCTACGAGAGAACGATGACGGCCGCCGCTGACAGGCCGCCGACAACGCGCCGACAGCCCGAGCGGGTTCGCTGTCAGTCGGTCGGCAGGGTGATGTTCTCCGCGGCGGCCTTGGCGGCCACCTCGGCGGGGAAGATATTGCGGAACAGGTACAGGTCGCGGCCGAGCTTCCACCCGGGCGCGAGCGCCACCGCGTACCGCTCGAAGTAGCCGAGCTGCTTGCCCATCAGCACCAGCTGCTGCGGGCCGGACGCGCCGCGGCGCTTGCCGAACTCCAGCAGGCGCGCCGAGACCAGGCCCAGATCCAGCTTGTCCAGGCTGCCCGAGAGCACCGGACCCAGCGCCGTCGCGAGCTGACGGCCGATGGTGGCGTCGTCGCCGCTGTCGTCGGCCACCAGGTCCAGGGCGCGCAGCGCGCGAGCCACCGGCCGGAAGTCGTTGTCGATGGAGCTGGCGTAGAACAGCGCGCGCACGAACTCGCGCCATTCGGCCTCCATCCGGCCCACGATGCCGAAGTCGAGCATGGCCACCCGGCCGTCGTCGAGCAGCCACAGGTTGCCCGCGTGCACATCGCCGTGGAAGACCCCGTGCACCGCAACCGATTCCATCCACGCCTTCACCAGGCGGCGGATCAGCAGTTCCGGTTCCGGGTGGGCCTCGCGGATGTCGTCGAAGCGGTCCAGCGGCATGCCGCGCATGCGCTCCATGCACAGCACCCGGGGCGCGCAGAAGTCCCAATACACCTCGGGCACGGCCACCTGGGTGTTGTCGCCGAAGGCCGACAGATGCTCGCGGGCGCGGGCCTGGTTCTCGGCCTCGATCAGGAAGTTCAGTTCCGCGACCGTGGCCTCGTACAGATCCCGCACCACCGCTTGGGTATTGGCGACGCGGGCGTTCTCCGACCGCTTCTCCAGGGTGCGCGCCAGCCGCATGGCGGCGCGCAGGTCCACGATCATGCGCCGGGCGATCTCGGGCCGCTGCACCTTCACCACCGCGGGCCGGCCGTCGGGCAGCACGCA
Source organism: Nocardia sp. NPDC005746 (assembly GCF_040630785.1). Classification (NCBI taxonomy): domain Bacteria; kingdom Bacillati; phylum Actinomycetota; class Actinomycetes; order Mycobacteriales; family Nocardiaceae; genus Nocardia; species Nocardia sp. NPDC005746. The sequence goes on from NZ_JBEXYE010000003.1 coordinate 216,965, forward strand.
CGCGTGCACCTGGGCGATCGAGGCGGCCGAGAGCGGTTCGTCGTCGAACTCGAGGAACAGCTCCGAGATCGGCTTGCCCAGATCGGCCTCGATGATGGCGCGCGCGTCCGCGGCCGCGAAGGGCGGGACGTCGTCGAGGCAGCGCAGGCAGGCGTCGGCCAGCTCGCGTGGGAAGGCGCCGGGCGAGGACGCGATGAGCTGGCCCAGCTTCACGAACATCGGTCCGAGCGTCTCGAAACCGTTGACCACGCCCTCGGCCGCGGCGCGCTTGCGCTTGGCCGGGCGCAGGCCCCCGCGCAGCACGCTCGCCACCACCGAGCCGCCCAGCACCGCGCCGACGACCGCGGTCCGCCGCCACTCCGAGAATCCGAAGGTGTCCAGGTCCGGCCGGATCACCTCGGGCGTCCCCGCTCGCACAGTTATAGGTGAGCTCACGGGCGGCAGTGTATCGCTGACGGCGGCGGACTTCGCGCCACGGGCGGGGCCTGGCGCGGCTCGAGACCGAAGCTCGACCGGCGCGAGACCTGGCACATCGCCCGGCGTTCGCTGGTTAGGAAGGGGACGGGCACGGTACCGTGAGCGGTCGAGTCGTGATCCGGCTCTACGCGGGCACCGATCGAGCCCGGCCATTGAAGGTGAAAGGCGAGACCTACGTAATGACGGGTACAGCGGAAAAGCTGGCGGAACTGCGCAAGCTCCTGGAGATCGCCGAGGAACCGACCGGTGAGAAGGGTATCCAGAAACGACTTGCCAAAGGCGTCGCCAGCGCCCGAGAACGGGTGAACCTACTGCTGGACCCGGGCAGCTTCGTCGAAATGGGCGCGCTCATGCGCTCGCCGGGCCAGTCGCACGCGCTCTACGGCGACGGCGTGGTCACCGGTCGCGGCCTGATCGACGGCCGCCCGGTCGTGGTCATCTCCCACGACTCGATGGTGCAGGGCGGTTCGGTCGGCGAGACCTTCGGGCGCCGCGTCCGCCTGGTCATGGAGTTCGCGTACAAGAACGCCTGCCCGGTCGTGGTGATCAACGACTCCGGCGGCGCCCGCATCCAGGAGGGCGTGACCGCCCTGGCCTGGTATGCCACCATGTGCCGCCTGCAGGAGGACCTGTCGGGCTTCGTGCCGATGGTCGCGGTCATGTTCGGCAAGTGCGCGGCCGGCTCGGTGTACGGCCCGGTCAATATGGACGTGCTGGTCGCCACCGACGACTCGTACATGTTCGTCACCGGCCCCGAGGTCATCAAGGGCATCACCGGCGAGGACATCAGCGCCGAGGAACTGGGCGGCGCGGCCGTGCAGGCCCGCAACGGCCTGCTGCACCACGTGGCCCGCACCGAGGTCGACGCGCTCAACTGGGCCCGCGAGTACCTCAGCTACCTGCCCAGCAGCTGCATCGAGGAGCCTCCGGTCATCAACCCGGGTCTGGAGCCGGAGATCACCGACTCCGATCGCGAACTGGACCGGATCATCCCGGACTCCGATCGCCAGGGCTACGACATGCACGAGGTGCTGCTGCGCATCTTCGACGACGGCGCCTTCCTCGAGGTCGGCGAAGCGGCCGCGCAGAACCTGATCACCGGGTTCGCCCGCGTGGACGGCCGCCCGGTCGGCGTCATCGCCAACCAGCCCATGGTGCTGGGCGGCGCGCTCGACGCGGCCTGCTCGGACAAGGGCGCGTACTTCATCCGCCTGTGCGACGCGTTCAACATCCCGCTCGTCTACGTCGTCGACACCCCCGGCGTGCTGCCCGGTGTCGAGGAGGAGCGCAACGGCGTCATCAAGCGCGGTGGCCGTATGTTCCGCGCGCTGATCGAGGCGACGGTCCCGATCGTCACCATCGTGACCCGCAAGGCGTACGGCGGCGGCTACGCGGTCATGGGCTGCAAGCAGCTCGGCGTGGACGTCAACCTGGCGTGGCCGACCGCCCGCATCGCGGTCATCGGCGCCGACGGCATGGTGACCGTCACCGGCAAGAAGACCCTCGCGGCCACCCCGCCCGAGCAGCGCGAGACCGTCCGCCAGCAGATGGTCGACTTCTACAACGCGCTCATCGACAACCCGTGGGTGGCGGCCGAGCGTGGCTACATCGACGCGGTCATCGAGCCCTCGGCAACCCGCCTCGAGATCCGCAAGGCCCTGCGTCTGCTGCGCGACAAGAACGCGGTCCGCAAGCCCAACCCGCGCAAGCACAACCTCTTCCCGATGTGACGCAGACCCAACTCTCGGGGGCTCTCAGGGGCTTCCCCTGAAACCCCTTCCACGAAGCTCCGGGGGCTTCCCCGGAAGCGTTGGTTCTCGCTGATGGTGAGAAGCGCTGCCCGCGTTCAACACTCGTTGGGCGCGGGTATGCCCTGCAATCTCTGGTCGAGCCAGGTCAGGGATTCGGGGTAGCCGGTGAAGGCGCCGATGAAGTGTTCGCCGAGGACGCTGCGGTAGACGGCGGGCACGCCCAGGTCGCACTGCTCGCGGTAGAGGTTCTTCGCGCCTTCGGCGGGGACCCAGAATTCCTGTTCGCCGTTGAAGATGAACAGCGGCACGGGTGACTTCCTGCCGTCCATGCGGGTGATGCCGTAGATCTCGTGCGCCAGATCGCTCTCGAGCGGATCGGGGATATTGGCGGCGATGTCGATGGGCAGCTGCAGCACGCCCGGGAGCGCGAACACCTCGCTGCACTGACTGTTGATCAGCTGCGAGGTCGTCACCCACTGCGCCAGATGGTTCATCCGGGCCAGGATCTCGGGCCGCTCGCGGCCGATCCCGAACACCGCGCCCAGGAACACCCCCGAGGCGAGATTGGCGTTCATCGAGTGCGCCAGGATGCTGAAGTCCGCGGGCACCCCGCCAAACGCCGCGCCGACCACCACCTCCGACAGTTCGGGGGCGTACTCGGCCATCAGCTTCACCGCGCCGTTGGTGGCGATGGCGCCGCCGGAGTACCCGATCATCCCGAACTTGCTCTCCCCCAGCTCATCCGGCAGGTAGCCGCGGGTCGCGCGGATGGCGTCGAGGATGGCGTGCCCGGCCACGGTCGGCTCGGCGTAGGCCATGCGCGGGCCCTCGTGGTCGGTGATGAGCACGCCGTAGCCGCGCAGCAGCGCCAGCTGGGTGGTGGGCAGGGCATAGCCGGTCAGATTGGCGGCCCGGGTAAACCCGTGCGCGAGTGTGTATCCCGGGTTGCAGTCGCGGCCCAGCGCGTCGATGGGCAGATTGTTGACCACCACCGGCCGCTGTCCCGGCCCGGTCCACTGCCCGTCCGGCAGCACCAGACTGGCGATCCCGTAGGACGGCTCGTCGTGAGAGTCGTTGGTGCGGTATTTGAACTGGAGCACCTGCCGCACCGGCACGATCAGAGTGGGTGCGGCCGTGGCGGTTACGTCGCGCACCGCGACCATGCCGCCCGGGTCCACGGCGTCGAGCCCGGCGGGCCAGTCGTCGATGAACGGATCGCCGATCGGCGCGGGCATGGTGGCGGCCCGCAGCGCCGCCAGATCCGGTGCCAGCTCCGGAGTGTCGACCAACGGGGACTCCACGGGGGCCGGGGGGAGGGCGGGCGCCGGGAGCAGCTGGTCGATCCAATGCTGGATGTCGGGCAGGGAGATGCCGGGCGGGTTCGGTGCGGTTCCAGGTTCGGGTGGCTGCGCGAAACCCGGTGCGGCGCAGTACGTGACGATCACGCAGCAGCCGATCGTCAAGGCACCGGCCAGTCTTCGGAAGCGACTCCGCACAATACCCCCACGGATCGGTCAGTCGGTGGTCCGCGAAGCCTACGGGGACACACCACTGTGACACTCGGGAGTGGTCGGTTCGACGCTGGTTCGAGACCGGTCCGTGCCCTGACCGGACCGCGTGTCACGCCCATCCTGTCATCGATCCGCGATCTCGCGGACCGATTGCCGAGGGCGCCGGCGGATTACAGCCGCTTGCGCATCACCATGTCGAGTTGGGCGTTGCTGATCTGGCGGCCCGCGTTGGACACCGAGGTCACCATGCAGCTGCCGAACGACCCGATCCGGTCGAACAGCGTGGCCACACCCACCGCCAGGCCATGTTCGCTGAAGTGGCTGTCGGCCTCCACGCCGATCTCGGTGCCCTCGGGCTGCCGCGAAAGGCCCAGCGTCATATCGGTATTGATGAACCCGATGCCCTTGTCGCCCCAGTTGGTCATCATGCTGGTCGCCTCGGCCACCACCGCGACCCGCACGAACGGGCTCAGCTCCTCCCCGGTCACCACCCGGATCGGGTTCTGCCAGGTGCGCTTGCGGTCGGCGTTCTCATGGTCGGTGGGCACCGAGTTCCACACCGGCGAGTCCTCGCCGCTGTTGAACAGCGGCGTCTGCGGCAGCGCCGAGGGCGGGGCGATGTCGCGCGAAGGCGGCTGCGGTTCCCGCTCTCGCCGCCACAGCTCCCCCGGCGGCTGCTCGGACGGCTGCAGCAGCACGGCGGTGGCGCGCGCGGCGATGGTGCCGCCCTGCACCACGCTCACGTCGGCGACCCGGATCCGCTTGCCGTCGCGCACCCGCACGACTGGCGTCGTGGTGTGCTCGAAGCGGGCGGCGCTGAACAGGTCCACGGTCAGCCGCACCGGCACGAAACCGTCGGTGGCCTGGGTCCGTTCGAGTTCGCGTGCCAGCAGGCCGGTCAGGGCCGGCCCGACCACCTGCGCCGAGGACCACTGGCTGGCCGCGAACGACGTCGGGAAGAACCCGCCGTCCACCTCGTCGAAATACGCGGGCACATCCACCACGGCACCGGCTCCCGTCCACTCGAATCGATCAATCCACTGTTCCCAGAGCTAACACAGGCGTGAAACCCGTTTCAATCCGGGGCCCGCTGGGTGGGTGATCGAGTCCCCGTCGGGCGGGTGGTCGACTCACGGATTCAGCGGGCCGGGGCACGGGTACGCCATCGACATGGTCCGCGCCATCGACCGGCTACTCGGCACCCTGACCCTCGCCGTACAGACCCTGCAGGACAACGACATTCCCTGCGCCCTCACCGGGGAGTGCGCGGTGTACGCCCGCGGCGGTCCGGTGACCGAGACGCCTCCGGAGGTCGACGTGCTGCTGCGCCCGTCGGACCTGCCGCGCGGGGTGCTCCTGTTGTCCGCCGCGGGCCTGCGGCCGCCACCAGGGACCGAGTCCGAGCGGGCCACGCTCTACGACGGCGGGGTGCGGCTGGATCTGGTGTTCGGCACCGATCGCCGCCCCGTCACCGACGCGCTGCTGGCACGCGCCGAGCGGCTGCCCATCGGGCCGATCGCGGCGCCCGTGGTGACGGTGGCCGACTTCCTGGTGGACGAACTGACCGTGGCCGATCCGCAGCGGCTGGATTTCACCCGGCTGCTGCACATCGCCCGGGAGTTGCGCGCACAGGTCGACTGGGAGCTCGTCAGGACCGGGACCACGGCCGCACCCTACGCACGCGCGTTTCTCAGCCTGCTGGACGATCTGGGCATCACTGACGGCCACGACGGTGTGCGGGCGGGCCTGTTGTGATCGCCGCGCGGCCGCGGTGGTTGCGTACAGGGGGCGACACCGCGTGATTCGGCCGAACCTGACCGGGTATCCGCTTGTTATCGGTTCTGCATTACCTCCGGAGAAAGGACAGTGATGTTGCCTGTCACTCCGTACGCGTACCCCGTCGCCCACATTCCGCCGGGCGGCGACCACATTCCTCGTGGCGGCACCCGCAATCGGCCGGGTGGCACCGGCCGGCCGCCGGACGAGACCCCCTATCGGCCGAGGGCCATCCAGAATCTGCCGGGCCCGATTCTGACCGCCTCCGGAATCGTGTCGATCGCATTGACTTTGACGACCGCCGGGTACGGTGAGCTCGTCTGGAGCGTGCTGTGCGGGCTCACCGGGGCGCTCTGCCTGCGTTTCGGAATCGGCCTGATGGTCCTCGAACAAGATCGGATCAAAGCTGCGAAGGCCCAGGACAGGGCTCATCACGGTGATAATTGATCTTCAGCGAATTCCTGGATAAAGCGGAACAGGCGTTTCCCTCCGGAACTTTCGATCGGAAGTACTGGGAAAGCCCTGTTCGGGGCGCATTACAACCTTTCGCCAACCATCGTTTCGCAAACTCATAGCATCCCGAAAAGCACTCTGACACTGCGAATTCGATGTTGCAGATGTACTTGCATCTGCGCAACGCACGGTCATAGACTCGTCGTTGCAAGGCACCAATAGGGGACAACCAGAGAGCCGAGCGGTGAATCACCGGCGATTCTTCGCCCACGGTCAGCCGTCGGCCTGGCGTCAGGGGCGTTCGAATGAACCAGCCAATCAACCTCAGCCGACTCGGGTTTGCCGACAGAAGTCAGCCGGAGCAAACCTATTCACGTGAGACGGCAACCGCTTTCGTCATTCGCCAGGTCGAATCCACTGGAGCGGCCACTCGGTATGATTTCGACATCGAGCGGATCGTCACCACGGCACACGCCATGGTGAACGACTGGGATCTGCACCATATGCAGCCGGAGGCGTTCTGGCGGATCGCTTCCAGCTTCATCAGGCAGTAACCGAATCCGGCCGTGCCGCAGACCCGCCCGGTTCGCGGCACGCTGATAGGGGCCCCGTGAGGGGCCCCTTATCCGTCTGCGGGGGTATCCGCAGGGCAGCCGGCGCGGGTCCTGATGGCCCCGCGCGGCGCTCAGTCGAGCTTCTCGGCAATCTTCGCCAGCTCTTTGCGTGAACGCTCCGGCGGCTCCGCCTGCACGCTGAGCTGATCCATCACCTGCCGGTACAGCTCGAGGTCCTCACGGCGATCCAGATACAGCGCACTGGTGAGCTGCTCCAGATACACGATGTCGGGCAGTTCGGCCTCGGCGAAGCGAAGCATGGTGAACGAGCTTCCCGCAGCCGCGTGGCCACCCGCCCCGTACGGCAGGAACTGGATGGTGACGTTCGGGCGCTTGGAGATCTCGATGAGGTACTCGATCTGACCGCGCAGGACGCCCGGCCCGCCCACGGGACGATGCAGGACCGCCTCGTCGAGCACGGCCCAGAAGCTGGGCGCGCCATCGCGGGTGAGTAGCTCCTGCCGACGCCGGCGCAGCGAGACGCGGCGCTCCCCATCCACATCGTGCCCGAGGGCAACGATCGAGCGAGCGTAGTCGGGGGTCTGCAACAGACCCGGAACCAGCTGTCCCTCGTAGGTGCGGATGGACTTCGCCGCGTGCTCGAGCCCCAGATAGGTTTCGAACCAGGAAGGCAGCAGATCGCTGTAGCGGTGCCACCAGCCCGGCTGATTCGCCTTGCGCACCAGGTCCAGGAACTGCTCGCGCTCACCGGGATCGTCAACGCCGTACAGCGTCAACAGATCCCGGATATCGCGCTCCTTGAATCCGGTGCGCCCGAGTTCCAGGCGACTGATCTTGGCATGGGACCCGCGGATGTGTTCACCCGCGGCCTCCCGCGTGATTTTGTTGAACTCCCGCAGCTTTCGTAGCTGGCTGCCCACCGCGATCCGCAGTGCGGTCGGGCCGCGTTCGGCGACAGCGGAATCCGCCTGCAGGTGGGCAAGGGGTTCTGCGATCATGAGGTCCACTCCGATGCTCGGGTTTGCCGGCAGTGGACTCACAACGGCTAGTCGCGAACCACCGCGCCGATTGCCAATGCTACCGCTCAGCGCGCGAGGTCGTCGAACTCTCCACTCTTCGCGCCTTGCAGGAACGCATCGATCTCCGGGCGCGTGTACACGATCAGCGAGCCTTCGGGGTCGCGCGAGTTGCGCACGGCGACCTGCCCATTGGCGAGCGGGGCGAGTTCCACGCAGTTCCCACTGGGATTGCTGAAGGTGCTCTTGCGCCACAAGAGATTCGAGCGATCGATCGAGGTTGCCGAGATGTCCGTCATTTCAGACTCCTTGCCAGTACCGCCCGCAGACGGTGGTCCCAGTACTTGCAATTGTTCGATCAGATGTACTTACAGTTGCAACCGCAAGCACGACGATAGCACGCAGGTAGCCCATGATCGATGGCCTCGAGCATGCACATCCTTTGCAACACAACAGATTTGATCTTGAAACCCATGCTCAAGAGCGAAGTTGCGAAGGGGGGACAGAGAATTCGGGTCAGTTCGTCCCGTTCGCCCGATTGTTTCCGGGACCCCATGCCCGAAAGGTCACGTGACGCCGGAATCTCTCCTCGAGACCCGCAACGAGCGTGCAGATGTGCTTGCATCTGCACGATCCGAGCTCCTAAACTCGGTGCACCAATCCCCCACTCGGCCAGAGGCATCCCATGACGCAGATGCTCGTCCGTACCACCGACGCCGTCGCTCGCGGCGACCAATCCGGTGACTGCGAGGCGGAACCACGCACCCTCACCTACCGCCAGGCCCGCGCCCTCCTCCGCGCGCACGACCAGCACTTCGCCTGCCGGCAGTATCTGGCGGCCATAGCGTACCTGTCCGCCGACAACGACGTGGACTGACCGTACCGGGCGCGCGCACTATTGCGTTCGCGTCGATGCCCGATGACGAACAAGAGCGCGACTTCCCTTGCGTGACAGTGGGTCCGGCGAGTACCCCGGAGGGTGAATTGCCCCATGTGGAAGAGCGCCGAGATGTTTCTTATTGCCGCCCACGAGCTGCTGACCCAGATTCAGCACGCGCAGATCGTCGATCCCACGCCCGAGACCCCACCCGCGGCCGACAAGCTGATGCGGCTGGTCCGGTACTTCACCTGGTTCGTGCTGCTTTCCGGAGTCCTCGCCATCACCTACGCGGGCGGTCGCTTCGCGTGGGAAAAGTGGAGCGGCAGCGGTTTACAGTCGCCCAAACAGGTGGCCGGGGCGCTCGTCGGCGGCATTGTGGCGACGAGCGCGGGCACCATCATGAACGCGGTAATCGGTCAATAGCTCCCAATTCGGGCGCTGAAAATCGTCGAGAATTCTGCCAAGAGGGGTTGTCTGAGACGAGACCGACCCGTCGGCCCGAACTCACGCGGTCGCGGCCACCACACCGGCGGCGCCGGATCCGGCCGCACCGACCAGTTCCTCGAAGCGCGCCACCACTTTCCGGTGGTACATGCCGAACAGATCCTCGAACAGCGCGAGCTGCGCCTGACTCGGACCGGCGTCGGATTCCCACACCGCCACCAGCGCCCGCCACACCAGCACGTGCAGATCCGGGGAGACCGCGAAGTACGCCTCGACCGCTGCCGGCACCTCGAGCACCATCTCGCCGATCGAGTTGAGCACCGAGCGCTGCACCGAGAGCCCGAGCGCGGTGAGCATCCGGCGCAGCAGCCCGAGTTCGATGCTCAGCATCCGGTACGGATCCGGGTCCGTGCCGCGCGCAAGGGTTTCCAGTTCGTCGATCTCGGCCTTGAGTTCGGCCGGATCGAGCGGGCGCTCGCTGCCGGTGTAGGCGAGCAGCGCCTCGAGCGCGATCCCGCGTTCCTCGTCGACGATATTGCCGAACATCTCCGCGGCGATCTCCGGTTCCGGCATGGACAGCCGGAACAGCCGCCCGTACACGTCCACGCCGCCCTCGGCGCGGACATCGCGGATCACGAATCCCTTGCCGCGGTGGGCGTCCACGAAGCCGTAGGATTCCAGCCGGCCCAGAATCAATTGCGCTGTCGCGCGATTGAGGTCGAACTCCTCGGCGACCTGGCGGACGGACGGCATCAGACCACCGGGCTCGTACTCCCCGGATGCCACGCGGCGCGCCAATTCGTCGGCAACGTCGGCGACGACCGTCCGGTCTCCCATCGTGTCACCTCTCCAAATCCCTCGATTACGTCCCAGACAGTCTAGGTGGTTGTTCGATCAACCGCACAAGTCTTCGAATCCGCAGGCAGCGGGGCCGGACAGTCCGGTATCTTTACGAATTCTCTACGGCATGGGGTTCCGATTCTCCCGGTTTTCAGACCTAGGCTGCGGAGCGTGGTTTCACCGATCGACGTAGCCAAACGACTCGTGCTCGGACGGCCGTTTCGCAGCGATCGGCTCGGCGAGACCCTGCTGCCCAAGCGGCTCGCGCTGCCGATCTTCGCCAGCGACCCGCTGTCCTCGGTCGCCTACGCCACCCAGGAGATCCTGCTCATCCTGACCCTGGGCGGGCTGGCATACCTGCACCTGACACCGGTGGTCGCGGCGGGCGTGGTGGTCCTGCTGGCCGTCGTGGCGCTGTCGTATCGGCAGGTGGTGCAGGCGTATCCGTCCGGCGGCGGCTCCTACGAGGTGGTGGCCGAGAACCTCGGCGCGCTGCCCGGCCTGGTGGTGGCGGCCGCGCTGCTGGTCGACTACGTGATGACCGTGGCGGTGTCGGTGTCGGCCGGCGTGGACAACATCATCTCGGCGGTGCCCGATCTGAACGCCTACCGGGTGGTCATCGATCTGGGGTTCATCGTCTTCCTGACCGCCATGAACCTGCGCGGTGTGCGAGAGTCCGGCCGCGCCTTCGCGATTCCCACCTACGGGTTCGTCCTCGGGGTGTTCGCGCTCATCGTGGTCGGGCTGGGACAAACCCTGCTCGGGCACACCCCGGTCGCCGAGAGCGCCCACTACGAGATCCACGCCGAGCAGGTGGGGCTGTCCACCGTCGGGGTCGCCTTCCTGCTGCTGCGGGCCTTCTCCTCCGGCTGCACCGCGCTCACCGGCGCGGAGGCCATCTCCAACGGAGTGCCCGCCTTCCGCAAGCCCAAGGCGCTCAATGCCGCGCGGACCATGACCGCCATGGGCGTCATCGCCATCGCCATGTTCTCCGGGGTGACAGCGCTGGCGATGATCACCAAGACCCGGGTCACCGAGAACACCTGCGACATCATCGGATTCGCCGGGGACTGCCACAACGACGCGCAGAAGACCGTCATCGCGCAGATCTCGGCGGCCGTGTTCGGCGGCAACAGCCTCGCGTTCTACTACCTGATGGTCACCACGGCGCTGATCCTCATCCTGGCCGCCAACACCGCCTACAACGGCTTCCCGCTGCTGAATTCGATTCTCGCGCAACACCGCTACATGCCGCGCCAGCTGCACACCCGCGGCGACCGGCTGGCCTTCTCCAACGGCATCATCCTGCTGGCGGTGGCGGCGGGGACGCTCATCTATGCCTTCGACGGGTCCACCACCCGGCTCATCCAGCTCTACATCATGGGAGTGTTCACCTCGTTCACACTGTGCCAGACCGGCATGGTGCGGCACTGGAACCGGGAGCTGCGGACCGCGCAGAGCTCCGGCGAGCGGCTGCGAATCCACCGGGCGCGCTTCATCAATGCCTTCGGCGCGTGCTTCACCGGCGTGGTGCTGGTGGTCGTGATGATCACCAAGTTCACCCACGGCGCGTATCTGGTGGTCATCGCCATGCCGATCCTGGTGGCCATCATGTGGCTGATCCACCGGCACTACACGTCGGTGCGCGGCGAACTCGCGATCGATCCGGACGAGCTGGAGATGCTGCCGGGGCGGGTGCACGCGGTGGTGCTGGTGTCGGGCTGGCACAAGGCGACCCAGCGGGCGGTGCAGTTCGCGCGCGCCACCCGGCCGGACACGCTGATGGCGGTGACGGTCAATGTGGACGACGCCGATACCCGCGATCTGGCCCGGGACTGGGAGAGCTTCGGGGTCGGCATCCCGCTCAAGGTCATCGAATCGCCGTACCGGGAGATCACCCGGCCGGTGCTCGACGAGATCAAGCGGCAGCGCAAGTCGCGGCCGCGGGATGTGGTGAGCGTGTTCATCCCCGAGTACGTGGTGGGTCGCTGGTGGGAGAACCTGCTGCACAACCAGAGTTCACTGCGACTCAAGGCGCGGCTGCTGTTCGAGCCGGGGGTGATGGTGACGAGCGTGCCCTGGCAGCTGCATTCGTCGCGCTTCCGCGCCACACCGCGCGAGGAGCACATGCCGGGTGAGATCCGGCGCGGCATCACCGGGTCGGGCGACAGGGCCTGATCGTCCGGCGCCACCGGGCCTCGCGTGCGCGGCGCCCTTACCCGCCGTCGGTGTCGCGTGTGCCCTCGAGGTTGTCGGCCCACCGCTCCGACCACTCCCACACGCCTTCCAGCGCGCGGCCCAACTCCGTACCGGCGGTGGTCAACTCGTAGGACTTGTCGGGGCGCTTGAGCACGACCCCGGCGTCGGCGAGCCGTTGCAGGCGCACCGACAGCATGCTCGACGAGCAATTGCCCATGCGGCGGCGCAGTTCCAGGAAGCCCAGTGCGCCCGGCTCCAATTCCCAGATCACGCGCAGGATCCAGCGCTGGCCGAGCAGGTCCATGGCGGCCAGGAGCGGGGCGGCCGAGTCGTCGGCGCGGCTGTTGGCGGGCGGTGGCTGACTTGCGCTTCTCATTTCGAAGTACCAATGTAGTGCTTCTGAATTAGAAGCACTCTGGAGGATGGAGGTCGCGCATGACTACGACGACAGGGACCGAACCGCGCATCGTGCTGATTACCGGGTCCTCCCGCGGGATCGGCGCGGAGACCGCGCGGGTGCTGGCAGGCCGGGGCGACCACGTGGTCGTGAACTACCGGGAGAAGCGCAAGCGCGCCGAGACGCTGGCCGCCGAGATCGCGGACGCGGGCGGCAGCGCCTCGGTGGCGGGCGCGGACATCGCGGATCCCGAGAGCGCGCGGGCGCTCGTCGAGAATGTGGTGGCGGAGTTCGGCCGCCTGGATGTGCTGGTGCTCAACGCCTCCGGCGGCCTGGAGCGCGATGCCGCGCCCGACTACGCCATGCTGCTCAACCGCGACGCCCAGACCGGGCTGGCCGCGCTCGCGCTGCCGCATCTCCCGGCGGGCGGTCGGATCGTGTTCGTCACCAGCCACCAGGCCCACTTCTCCCCCACCCGCCAGGCCCCGCCCGGCTACGAGCAGATCGCCGCGAGCAAGCGGGCCGGTGAGGACGCACTGCGTGCCATGACCGGCGAATTCGCCGACCGCGGAATCGGTTTCACCGTGGTGTCCGGCGACATGATCGACGGCACCATCATCGTGCGCCTGCTCGAACGGCGCGACCCCGATGCGGTCACCGAGCGTCGCGACCAGGGCGATCTGCCGACGGTTGAGGAGTTCGCCACCGCGGTCGCCGACGCCACCACCCTCGACGCGCCGCTGGGTCACACGGTCTACGTCGGCGGGCAGGACTTCCTGTCGGAGCCGACCACACCCGCCGCCTCCCACGGCTGACCCGCGCGCAGCAGCGCACGGCCACAACCCGCGGCGCACCATCGGGACCCCGGTGGCCGCGTGCCGCGCCCACCTCGACGGCCCGCCGGTCGCACTGTGGTGCGAGTCCGGGAGGCGCTCGGGGCCGGAAACGCGCGCGGGGCACAGGGTTTGCCGCAGCGCGGTCCCGTTCAGGTGCGAGCCGAGTCGAGCGTGAGCGGGGTCAGGTCAGCGGGCGTCAGCGGCCAGGCCGAGGCCGAGCGCGACGAGGATCGCGGCCAGGGCGCGTTCGATGCGGTGGCGAATGCCGGTGCGGCGCAGCCAGGTTCCGGCGCGGTCGGCGGCCAGGACGACGCCGACGCACCATGAGGTGTCGATGACCAGCTGGATGGCGGCCAGGATGAACACCGTCGGCAGCACCGGGCCGCTGCTGGGTAGGAACTGCGGCAGGATCGTCAGGCCGAAGACCGCGGCCTTGGGGTTGGCCGCGATGGAGATCAGCGAGGCGCGGAAGGCGGCCGCGGGCGTGCGGCCGCCGGGCAGCGCGGCGGTCAGCGCCGCACCAAAGGCGTCGTCGGCGCGGGCCCCGCGATCACCGCGGGTGCCACGCCAGGCCTGGACGCCCAGCCAGATCAGCACGAGCGCGCCGATCAGATGGATGCCCAGGTTCAGGACCTGGTTGGCCACCAGCAGTGCCGACAGTCCCGCGCCTCCGGCGACCGTCCACCCGAAGATGCCGATCTCATTGCCCACCACGGCCGCCAGCCCCGCGGCGCGGCCGTCGCGCACCGACCGCTGCAGGAACAGCGCGGTGGCCGGTCCGGGCAGCGCGGCCAGGATGAGCGAGGCGAGGGCGAAGGCGGGCAGCACCTGAATCCAGTGGGGCATGCCTCGATGCTGACATACGACCCAGTGGCCTCGGCCAGCGGTTTTCGCCAGAATGCCGTACTTCGCACCCCTGATCGGCATGTCGCCGCGTACACGCCGACGCCCTGCGAGGTCCCAGCATCCGGTGCCTCCCATGCGGTCAGGATGACACTGCCGCCGCAAGAGACCCATCGTGCCCAGTGCCCAGTGCCCAGTGCCCAGTGCCCAGTGCCCAGTGCCCAGTGCCCAGTGCCCAGTGCCCAGACGATGCCTACCCGACCGCCCATGGCCGACTACACCGCCGACTCGATCTCGGTCAGGCATCGAGGCAGCGGAATCGGCCGGCCGGGCGTGCCGGGCCGCCGTCGCGGGGACGATCATGGTGGTATCCAGCGCGGAACGGGTAACGCCAGGGTGAGGAGGTGCGGCGATGGTCAATGATGTGGAGAAGCGGTGGAACGATCCGGAGATGCTGCGGCACGCGACCCGCTACGTGCTGAGCGTGCTGGGGATCGCCGTGGCGGGCGGCGTGATCGTGCTGGTGTGGGCCTCGGCCCGGGATCGGTGCCTGAACGCGGGGTCGGTGCTGTGCGACGGCACCTCGAAGGTGGTCGTGGGCCTGGTGCCGGGCGGGGTCCTGCTCGCCGGCGGCATCCTCGCGCTGGTGCTCGCGTACCGGGCGTGGCGGGCCGGGCGGGCGTGGCCGATCTGGCAGGGCGTGGGCTGGTTCCTGTTCACGCTGATGGTCGTGTACCTGGGCATCGTCGGCTCCCAGGGCTGACCGATCAGACCGGGCGGCGCGCGGTGTCGACGGTGCTGTCGTGGTGGTCGAACGGGGTGCCGTGGATTCCGGCACGGGCGGCGAGGTAGCGCGCGATTCTGGTGTTGCGGTCCCACATGGGGTCGATGTGGCGGGCGCGGCGGATCATGCGGGCGCGGGTGTGCCATGGTGTCAAAACCCGGTCAGCTGGCGGAATCTGGTGATCGGGTCCGAGCCCCGATCGGCGTGGACCGGGCAGTAATGTCCGGGCTCGCTGTATCAGTACTTCCCGAACAAGGACGCGATCGTGGCCGCGGTCATCGAGCGCTATACCGCCGAGGTGACCGAGCGGGTCCGCGCGGGTGCTGTCGAATATCGGCCGCCCATCCCGCGCGAGCGCTTTCTCGCCGACCTCACCCGGCTGATCCTCAACTACTTCCGCGAGCCCGTGTCGCGAGCCGAACGCGGGTGATGGTTCGACGCTTCAGCGCCGCATGACCTTCCGCCGGTTCTGGATCCGGACGCCGGGGAGGGCGAGCAGCAGGTCGACGGCCCTGGAGGCGCTCTGGGCCGCGCTCTCCATCGTGGCCGACCAGTCGGTTCGGGTCCAATCCCCCGCCAGCACCAGCGTGGGCACCGAGGTGGCCTGGTCCGGCCGCAACCCGTCGGTGCCGACCACCTGCGAGAAGGTGGCCCGTGGCATCGGAACCACCTGCGCGTGCAGCACTTTCGCGTCCTCGGCGGCCGGGTAGTAGCGGCGCAGCAGCGCCATCTGCTCGTCGACCACCTGGTGGTGCGGCTTGTGGATCTGCTCGTACGCGCCGCTGGTGGTCAGGCAGTACAGCCAGCCGTTCAGCGTCCCGCGCCCGTGCATGCGCTGGCGGTCGAAGACCTCGTCGATGACGCCGGTCCCGCCGATGAGGGCCTCCATGGCGGCTTTGGTGCCGAGCGGGCGGTCCAGGTACAGGTTGGTGCTGACGATCGGGGTGTACCCGAGTTTGTCGGCGGCCGAATAGATGCGGTCGTGCTCGGGCAGCTCGTCGAGCAGTCCGCCGATGTAGGAGTTGGGAACCGCGCACACCACCGCGTCGGCGGGTTGCACCTCGCCCCCGGCCAATTCGACGCCGGTGACCGCGCCGTCGGTGATGTGGATGCGGCGCGCCACCGCCCGGTATTTCACGTCCACCCCGTGCCGGTCGAAGACCCGCTGCGCACCGGAGACCAACAGGGTGTCCAGGTCGGTGGTCGGGTAGCCGATGGTGACCGGCCGCATCCGCTTGACGCCCAAGCGGATTCCGGTGGCCAGTACGTCGGCGAACACCTTGGCCGATTCCTGCCGCACCGGTTCGGCGGCGATGCCGAGGGCCAGCCAGTCCCACAGCGCCTCGCGGGCGGTGTCGGGCATGCCGAGGCGGCGGAACCACTGGTCGGTGGTGAGGTCGGCCAGATCGCCGGGCTGGCGCAGACTCTGCCAGCCCATCTTGACGGTGGCGGCGGCCGCGCGCACCCGGTCGGCGGCGCTCGCGTCGGGGTGGGCGCCGAGCAGGGCGCGCACAGCGGGAAATCCGGCGGTACCCATGATCGCCGTGCGCCCGCCGGGCCAGCGCAGCACGCCCTGCTGCGGGAAGCTCACGTACTGCCGGGTGCCGACGCTGGTCAGGTACCGGAACAGATGCTCGTACCCGCTGGCGATCACGTGCTGGCCGTTGTCGGGAATGTCGCGCAGCGGCGCGACTTCCAGCGAGTGCGTGCGCCCGCCGAGCCGTCCGCGGCGTTCCAGGAGCGTGACCTGTTTCCCGGCTTCGGCGAGCCAGACCGCGGAGGCCAGTCCGGCCAGTCCCCCGCCGATGACAACGTAGCGTCGCGGATCGTTCATGTTCACCCCTGGAACTAGCCTGCACCAAGCAAGCTACGCCCGCCGCGTGCTCCGCATGCCCGGATTTCGTTACCTCGCAGAGGGAATGAGACCGGGGCGAAACGACGCCGCCCGCCCGGCCACCGGTGGGCGGCGGGGCGGGCGGCGTCTCGGACCCGTCCGGAGTTACTGGTGGACAGCGTTTTCCGCGGATTTGCGGGACATGAACGGGTAGGCCGCGCACACCAGCAGACCCCACACCGCGCCGACCACGAGCGCGCTGCGGCCGTCCTCGGTGAAGAACAGCAGCACCACGACCAGCGCGAGGAACGCCAGCGCCAGTGCCGTGGTGATCGGGGCTCCCGGCAGCCGGTAGTCACTGCCCGGCAGCACGCCCTGCTTGACGCGGACCCGGTAGATCAGGTGGCAGACCAGGATGATGCCCCAGACGAAGATGATGCCCATGGTGGACACCGAGGTGATGTAGCCGAACGCCTTGTCCGGCGAGAAGTAGTTCACCGCGACACCGATCACCATGACCGCCGCCGAGACCGCGATTCCGACCGCGGGGACCGACCGGCCGCTCAGGTTCGCCAGCGCGGACGGCGCGTCCTGACGCTGTGACAGGCTGCGCAGCATGCGCCCGGTCGAGTAGATGCCCGAGTTGCAGGACGACAGCGCCGCCGTGAGGAGCACGAAGTTGATGATCCCGGCCGCGCCCGGAATGCCGATCTGCTCGAAGACCTCCACGAACGGGCTGCGGCCCGCGTGGAAGGTGCGCCAGCTCGACACCGACATGATGACCACGAGCGCGCCGATGTAGAACAGGCCGATCCGCAATGGCAGCGAGTTGATGGCCTTGCGCAGGGTCCGCTTGGGGTCGCGCGCCTCACCGGCGGTCACGCCCACCAGCTCCACGCCGACATAGGCGAAGACGACGATCTGCAGGGCCAGCAGCGCCTGCCCGAAACCGTTGGGGAACACGCCGCCGTCGTTCCACAGATTGGTGACGGTCGGGTTGGTGGCGTGGCCGAAGTGGAAGATCAGCACGCCCAGGCCGAGCACGATCATGGTGACGATGGCGGTCACCTTGATGGTCGAGAACCAGAACTCGCCCTCGCCGAACAGTCGCACCGACACCAGGTTGGCGACGAACATGATGCCCAGCACGACCAGCGCGGTCACCCACTGCGGGATGTCGAACCAGTACTGCACGTACTTCCCGGCCACCGTGATCTCGGCCATGCAGGTGGCCACCCACACCGCCCAGTAGGTCCAGCCGGTGGCGAATCCCGCGAAGCGGCCCAGGAATTCGTGCGCGTACTCGGCGAAACTGCCCGCGACCGGGCGGTAGGTGAGCAGTTCGCCCAGCGCCCGCATGATCACGAAGATGGCCAGACCGGCGGCCAGGTAGCAGAGGATGAGCGCGGGACCGGCCTTCTGGATCGCGCCGCCCGCGCCGTAGAACAGGCCGGTGCCGATCGCGCCGCCGATGGCGATCATCTGGATGGTGCGCGGTGAGAGGCCGCGCGAATATCCCTCGTCCGTGGATGCGGCGCCGGTGTCCGGTAGCTGCCGTTCCGAGGCTGTCAAATGGTGTTCCTTCCGCGTGCCGGCGGCCGGAACCCCCCTGTTCGCACCTGCGAGACACCGGCCGCGTCGAGCTTGCCGACGAATTGCGGCGCTCGATCCAACGGCGTGTCACGCTACCGGAGTGGTCCGCGGCGCACAGTCACCACGGCGCGTGGTGTCGGGTCGGCCCGGTGCGGGGTGGCCGCCGTGGCGCGTGGGGCCGGTCAGCGCGGCGAGGGGCGCTGGGTCTCGGTCCAGTCGCCCTCGTCGATCAGCTCCAGACCGGTGACGATCTCGGCCTCGATGCGGATGACGTGGTCCATCGGCATATTGATCCACGGGTCCAGCAGCGTCTCGTAGCGCTGCACCTGTTCGGGATCCATGACCACCCGCGCCACCCCGGTGACGATCACGCTCCAGCCCTGCCGGGTGTGCTCGTCGAACGAGTCGGCCTCATACGCCACCACCTGACCGTCACCGCGCAGCAGGCTGGCGCCCAGGTGCGCGCGCACCACGACGACATCCTCCTCGACGATGTGATTGACCGGCCGGATGATCGGAAGTCCCCGGCGCGAGTAGACGATTCGCCCGTAGTGCGCGCCCGCCAGTCGTTTCAGTGAATCGGCAGCCGAAAGCTCGCGTAGCTTCCGTGCCCCTACGCCGCCCATCCCTCCGATTGTGGTCGATCGGCGCCGATAACGCCAATTGCCTTGCCCCATCGCGAGGTTCGCCGCGGTGTCAGCGCACTGGCGGGACCGAGACAAGGGCGGGCGGTTTGTCCGTGCGCAACCCCTTCCAGCTGGGCATGCGCAGGCGCTCGCCGGAGTATTCGCGATATTCGACGTCGGCGACGAGGATCGGATCCACCCAGTGCCAGCCCGCCCCTTTCGCTTCCGGCGGCGGCGGGTCGAAAGGGGCTGCGGAGACGGTGATCCCGTCGAGGGCGCCGCGCAGGACGCGGCGTGCGGCCTGGGTGAAGCCGGTGCCGACATTGCCGAGGTAGACGAGCCGGCCGGTCTTGTCGTGCGCGCCCATGATCAGCGAGCCGAACGTGGTCCCGAACGCGCCCGCGCCCGGCGTCCACCCGGCCACCACGACCTCGGTGTTCTGCCGCAGCGGCGTCTTGATCCAGGCCGGGGACCGGCGGCCTGGCAGGTACACCGAATCGGTCCGTTTGGACACGACGCCTTCGATCCGGTGTTCCCGCGCCACCTCCAGCAACTGTGCCGCGTCCACATCGAGCCAGTGCGGCGGCGCCGACAGCGGTTCGTTCAGCGGCAAGCCGGCCAGCCGCTCACGGCGCTGGAGGTAGGTCTCGCCGGTGATGTCGAGGTCGTCCACACCGAGCACGTCGAAGACGAAGAACCGCACCGGGACCTCGGCGATCAGCTGCTCCCCCGGCCGCACCACGTGCATGCGCCGCTGCAGCCGCCCGAACGAGGGCGCTCCCTCGCGGTCCGGCGCGACGATCTCGCCGTCCAAGATCAGAGATCCCTTGCCGGGCAAGTCTTTCAATGCCGTGACGATCTCCGGATAGGCCGCGCTGACGTCATTGCCGTTGCGGCTGAGCAGGGTGCAATCCCCGGCCTCGCGGATCGCGATGATGCGGACTCCGTCCCACTTCATCTCCACCGCCCACCCGGGCCCACCCGGCGGCGGCCCCCCGGTCGCCAGCATGGGCGACGGGCCGCGGCGGACCGAGGCGGCCACGCGGGCCGCTATCCGCGCCGATATCCGGGCGAACGGGACATGCCCGGGAGTTTGCTACCGAGTTGTCCTCCCGCTGCCGCGGCACGCCGGGGACGCCCGGTTCGTTATGGTCCGCCAACTCGGCCACCCTCATTCCGCGGGGCGGAGGCACGGGGATCGATGGGCGCACAGAATCCGTCACCGCCCCGTCGAACGCTCACCGGAGAGGGTCGTCACGATACTGGTGACGGTGGCGACCGATTTGCCGTCACCGCGGGTGATATCGCACCGGTAGTGCGTGATGGTGCGGCCCGAATGCGTCGGGTATGCGTGCGCGCGAAGGGTGTCGCGCCAGACCGGGCGCAGGAAGACCGCCCGCAGATCGATGCTCGTGAACGATTCGCCGGGACCGACCACCGTGGAGTGCGCGGTGCCGATGGCCGCGTCCGCCAGTTCGGTGAGCAGCCCGCCGTGCACCGTGCCCTGCTGGTTGCCGTGCACCGCGGGATCGGTATCGATCTCGACGACCGCCCGGCCCAGGACGACCGCGGTCAGGCGGATCCCGAGAGTGCGGGAAATCGCTGTCGGATACCGGAACTGGCAGGTCTGGCCCTCGGCCAGGGTTCCGGCCAGCTGGGCGTGCAGGTAGTCCAGAACCGGCAGTTCGGTCGGCGAGATCGTCATGGACGGGACGGTAGGACCGGTCAGATAGGACGATCAAGAAATTGTCCTAGGTACAGTCGGGTGATGCGCACGTATCAGCAGGTCGCGGCCGAACTCGCGGCGCAGATCCGCGCGGGACGCTGGGCCCCGGGGCAGCGGCTGCCGACCCATCGGGAGCTCGCGGCCGGGCACGGCATCGCGGTGGCCACCGCGACCCGGGTATTCGCCGAGCTCAAGCGTGTCGGACTGGTCGTCGGCGAGCCAGGCCGGGGCAGTTTCGTGCGGGACCGATCGGTGCGGCTGGCGTCGGCCGAATACGGGGCGGGCGCGGACACGGTGTGGGCGGATCTGGCCTTCACGCAACCGATGTCGCCGCGCCGCGCGGAACTGCTGCGCACCGCGCTGCGCGACCTCGCCGGCGGCGGCGACCTGGACGCCCTGCTGCGCCAACAGCCTCCGGGTGGGCGGCCGCACGACCGCGCGATAGTCACGGAGTTCCTGGATCGACGCGGAATCGCCGCCGACCCCGCGCGCGTCGTGCTCACCCATGGGGCACAGCACGGATTGGATCTCGTTGTCCGCGCGCTGTTCTCACCCGGAGACGTGGTCGCGGCGGACGAGCTCACCTATCCCGGCTTCAAGCTGCTCGCCCATGCCCACGGAGTCGATGTCGCGCCGATCCCGGCCGTCGCCGACGGCCCGGACCTGGACGCCCTCGACCGGCTGTGCGCGCGACGGCCGGTGCGCGCCGTCTACGCCATGCCGACCCTGCACAATCCGCTCGGCTGGGTCCTCGACCGCGGGCAGCGCGAGCGCCTCGTTTCGATTGCGCGGCACCATGATCTGTTCCTGATCGAGGACGCTGCCTATGCCTTCCTCGCCGACACCGCACCCGCGCCACTGGTCACCATGGCTCCCGAGCGCACGTTCTGGGTCTCGAGTCTGTCCAAGAGCGCCGCGGCCGGTCTGCGGTTCGGCATCCTGGTCATCCCGCCGCGCGCCGAACCCGCGCTCGGACGATTGCTCCGCGCGACCATGGCGAGCCCGCCGGGCCTGGTCACGGCCGTGGCGGTGCGCTGGATCGGCGACGGCACGGTCGACGCCCTGGAACACGCGAGCCGCCGCGCGGCCGGAGACCATCAATATGTCCTGCGCCAGGAACTGGGCGACCTCCGGCCGATCGCCCATCCGCGCTCGTTCTTCGCCTGGCTCCCCATCGACCCCGACCAGCGCATGGACCGCATCGCGGCCGAACTGTCGCGCCGCGGCGTCCGGGTCTGCACCGGCGACGTCTTCGCCGTCACCCAGCACGTCCCGCACGGTCTGCGCATCGCCCTGGGATCGCCCGCGCTGGAAGAGCTTCCGCTCGTACTCGCCGAATTGCGGGACGTCCTGGACTCGGTGCCACCCGGCTGACGGTGCGCCGGGGAGTCGATCGGCAGGCGAGTGCTCTCGATCCGGCTCGCGGCGTGGTCCGCCCCCACTCCCCCGACGCCGAATGCGATGAGCCGGTCCGGGTCTCGCTGGGGTACGCAGCCGGGCACACGCATCTCCCACCGCCCGCCGTCCACCGCTCCCCCGGGCCCGGTGCCCGTTTCGTGGCTTCCGGCGAGTCCGTGCACAGGTCGTCAGCGCCCGCCGATTCCAGCCTCCCGCAGCGAAGCACGGATCAGCCGGGCCAGCTGTGCCGCGACGATGTCGAGGGGTTCGTCCGATCGGCGCACCCGGGCCAGCAGGGTCGCACCCTCGTAGGCCGCGACCACGGTCACCGCCAACCCGGCCGCGTCCGCCTCGGGCAATCCCAGATCCGCCAGGAGTGAGGCGAATCCGCATTCCATGGCATCGAACGCCGACGCGCAGGCGGCACGGACGGTCTCCACGTCGCTGCCCCCGTCCAGCGCCGGGGTGCCGACCGGGCAGCCATCGGTCCAGTCCGAGTCGGCGAGTTTCGCGGCCATGAAGCCGAACAGCGTTGTGGTCGTGGCGAATACGTCGTCCGGCGCCTGCCGGATCATCCGTCCGACGAGGTTCCCGGTCCCGGCGATCGCCGCCACCGCGATCTCCTCCTTCCCACCGGGAAAATGGTGATAGATCGAGCCGTACGGCAGACCGGCGGCGCCACTGAGCGCCTTGAGCCCGAATCCGTGATACCCGCGCCGGGCCAGCAACTCCGCCGCGGCCACCACGATCCGCCGTTTGGAATCCGACATCCTGCCCTCCGCACACCCTTGACTAGAAAGAACGTTCTAGCGAAACTCTAGTCCATGCGGAGATTGATGCTGGATGGTCCCGGACGCCTGCGCTGGGAAGACTGCCCCGAACCGACACTCGACCATCCGGACCAGGCACTGGTTCGGCCGGTGGCGCTGGCGACCTGCGACCTCGATCCGGCCGTGCTGCGCGGTGGTTTCCCGCTGCCCGGTCCGTTCCCTTTCGGCCACGAAGGTGTCGCGGAAGTCGTGGCGGTGGGAGAGGACGTACGCACGGTCGCGGTCGGGGACCGGGTCGTGGTGCCGTTCCAAATTTCCTGTGGCACTTGCGAACCGTGCCGGCGCGGGCGGACCGGCAACTGCGCGAGCCACCCGATGATGTCAACCTTCGGTCTCGGCGCGATGGGTGGGCTGAACTGGGGCGGCCTCTGGGCGGACCTCGCCGTGGTTCCGCATGCCGACGCCATGCTCGTTCCGCTCCCCGACGGCATCGACCCCGCCGCGGTGGCCAGCGCCAGCGACAACATTCCCGACGCGTATCGCACTGTGGGACCGCGGCTCTCGGCCGAGCCGGGGGCGGAGGTGCTGGTGCTCGGCGGGCCCGCAGCGGCGTCGATCGGCCTCTACGCCGCCGGATTGGCGGTCGCGTTGGGCTCGTCGCGGGTCGTGTATGTCGACACCGAACCCGAACGGCTGGAGATCGCAACGCGATTCGGCGCCGAAGCCGTCGAGGCCGGACCCGACGCGAGAGTCGGGCGATTCCCTGTCACCGTGGAGGCGTGCGGCGGCGCGATCGCGCTGCGCGCCGCGATCAACGCCACCGGCCCGGACGGCACCTGCACCAGCGTCAGCGTGCAACGCGAGGACGTCGAGCTGCCGCTGCTCGCGATGTACTCGCGCTGCTGCACCTTCCACACCGGCCGCGCCCACGCCCGCCCGGCCATTCCGGCCGTTCTCGACCTGGTCGTCGCCGGCAGGTTCGATCCCTCGATCGTCACCACCCGCACCGCGGGGTGGGAGGAGTCCATCGACGCTCTGCTCGAGACACCGATGAAACTGGTGGTCACCCGCTGACGGCCGGGCCGGGCGCTACTTGGCCGAGAAGCCCTGGCCTCGAATGGCGTCGAGGACCTCGCCGTAGGTGAGCGAGGAGGTGACCGAGATGGTCTCGGCCGCGCGATCGACGGTGACCGCACTGGTGGAGTCCATGCCGCGCAGGGCGCGTTCGGCGAGGGTCGCCTCGGAGGCGAAGTGCGGCATTTCGTAGGTGTAGGTCGACATTGGTTCGCTCCCGTTCATAGTGCGTGAGTTCGCATTCCAGGCATAGCCACGGATTCGGCGGATAAACGGGCAGGACTCGCCGGACAACCTGCCGATTCGGGGTTTGGCCTGCGTGACAGCGGGCATTGCCCCGATATGTTCACAATCATCGGGCTCATCGCTCTGCTGGGTGCTGTGACCGTGGGCGTGGCCGGGGTCGCGGCCAACAGCGGTGACTCGCACGCACTTCCCAACGGCTTCACCGTATTCGATCACACCTACCACGGCTCGAGCGGACTGTTGTTCGCGTACGGGATGATGATCGGCGCGGCCGGCGCGGCCGGAACGATCCTGCTGCTGGCCGGAATCTGGACCACCTCACGGCGCGGCCAGGTGGCGCGGCGCGAGCTGCGTCAGTCGCGACGGGAAATGGCCGCCGCGCGAAAGGAACTCACGAAACCTGTACCCACCTCCAAGCCCGCGGGTAACGTGGAGCCACCTCGGAAGCCGGTGGTTCCCCTGGCCAAGGTGGCGCCGAAACGTGCCCTCTCGAAGCCGAACTGGTCGGTCAACCGTTTCCTCGGTCGCCCGAGCGGGTCCCCCGCACCGACAGAATCCGCCGCCAAATAGGAACCCTCCGAATGTTCGTCGTGCTCGGCCTGGCGCTGCTCGACGCCGGCTGGCTGCTCGCCACCCCGGCCCTGTCCTCGCTCGGAATCATCGCCATGGCCGTCGCCCTGATCCAGTGGCTGATGGGTGCGCCCGCCCGCTGGCTCGCGCACCCGCGCTATTGACTCGCGTACCCGTATCACCGACTCGCGTACTTGTGTCATCCACCGGACACCGAGGTCCGGTGCCACCACGCCGACCGGGATCCCACCCGGTCGGCTAGCGTCGGTTTCATGACGGTGACGGTGCTGGTGCCCGACGAACACGGCTTCGCGGCGATTTCCCGGCTGCCCGGGGCGCGGCCGCTGCGCTACACGCTGGGCGAGCCGCTCCCTGCCGGGGCGGACGAGGCCGAGGTGTTCGTGCCCGCGTTCCTGGCCAGCCGCCCCGAGAATCTCGAACTCGCTCGCGCGCTGCCCAAACTGCGCTTGGTGCAGCTGCTCACGGCGGGCGCGGAAACCTGGGTCGGACAGCTGCCCGAGCACGTCAGGATCTCCACGGGTCGCGGCGCGCACGGGGCCAGCACGGCGGAGTGGGCGATCACCGGATTGCTCACCGTCTACCGGGAATTCACCGAATTCGCGCTCGCCCAGCGTGAACACCGCTGGATTCAGCACCGCACGGATACCTTGCACGGCAAGCGCGTCCTGATCGTCGGCGCGGGCGACCTGGGCACCGAGATGCAGCGCATGCTGCTGCCTTTCGGCACAACGGTCGAACTGGTCGGTACGCGAGCCCGCGCCGGCGTCCACGGCGTCGACGAACTTCCCGCGCTGCTCCCGCATTTCGACGCGGTCATCCTCATGGTTCCGGTCACCACCGACACCATCGGCATGGTCGACGCCTCGTTCCTGTCCCGGATGGCCGACCGCGCCATCCTGGTCAATGCCGCCCGCGGCCCCGTGGTTCGCACCGACGACCTCCTCGCCGAACTGCAATCCGGCCGCCTGCGTGCCATTCTCGACGTCACCGACCCCGAACCACTGCCCGCCGACCACCCGCTGTGGGACGCACCGGGCCTGCTGCTCACCGCGCACGTCGGCGGCAGCAGCACAGGAAATCTGGAGCGCGGCTGGACCATCGCCACCGCCGAAATCGCGCGCTACCTCGCGGGTGAGCCGCCGGAGAACCTCGTCAGCGGCGAATACTGAACTGGCACAACACGAACCCGAGCGCCATGCGGGTTACAGCGTGTCCTTGCCGATCGGCCGATTGATGCCGCGCCACTCCCGCTCCCAGCGCGCATACCGCCGGGCATCGAGCACGGTCCCGGTGAACCACACGGTCGCCGCGGCGGCACACCAGGTTTCGACGAGTATCGCCAGCCCGGTCCCGATCCCCTCCGCGGCCGCGGACCCGGGCCGTGACGGCGCGATGGTCGGCTGCCCGTTCTTCGTCCACAATGTCACCGTGGCCCCCGCGGCCTGCGGTCCCGGCACATCCACGGTCGCGGTCGCGATCTTCCCGCCACTGTCCCACTGCACCGGCGCCTGATACCGCACCTGATGCGTCGCGTACCGATCCGAATCCGGCACCCGCACCGCATCCGCGGTCTCCGTGGCCACCACCCGGACCTTCCCCGAGTCCTGCGCCACGATCCGGGCCTGCGCCCCCGTATAACTGACGGTCCCCACCGCCCCCGCCACCGGCACCGCCGCGGCCACCACCACCACGGCCAACGCCCGGAGCACCACCTCCGCCCGATCCGACACACGCATCAACGGACTGGAGTTCCATGGGCGCACTCGCCACAGCCGCGTCGACCACGAAGGACGCATCGACACCTGGACCACCTCTCCCCACGCGCCGTCGTACCGCTTACATCGGTAGCTGTACCCAGAGGGATACGCCATGAACCAACGAACGTCAAGGTCAACGCATCGTCATGTTCGACGTGGCAGCGGACAACGACGACCTGCGGTTCTCGCTGGGCGGACCGCCCCCGGCCGGAGTCGCGGCAGCTATGGGGTCCGATTTCCGCCGGAAGCATGACCACGGTGTTTCTAGCGTCGGAGACATGGAACTCGATGTCATTCCGTCCTCGCGGGAATGGGTGCTGCGGACACCCACGGTGTGGTTCATGGCCTTCGCGGCCGCGCTCGGGACCGCGAGCATGTATCCGTTGTATCCCGCGATAGCCGAGTTGGCCGAGTCACTTCAGGCTTCGACGGCCGCCGCGGGCACGGCCTTGGCGTGCGGGCCGATCGGATACCTGGTGGGACTGGCGTTGCTGGTGCCGCTGGTCGATCGGTACGCGGCGCGCGCGGTGGTCTCGGTTCAATTCGCCGCGCTGGCCGCGGTTCTGGCCGCCACGGCGGCAGTCGGTTCGCCGTGGCCGCTGGGCCTCGCGGTGGGGCTCGTCGGGGCGGGATCCTCGATCGGCGCGCAATTGAGTTCGGTCGCTGGAAGATTCGCGGCCTCGCACAAGCGGGCCACCGTGCTCGGCATCGTGACGGCCGGCATTTCGGCGGGCATCCTCGCGGGCCGAATCGTCGGTGGCTGGCTGACCGATGTCGTGGGGTGGCGGGGAATGCTGCTCGTGTTCGCCGCGGCGTGCGTCGGCTGTGCCGTCGCCGCCCGCGTCGCGCTGCCCGCGGCGGCGGGCACCGCCACCGCAGGCTATCTCGCGACCCTGCGCGGAATGCCCGCGCTGTTCACCCGGCATCCGGCGCTGCGCCTGGCGGCGATCCGAGGCTCCCTCTGGTTCTTCGCCTTCTGCGCGATCTGGGCCGGACTCGCGGTCGCCCTGTCCCAGCCGCCGTTCTCGTATTCCCCCGAACGGATCGGCCTGTACGCCGTCGCCGGGATCCTCGGCATTATCGCCACCCGAATCGCGGGAACCTGGACCGATCGCATCGGTGCACGCCAGGTGATTCTGCTCGGCCTGCCGCTGGCGATCGCGAGTACGGCGATCCTCGCCGTCACTTTGTCGAACACGGCACTGACCCTGTTGTGCCTCGGCCTCTTCGACGCCGGACTGTTCGCCGCCCAAGTTGCCAATCAGAGCACGGTCCTGGCCATCGACCCCACCAGCCCTGCCCGTTTCATCAGCGCCTACATGGTCGTCTACTTCATCGGCGGCAGCCTCGGCACCGCGTTCGGCGCCGCGGCGGTCGGCTGGTTCGGCTGGACCACCACCGCGATGGCCGCGGCCACGGCGACCATCCTGGCCGCGATCATCACCGCCCTGACCGGACGAGTCAGCACACGGTTGTCATCCCCGGATGGCCTTCACTAGCACCACCGCCGTCTCGGCGCCGGCCCGGCGATCTTCCGAGATCCGTTGATAGTCATCCGATTCCGCCCAGTCCCGGAACGACGCCTCATCGGGAAAACTCATCAACACGACCTTGTCCCGGTCCCACTCCCCTTCGACGACCCGCGGCGCCTCATCGGCCACGAGCAGCGTTCCCGAATAGCGTTGGAACACATCCATGAACGCCGCCTGATACCGGTTGTAGGCGTCGCGGTCGGTGAACTTCAACTGAGCGATGGCATAGACGGTCATGCGGCCACCGTAGCCATCCCACCGCGTGCGGCAAAGGGGCGTACCGGTCGCAGACCGCGGTCTCGCGCCCTGGCCGCCCGGTTCAGGATGTGCGCACGCCGAATTCCGCGGCGATCGTCGATGAAATCGGGGAGATCATCCGGATCGCGGGAGGTGATCAGCGTCCAGCCCGCGGCGTTGCTGCGGACGACGGGCTCGTCGACCCAGGACGGACCCGCGTTGATCAGATCGGTGCGCAGTGAGGGATACAAGGCCTCAACCCTGTGCCGCAGCGGAATTCGCGCTACCCGGGCCATCGTGTACACGCGGCGGCGATCGTCCGCGCGATTTCCAGCTCGGTGTCCTGGCAACAGACCTCCAGCAGCCGGTCCACGCACCGCGCTCCGGTGACCACCCGTAGGACTCGCCGGCGGCCGCGGGCGTGGTCGTCGGCATCCAGAATGGCCTGGAGCCCGGAGATGCTCAGGAAGGTCAGTCGCGATAGGTCGACCACCACGAGCCGAGTACTCGTGGAGATCGCGTAGCCGAGGTGTTCGCGGAAATCTCCGACGTTGCAGTAGTCGATCTCGCCAGTAGCGGTCACTACCGTCGTGGACGGTGATGGTGCGCTGTGAGTGACTCCCAGCAGCGAGTGCCGTCCGCGCCGCTCGACGATCGCCGATCCACCAGCGACGATGAATGAAGTCGGCATCAGGATCAGATCCTTGTCCGTTTCATGTGACGTGCCCCGCCTGAGGCCGTCGCATCATGAAGCACCCATGCCGCAGGGCACAGGCTGGGCTGGTGGTTTTCAACCGTGAGCATGGAGTACCCGCTCCGTTCGCGAGATACACCTGCGATCTGTCCCGCCGCTTCCGCGAAATCAGGGTCTATGCGTGCGCCGGCACCGGACCGGGCGTCGCGTAGTGCCGCAGCAGTGGACGTAGCCGATCGAACAGCGAGTCGGTGCGGTCGAACTGGGAGAAGTGGTCGCCCGGCAGGATGCGTACCTCGCTGTGGACCGTGGTGTGCTCACGCCAGGCGGCCAGGTCGAGTTCATCGACCAGCGGATCGGCTTCGCCGCCGAAGGCGTGGATCGGGCACGGGAGCGGAGGGCGGGCGTCGTTTCGAGCGTCCGCGCAGACCCGGAGATCGTCTCGGATCACCGGCAGCGCGGCCGTGAGCAGCGCCGGGACCTCGAGGATCGGTGCGGGCAGCCCGCCCAGGTCGGTCAGCAATCGGATCAGCGCCATGTCGTCGAGCGCCTCGACCGGGGGCAGTGGCCACGGCAGGTGCGGGGCCGCGCACCCGGAAATGATCAGTGCGGCAGGCAATGTCGCACCCCGGTCGTGTCGGCGGCAGGCGAGCCGGTGCGCGATGAGCCCACCCATGCTGTGCCCGAAGAAGACGTGCGGTGCGGCCAGGTGTTCGTCCAGCCGAGCGTCCAGGTCGGCGAGCAATGGCTCGATTTCGCTGAATCGCGGCTCCGCGCCGCGTCGTTCGCGGCCCGGCAGCAGTACCGGTCGCACCGTGATGTGCGGGCCCAGCGCGCGCTGCCAGCCACGGTAGGGCGAGGACCCGCCGCCCGCGTGGTGGAAACAGAACAGCCGCAAGGACTCCGGATCCGCTGCGGCGACGGGGTCGAGGTACCCGTTCACCCCGCCGCCCGCAGGGTCTCCAGCTCCTCGGCGAGAATCTTCACCGTGGAGGTGATCTGTTCCTCGGTGTGGCAGGCGGTGATGAAGAACCGCAGCCGGGCCTTGTCCTCCGGGACGGCGGGATACAGGATCGGGTTGGCGTTGACGCCCCTGCGCAGCAACGCATTCGACAAGGCCAGCGCCCGCATCGAGTCGCCGATGATGCACGGCACCACCGGGGTGTCCTGACTGTCGCCGGTGTCGATGCCCGCTTCCTGGGCGAGGGTCAGGAACAGCCGGGACAATTCGCGCAGTCGCCGCGGCAGCTCGGGTTCGGCCCGCAGCTGGCGGATCGCCGCCAGTGAGGCCGCGGCATTGGCCGGGGTGATGCCGACGCTGTAGATGAATCCGGGGGTCGTGTATTTCAGGAAACGCACCAGTTCGGCGCTGCCCGCGACATAGCCGCCGCAGCCCGCGAGCGCCTTCGACATGGTGCCGGACCACAGCTCCACGTCGGCGCGGTCGATATCGAAGTGCTCGCCGATGCCGCCGCCGGTCGCGCCGAGCACGCCGATGCTGTGCGCTTCGTCGATCATCAACAGCGCCTTGTGTTTCCGCTTCACCTCGATGATCGCGGGCAGGTCGGGGATGTCGCCGTCCTGGCTGTACACGCCCTCGATGACGATCAGGACCCGCCGGTAGCGGCCGCGGATGTCGGCGAGTACACGGTCGAGCGCGGCGTGGTCGTTGTGCGGGAACGGCCGCCGGGTGGCTCCGGAGAGCTTGCAGCCCTGCAGGATGCTGTCGTGCGCCAGGCTGTCGTGGACGATCAGGTCGCCGGGGCCGACGATGTGCCCGATCACGGTGACATTGGTGGCGTGTCCGCTGGTGAAGGTGATCGCGTCCTCGGTGCCGAGCAGGGCGGCGAGCTCGCGCTCGAGTTCGGCGTGGATCGTCTTCTCGCCGGAGAGCAGGCGGCTGGCGGAGACGGAGCTGCCGTATCGCGTCACCGCGTCGCACACAGCGGTGGTGACGGCGGGGTGGCCGGACATGCCGAGGTAGTTGTAGCTCGAGAAGTTCAGGACGTCCTGTCCCCCGATCACCGAGGTATCGCGGGTGACTCCGTCATTGATCAGAAAATACGGGTTGCTGACGCCGAGCTGCTCGGCCAGCCCGATCCGGTCGAAGATCGCCCGCACCTCCGGGAAATCCGCGATGCGATACTGCGGTTCGACGCCCGGGGCGGGCTCCGGCACGAGCGGTTCCGCGGGCTCCGCCGGCGACGGCGCGGCCACCAGCCCGATCACGTCCGCGATCGTCGTCGCCGGGGTGAACCACTCGGGTGTGATGGTGAATCCCGGTACGCGGCGGGCGATTCCACCGAACAGGTCGGCGATCATGATCGAGTCGAACCCCAGGTCGCCGCTGACGGTCTGATCGCCGGTGAGCCCGGCTACCGGAAATCCGCTCACCCGTGCGAACTCGGCGCGGACCACGGCCGCGGCATCGGGGCTCGCGCCGCTGTGGGCGGGCACGGTGAGGGCGCGGGGCTGGGCCGGGTGCGCCGGGCCTGCGACGGACCCTCCGGCGGCGGCCGACAGCAGGGCGTTCTGTTCCCGGAACAGCGCGATGAGTTGGTCCATGGTGGTGTCCTCGAGCGTGGGTGTCGGTGACGGGGCGGGCGTGGAGTCGATCCGGGTCCAGTAGCGGTGGGTCGTGTCGAAGTCGTAGCCGCCGACGCGCCGCCGGATCCGATCGCCGGGTTCGTACAGCGCGTCCCAATCCGGGTCGAGCCCATCGCGATACAGCGCCGCGATGGTCTCGGCCAGCTCGTCGCCCGAGGCTCGCGGTCCGGCGCACGGCGCGTGCACCGGGATCGCCGGACCGTCGGCCGATCGGCCGAGCAGGGTCGCGAGCGTGCGCTGCGGGCCCACCTCGATCAGGTGGGTCGGCTCGGTGGCCAGCGCGGCGGCCGCGGCGTCGGCGAAGCGCACGGTGGCCTCGAGCTGATCGGTCCAGTAGGCGGCGTCCATCGGCTCCCCGGCGTCGAGCAGACGGCCGCGCAGCGTCGAGTAGATCGGGATTTCGGGCGGCTGGTAGGCGCATTCCCGTGCGACCGTGGCGAACTCGTCCCGCATGCCCGCCATCAGCGGCGAGTGGAAGGCGTGCGAGACGGTGAGCCGCCAGACGCCGACGCCGCGGCCGGTCAGCACCGTGCCGAGGCGCTCGATCGCGTCGCCCGCACCCGAAACCACCACGTCCTGGGGACCATTGATCGCCGCCAGCGCCACATCGGGCTCGTGCGCGATCAATGCGGCGGCCGTCTCAGGCGTCGCGCGCACCGCCAGCATCGCGCCGTCGCCCGGCAAATTCTGCATGAGCCGCCCGCGGGCGGCGATGAGCCGGCACGCGTCGTCGAGGGAGAACACCCCGGCGATCGCGGCCGCGGCGAACTCGCCGACACTGTGCCCGAGCAGCCAGGCGGGTTCGGCCCCTAGCGCGAGCAGCGTCCGAGACAGCGCGTATTCGACCGCGAACAGCGCCGGCTGCGCGAACTCGGTGCGATGCACGCTGCCATCATCGTCGCCGAGCAGCAGATCGGCGATCGAGCGGTGCAGGTGAACCGCCATGCGCTCGTCCACCTCGGTGAGCGCGCGCCGGTACACCGCGGAAGCCCGGTACAGCGCGCGCGACATTCCGGGATACTGGGAGCCCTGCCCGGTGAACATCCAGCCGATCGACAACCGCTGGGCGGCACCGGAGTTCATGTCGAGGACGACCGGGTCCGCGGCGCATTCACGCAGCGCGGCCACCGCGCTCTCCCGGTCCCGCGCCACCAGCGCCAGCCGGTGGCGCCCCGACGACTTCACCTGATTCGTCGACCAGCACAGCTCACTCAGCCGACCGGACTCCCCCGCGATCCGATCGGCGAGCCGAACAGCGTTGCGCCGCAGTCCTTCCCGATCGTTCGACGACAGGGTGAGCACGCCGCCGCCATCGGCCGCAGACGCCGGTGTGACCGGCGGAGCGCTCGTCAGCAGCATGTGCGCGTTGGTGCCGCCCATGCCGAAGCTCGAGACGGCGCCGTGTATCCGCCCCTCCGGCAGGGCCATCGGCTCGTCGAGCAGGCGCAGCCCGTGCTCGGCCAGGCGCAGCCCCGGGTTCGCCTCGGCCGCGTACCGGGTGGGCGGGACGGTGCCGTGGTGCAGGCTCAACGCCGCCTTGATCACTCCCGCGATTCCGGCGGCCCCTTCGGTGTGGCCGAGGTTGCCCTTGATCGAGCCGATCGCGCACGGAGTCGCGGCCCGTGCCGCGTGCACCGCGCCGAGCGCCTTGATCTCGATCATGTCGCCGAGCACGGTCCCGGTGCCGTGCGCCTCGAGGAACGCGACCTGATCGGCGTCCACCCCGGCCCGCCGGTACGCCTCGGCGACGACCTGCTGCTGGGCCCACCGATTCGGCGCGGTGATCCCATTGCTGCGGCCGTCGTTGTTCACCGCGCTGCCGGTGATCAGCGCATAGATCGGCAGCCCCGCGGCCTGGGCGTCGGCGAGCCTGCGCAGCACCAGCACCGCGACGCCCTCGCCGCGGCCGATGCCGTCGGCCTTGCCGCTGAACGGTTTACAGCGCCCATCCGGCGCGGACAGGCCGGCCTGGGTGTAGAAGACGTTGAGCGCGGGGGTCACCGCGATATTGACGCCCCCGGCCAGCGCTTGATCGCATTCACCGGCGCGCAACGCGACGCAGGCCTGGTGGATCGCGACCAGCGACGACGAGCACGCGGTGTCGACCGCCATGCTCGGCCCCTTCAGATCCAGCTGGTAGCTGAGCCGGTTCGCGGTCATGAAATACCCGTTGCCCGAACCGATCTGCGGGGTGATGCGCTCGTAGTCGCGCATCCGCACGGTGGCCCATTCGTTGGCCATGACCCCGACGAACACCCCGGTGTTCGAGCCCGCCTGCCCGCGCGGGTCCAGGGTGGCGTCCTCGAACGCCCGCCACGCCGCCTGCAGCAGCAGCCGCTGTTGCGGGTCCATCGCCTCGGCCTCGCGCGGCGTGATGCCGAAGAAGTCGTCGTCGAATGCGTCCGCGTCGGTGAGGAATCCGCCGGTGCGGTTGTTGACCCGGCCCGGGCCGCCCGCGGGATCATGAAAATCGGCCGCACGCCAGCGGTTGCCGGGAACCTCGGTGATCGCGTCCCCGCCCGCCATCAGCAACGCCCAGAGCGCTTCGGGGTCCGGCGCCTGCGGGAAGCGGCAGTCGATTCCGACGATGGCGATCGCGTCGTTCATGCCTGCGGCCCGGGTAATTCGGCGACTCGGCCGGTGATGTAGCCGCCGAGTTCGAGGATGGTCGGGTAGTCGAACACGATCGTCGGGTCCACCGCGAGGTCCCATTCGACTTCGATCTCGCCGCACAGGCTCACCGCGGACACCGAGTCCATGCCCAGTTCGGCGAGCGGCAGGGTGGGGTCGATATCACGCGGGGATCGGCCGAGGTACCCGGCGACCCGGGCGGTGAGCCAGTCCACGACGACGGCGTCCTGGCGAGCGGGCGCAAAGGGTCTCATCGGTGGTGTCTCCTGAGGTTTCGATTGCGGTCGGGTCAGCGGGCGAGAACGTTGGTGCGCAGCAGTTGGACCGACGGTTCGATCTCCTCGTGCAGCACGCCGTCGACGGTGTTGTCCAGGAACGCGGATCGCATCGAATTGCGTTGCACCTTGCCGCTGGTGGTGCGGTGGACCGCGCGGTGCTCGACGAGCACCACGTTCGGCGCGGGCAGCTCGAACCCGCGCGCCACCGCCGCCTTGATGCGGGACGACAACTCGGCGATGGGCAGCTCGCCCAGCTGCGCGGTGCGCACGCCCTGGACGACCAGCAGACGCTCCTGGCTGTCGGTGTCGATCGACAGCACCACCCCGGGCGCGTCGGCCACCGCCGGATGGGTGTCGCGCACGGCCTCCTCGATATCGTGCGGATACAGGTTGCGGCCGTTCACGATGATCAGGTCCTTGAGCCGTCCGGTGATGAACAGCTCGCCGTCGCGAAGCGCGCCCAGGTCGCCGGTCCGCAGATAGGGCCCCAGACCCTCGGTGCGGGCTGCGAAGCGGTCCCGGGTCTCGTCGGGCCGATTCCAATAGCCTTGTGCCACACTGGGTCCGCCGAGCCAGATCTCGCCGATCTGCCCGTCGGGCAGGGTCTTCAGGGTGCCCGGGTCGACGATCCGGACGTCGATGCCGGTGACCGCCGCGCCGCACCCCACCAGGCGGGTGCCGTGCGGGGCGGGCACGAGCCGATTGTGTTCCAGCTCCGCGGAATCCACGTCGAGGTATACCGGCGGCATGCCGGGCCGCGCCGCGGTCGCCATCAGCGTCACCTCGGCCATGCCGTACGCCGGGAGGAACGCGGTCGGGGCGAGACCCGCCGGGGCCAGGTGCTCGATCACCGCGTCCATGGTGCGGGCCCGGATCGGTTCGGCGCCGTTGAGCGCCACCCGCAGCGACGAGAGATCCAGGCCCGCGCGCTGCGCGTCGGTCACCCGGCGCGCGAGCAGTTCGTAGGCGAAGTTCGGGGCCGCCATGAGGTTCCCGCGGTAGCGGTCGACGGCTTCGAGCAGCCGGACCGGATGCTTGAGGAACGTCACCGGCGACATGAAGACCAGGTTCGCGCCCGCGTACAGCGGTTGCAGCAGCATCCCGATCAGGCCCATGTCGTGGAAGTGCGGCAGCCACCCGACGACGACGTCGGTGTCGACGACGGCGGCTCGCTCGGTGATGGCCGCCTCGTTGTGCATGAGGTTGGCGTGCGACACCGCCACGCCCTTCGGCTCGCTCGTGGAACCCGAGGTGTACTGCAGGAAAGCGATCGTCTCGCCGGTGATGCCCGGCATCGCCCAGGCCTCCGGATCACCGAGGGACTCCGCGTCGGTGGCCACGACGGCGACCGATCCGTTCTGGGCGTGCAGCCACCCGGCCACGGGTTCGCGCAGCGCGGTGGCGGTGAGGACGAGTCCGGCGCCGGCATCCGCGAGCATGCCCGCCACCCGCCGCATGCTGCGCGCGTCGGTGGGGACCGGCGCGGGCACCGCGATCACCCCCGCGTACAGGCAGCCGAGGAAGGCGCGCAGGAACTCCGGACCCGGCGGATACAGCAGCAGGACCGGTCGGTCGGCCTCGGCGCGCGATGTCAGCCAGTCGGCCAGGGCCCTGGCTTCGCGGTCCAGCTCGCGGTAGGTCGAGACGTCCTCGACCAGCTCGCGACCGGCCTCGCGCAAGTAGGTGCAGGTCCTGGCATCGCCGAGAGCCTCGGCTCGGCCGCGGAGGTGGGCGACGAAGGTGGAATGCATCCGGTGGACTCCTGGCTGGCGGATTCTGTCGTCGGGGGGACATTTCGGACCGTGCCCTGCCAGCAATGATGTGCGTGCAAATCTCCGGCAAATAGCCACCCAGGGAATGGGACGAACCCACCCTCTGGGGTTCGCGCCGAGTCCGAGGGTGCGCGTCACCAGCGGGCAGAGCGGTGGCCACGCCTCAGGGGATCTCCCCGGGCATGGCGAGGCCGATATCGACAGACACTAGGACACAACACAATTCAGGAGAAACAGAGATTTCGGGGCAATTCACAACCTGCACGTGTCAAAGCCCCGCGCCGATCCCGGGCGGCTCGGCAGAGAATCCGAATCCGGCGCCGGCGGGTACTGCCGCCACACCGGGCTCACCGCCCTATCACTACCCCATGAACGGGTTGTGGCGCACGGTCAGCTGCTTGTACAACATCCGCTGAATGGTCTCGCGAACCTGATCGGCGACCTCGAACATGGTCATCGGATCGTCAGCCGCCTGCGGGCCATAGTCGGCGGTGGGGATGGGGCGGCCGAAATCGATGTACCACTTCGACGGCAGCGGTACGCACCCGAGCAGACCCAGCTGCGGGAACAGCGGCGTCACCGGGAAGTACGGGAGCCCGAGCAGCCGGGCCAGCGGCGCGAGGTCGGCCAATTTCGGATAGATCTCCTCCGACCCGACGATCGAGCAGGGAATCAGTGGCACACCGGTTTTCAGGGCCAGCGAGGCGAAGCCGCCGCGCCCGAAACGCTGGAGCTTGTATCGCGCGCTGTACGGCTTTCCGACGCCCTTGAAGCCCTCGGGGAACACCCCCGCCAGCTCGCCGGTGCGCAACAGCTGCTCGGCGCCCTCGGGGCAGGCCGGCGTGTGCCCCGCCCGGCGCGCCAGCCCGCTCACGATCGGCAGCTCGAAGACGAGGTCGGCGGCCAGCAGGCGCAGCGCCCGATGCTCGGGGTGACGATCGTGCACGGCCAGTTGCAGCATCAGCGCGTCCAGCGGCAGCACCCCGGCATGGTTGGCCACGATCAGCGCGCCCTCGGCGTCCGGGAGATTCTCGATGCCGGAGACCTGGACCCGGAACCACCGCTGCGACAGCGGCCGCAGCACCGGCAGAATCAGCGACTTCAGGAGATGCTCGTCGAGGCCGAACTCGTCGCGATGGAAGTCGCCGGTGAGGCGGCGACGCGCGAAATCGGCAGCGCCACGGACACCCGCGACGAGATTGCCCGGCGCCAGATCACCGAGTATCACGCGAGGACCGCGACGACGGCGAGCTTCCGAATCCGCATGTTGTGAACCACCGTTCGATTAGTTACGGGAACTGCAAACGTGGGGTGTGGAGCACGGGAAAGCGTGATCGGGACGATCCTATGGGAACTCGGCGGAATTGCTTCGTAGTCACCATCGGAACCAGTGTCTGTGCGCCTCCGCCTCGTCGGCACGGGGGAAGCCGAACGCGAAGATAAACACCACCAGGAGCGCCGCGGCGACCCACCATAAGGCATTCAGTGCGAAACCGGCCGCAAAGACAATCCCTGCGAGCAGGAGCACCACTAGCGGAATAATCATTCTTTCGCACCTCCTACCGGCCGCGTACCCGGATTTGCCCCCTGCTAACAACCGGGCCGCAGCGCGCGGCCCGCGTGGCCGAACCGATCCGGGATCGCCCCACGTGCACGGGTTTCCGGTGGACGA
The DNA here is from genome assembly GCF_040630785.1 of Nocardia sp. NPDC005746. Classification (NCBI taxonomy): domain Bacteria; kingdom Bacillati; phylum Actinomycetota; class Actinomycetes; order Mycobacteriales; family Nocardiaceae; genus Nocardia; species Nocardia sp. NPDC005746. The sequence continues at coordinate 254,785 of NZ_JBEXYE010000003.1, forward strand.
GGGTCTCGCCCCAGCGTCGCGGTAGTACACGTGGGGCGCGACCCTCGTATCGGCTCAACCGTCGGGGTTGTGTGTTGCGCCGACATCTCAGCGCATACCAATGGGTCCGTCTTCTCAACCGGTCGGTGCCGATCGCGGCGAATAGGTGACCGGGTCGTTACCGGATCCCCCACCCTCCCCGGGAGTACTATTTGTTCAGGGTTTATGAAAAAGCCTGGTCACTCGCGGCCAAGCAGGGTGCTGACCGCGAACGGCGTTCTTCCAATGCGCCCCGAAACCCAGGTGATGGTAATGAACCGTCCAACGAACCCTGTTCTCATGACCACCTCGGCCACGATCGCGGACCATACGAACGTCTGCACCATCGGTGGCGAGATCGACGCCCTGACCGCCCCCGCCTTTCAGAAGGCACTGCTCGACAGTGTCGGCATCGGCGGATCGACCGTCATCGACATGACCGCGGTGACTTTCTTCGGCATAGCCGGGATCGGCGCCTTGATCGCGGCCCGCGATTTCGCCGATCGCCGGCATTGCGCGCTCTGTCTCGACGGCTCGTACTGCGTCACACGAGTGCTGGAAGTAGTCGGTTTGGCATCGGAATTCGATGTCCGCCGGTCGTCCGTCCTGCTGGGCATTCCGCCCGGCGAATGACCACCGGGGCCACGGTCTCCTTTCGCCGTCTGCGATGATCGAATCCGAAGATCTCGATCCGTGCCCAGGCAGCCGAAGAGTCACACCGAACAGCATGGACCAGCGCCGGACCGTTCAGACCCTGCTCGCCCTCTGACCGGCCTGCCGCGGAAAGGTCGCCATGTCGAGCCCTCGTGCGACAGCTCTCGCTTTCGACCGCGTGATCGCCCGGGCGGATCAATCGATGTGGATAGTCACGACTATCGCGGACGGCCATCGCGCAGGCTGTCTGGTCGGTTTCGGGACGCAGGTCGGTATCGAGCCGCGGCGGTTTCTCGCCTGCTTGTCCAAGGCCAATCACACCTACGGCGTGGCGTCTCGCGCGCGCCACCTCGCCGTTCATCTCCTCCCGGCGGGCGCGGGCGCCCTCGCCCAGCTCTTCGGCACCGAAACCGGTTCGGAAGTCGACAAATTCGAGCACTGTGAATGGCATGAGGGCCCGCATTCCCTGCCAATCCTGGAGACGGCCGCCGGGTGCTTCGCCGGCGAGATCCTGCGGCACGACGACTTCGGCGATCATGTCGGCTTCCTGATAGCTCCGACCTGGGCCGAGGCGGGCGGCGCCGAGCCACCGTCCATGCGCTACGACGAGGTCGAGGACCTCGTGCCGGGACACCCGGCCTAGTCGGCGGCACGTCGGTGCTTGCGATGACTGGTGTCGCACAGTGGATAGATCTCCGACCGCCGGCACAGGCACAGCGCCACCACACAACGGTCGCAGCGAATGGTGCGGCCGTCGGCGGTCACCAGTTCCACGGGGCCCTCGACGAGTGCGGGGCCATCGGCGGTGAAAGTGATTGTCCGCCGGTCATTGTCGGGGTCGGTCGGCACGGATGACCACCAGCTCCTCGTCTCGTTGCCCCGGCCGGATCCGCGCGGTGCGGGTGAGCCAGGCGGCTCGGCTGCGCAGGACCGGGCCGAACGGGATCGTCGTCCGGGCGACCGCGGCCGCCTTCAAACCCGCGTCGCGCAGCAGGGCCAGGGTGCCGTCGACGCCGGACAGCGCGGATTGCACCATCAGCAAAGTGCCGGTGTCGGAGAGCAACTCGGGCGCGAGTCGGCACAGCGAGTCGATGACCGACCGCCCGTCCGCCCCCGCGTCCCACGAGCGTGCCGCACCACGGGGTGGATCGCGATGTGGGCACGGAACATACGGTGGGTTGCACACCACTACATCGAAAGTCCTGCCCGGCAGCACTGTCCGGAAATCGCCGTGAAGCAGTTCGACATCGACGCCCAGGAGGCGGCAGTTGAACCAGGCCGAGGCGAGAGCGGTGCGTGAGATGTCCACCGCGGTAACCGACCTGGCGCATCGGGCGGCAGCGATGGCCAGGGCGCCGGTTCCGGTGCACACGTCGACGACCCGGCGGTGCGGTGGAATGTGCGCATCGGCGTACGCGCGAACCAACAGCCGGGTGTCGGCTTGGGGGCGATAGACGCCGGGCGCGCGAATCAACATCATGAACCAGGGATAGCCCTGAATTCACTGTTCATTCGCGAGCGGGCGATCGAACTCGCCTCCGGCTCCGGCCGGCCCCTCCGAGAGCAGCGAGGTGCGGCCGTCACGCCAGCGGGCGAGCACATGCTCGGCGAAGCGATCCTCCAGCAGGCCGGTGGCGTGAATGCCGAAGGCGATCGACGCGCGGAGTTCGGGTTCGGTCGCCCGCAGATCGCCGATCACCTCCCGCCGCATCAGCTGTTCGTGCACGGCGTCGGCCTCCACGTGTTCGCGGTAGAACCGGATGCAGGCTGGATCGGCGTGCAGCCGCTCCAAGGCGCCGACCAGGCGTCGCGACGCGGGCGAGGACGTGATCTCGACGGCGGCGAAGTGGCCGACACCCGCACCGCGCAGACCACGGTGCAGTCCGAACAACGACATCATGTTCACGATGGCGAGCATGTGGGCCGGAACAGCATCGAGATAGAACAGGTACGCGGAATTCATGCCCGCCCCGGCCAGCAGATCCGCGTAGAGCAGCTGATGGATCCGATCCGCCCGCCCGCCCCCGAACTCGTCGAATTCGACGGCGACCAGCGCGGCTTTGGCCCGGCCCCGCAGGCGCGGAATCAGCCACGCGTACGGGTCGGCCTCTTGGTGGTGCAGGATCGACCGGTGCGCGAAATACTCTCGCACCTGCCAGGGCTCACCGCGCTCCTCGAGGAACGCCGCGACACCGGTGTCTTCGTCGGGGACGGCCAGCAGAGCATCGAGCTCGCTGTCGAGATCGAGATCTGCCCCGACGTCGCTCCGCAACATGGTCAGGAACCGGTTCTCCAATTCGGAACGCAGACACAGCAACCGGGGATCCCACTCCCAGTCCTCGTCGATACCGTCGAAACCCGCGTAGTGCAGCGCGTAGCAGGTATGCAGCGCCACGTGCAGATCGCGGCTGTCCGCGGTCGCCCGGTCCGGCGCCGTCGGCACCGCCGATCCCGCCCTGCCGCCCAAGGCCGCGAGCACGCCCGCGGACAGTTCGCCGCACGGCTGCGGCAACGCCCTCCGCACGATGAACACCTCCTGCTGACGACAGCTCAGGAAATCACGGTCCGGCTAGCCTTGTGTTCGCCAGTCGCGCACCGCGTCTCGGACGCGGTCGAACACGGCCAGCGGCGGTCCGGCGATCAGGTTCGCCGCGCCCGAGGATCCCGTGTGCGGATGCGGCCGGGTGGGGGCCACCGCCTCGGCGGCACGCACGGATCCGGCCATGTGCTGGAGCTGGGTCGCCGAATACTGGCGTCGCAACAAGACGAATTCCTCCGCCTCCTCGTGCGCCGCGTGATCGGCGACCGCGTCGGCGAAATCGGCGAGCTCGGCCTGGAAATTCGGATGATGGACGCCGAGATCGTAGAGCTGCGCGAGCGCGCGTTTGGCGTGACTCTCTTCTTCCAGCCGGGCGTCGACCACTTCCTCGGCGCCGAACCTGGCGCGCTTGGCGATAGGATGCACCACTTCTTCCTCGGCGCTTTCGTGAATCGCGAGCAGACGGACCAATTCGGTGAACAGTTCCTCCTGATTCTCCCGCTCGGACTTCAGTTGTTCGAGCAAGGTGGCGATCTGCTCGTGTTGTGCGGTCAAGAGGTCGACCACATCCTGTTCGGCCATGACGGTGCCCTTCTTTCGTTCGATTTCGATCTCACGGGTAGGCGATACCCCGGCCGCTGCGGGCTATTACTGCGATAACCAGTTTTCCCACGGGATCGAGCACCGATGAACGACGAAACAGCGCACCATGATCAGGTCGCACAACCGCACTCCGACAGCGAACCGGCCCCCATCCAGGCCGCGGAGGAACGTGCGGCGGAACTCTCCAGCGATCGGCATCCGCTCGGCAGGCCCGGGCGCAGATTCGACCGGAACTCGCCGTTCATGGTGGGGCTGACCGGTGCCGCCGGGGTGCTGGTCACGGTCGGCGCGGTGCGGATCGTGCTTGCGGCGCACGAGGCCTTGCTGCTGGTGGCGGCCGGGTTGTTTCTCGCCATCGGAATGGAGCCCGCGGTTTCCTGGCTGGTTCGACACCATGTCCGGCGCGGTTTCGCCGTCGCCCTGGTGTTCCTGATCGTCGCGGGCGGTCTGGCCGGGTTCCTGTGGGCCGCCATCTCGCCATTGATCGATCAGGGACAGGGTCTGGTCCATCACGCACCCGACGCGCTGCGCGGCCTCGAGGACCGCTATCCCCTGGTCCGGGAGGCCGCCGAGCGATTCCACCTCGACCAACGACTCAGGGAGACCACCGACGCCGATTTCGGCAAGGTCTCCCACGGCCTGGTCGGCGCGGGGAAGGTGATCTTCGGCGGCATCACCGCCACCGTGCTGGTCGCGGTGCTCACCGCGTACTTCTCGGCGAACTTCCCGGCCTTGCGCGCCAATCTCTATCGGCTGGTCCCACGCGATCGGCGGCCGCGCGCGATCCTGCTCGGGGATGCGATATTCGCCAAGGTCGGCGGTTACGTGCTGGGAAATCTGTTGATCTCCTTGATCACCGGTGTGGTCACCTTCATCTGGCTGGCAGCGTTCGGTGTCCCGTTCCCGCTGGTGCTGGCCGTACTCGCGGCGGTGCTGGACCTCATCCCGTTGATCGGCTCCACGCTGGCGGGCATCGCCATCACGCTTGTCGCACTGACGGTTTCGCTGCCGGTCTGCGTGGCGACCGTAGTCTTCTTCATCGCGATGCGCATGATCGAGGACTATCTGCTGGTGCCGCGCATCATCGGGCGCACGGTGCAGGTTCCCGCGGTGGTGACGGTGGTCGCGGTGCTCGTCGGCGGTTCGGTCCTCGGCGTGCTGGGCGCGCTGCTCGCCATTCCCGTCGCCGCCAGTCTGCTCCTGCTGGTCCGGGAGCTGCTCTACCCGAGGCTGGACCATCCTGCGAAGCCCGGTCCGGCTGCCACGCGATCGCCGGGGTGATTCCCGTGCACAGTGGCGAATCGACCACCGTCAGGATGTGCGTACACAGAATTCCGCGGCGATCGCGTCGACGAAGTCGGGGAGATCGTCGGGTCTGCGGGAGGTGATCAGCGTCCAGCCTTCGGCGTCGCTGCGGACGACCGGCTGGTCGACCCAGGTAGCCCCGGCGTTGACCAGATCGGTACGTAGTGAGTGGTAGGAGGTCAGGGTCTTACCCGCGACCACCGCGGCCTCCACGAGCAGCCAGGGGCCATGACAGATGGCCGCGATCGGGCGGTCCGCCGCGATCAGCGATCGAACGAGCTCCCTTGCCGTGGCGTTGGTTCGGAGCTTGTCGGCATTGACGGTGCCGCCGGGGATCACCACGCCGTCGAACGAGCCGGGATCCACCTCGCTCAGCGCCAGGTCGGGCCGCACGGGCTCGGAAGGGATGAGGTCGTGCCGAAATGTCTGCACGTCGATATCCTCCGCGGCCGCATGGGTCACGAACGCGCCGCGAGCGCGCAGTTGATCTCGGGGAACAACCAGTTCGTCCCGCTCGACCCCGGTATTGGAAGTGACGATCAGGACGCGAACACCATCGAGTTCCGCTGACACCGATCTCTCCTCTCCCTTGGTATCGCGATTCGCGCGCAAATCTCGCCGTCGAGACACCGTCGCCGTTGACGACGCTGCTGGTACGGACCGCGACGGCCGTCCGGAAGTAATGCCTGCCAGACCATCTGGTCTGGACATCGTTCGCAATACCCGCGTGCAGCCGTCTCAACCTGTCCGGCGGGCCCGACATTTCCGAATTCCCCGATCGATCGCATGGGGCCGTCGGTGATTCCGGGCCGGCAGTGGGTAGCCGACCGGTATCCCATCGGCACCGAACGGAAGGACACCGCCGTGACCCGGTTCGGATACACCCTGATGACCGAGCAGAGCGGCCCGCGCGAGCTCGTCCGCTACGCGGTCGCGGCCGAACAGGCCGGATTCGACTTCCTGGTCAGCTCCGATCATTACTCGCCCTGGCTCGAGTCCCAGGGGCACGCACCCCACGCCTGGACCATGCTCGGCGCGGTCGCACAGGCCACCGAACGCATTCCGCTGATGACCTTTGTGTGCTGCCCGACCATGCGCTACCACCCGGCGGTCGTCGCGCAGCAAGCGGCGACCCTGCAGATCCTCGCCGAGGGCCGGTTCACCCTCGGACTCGGCAGCGGCGAAAGCCTCAACGAGCACGTGATCGGTGCGGGCTGGCCCGGTCTCGACGAACGCCAGGACCGCCTCGCCGAGGCCATCGGCCTCATCCGGGACCTGCTCACCGGGGACACGATCAGCCGCCGTGGGCGGTGGTATCGGGTCGACGCCGCCAAGATCTGGGATCTGCCCGCCCAACCCGTGCCCATCGCCGTCGCGGTCTCCGGGCCCCGGTCGGTCCGGCGCTTCGCGCCGCTGGCCGACGAGATGATCGCCACCGACCCGGACCCCGAGCCCGTCGACGCCTGGCAGCGCATTCGCATCGCCGAACACGACGACGAACCCTCGCGAGTCACCGGACAGGTTCCCGTCAGCTGGGACACCGACCGGGACAAGGCGATTCACCGTGCACACGACGAGTTCCGTTGGTCCACCGGGGGCTGGCACGTCAACGCCAACCTGCCCACCCCGGCGGGATTCGCGGCCGCGACACAATGCGTCCGCCCCGACGACATCGCCGAGCAGATCGCCTGCGGCCCCGACCTCGACGCCATGACCGAATCCGTGCACCCCTACCGGGCGGCGGGCTTCACCGATGTCGCGCTGGTCCAGATCGGTGACGAACAACAGGATCGATTCCTGGCCGAGGCCGCACCGCCGCTGCTGGACAAGCTCCGCGGTACCTGAGGTGGCCCGGAACCCGCACCGCCCGACCGCAGAGGAGGCGTCGTGAATCATTCCGCCGCACCGATACTCGATGCCCTGGCCGACTATCAGCGCCAGGGCCGCTACGGCTTCACCCCGCCCGGCCACCGGCAGTCGCGCGGAGCCGATCCGCGCGTGAACGAGATCCTCGGCCCGGCCCTGCGCGCGGACATCCTCGCCGGATCGGGCATGGACGATCGCTTGTCCCGCGGCCACCATCTCACCGACGCCGAGGAATTGATGGCCGACGCGGTGGGCGCCGACTACGCCTTCTTCTCCACCTGCGGCAGTTCGCTGTCGGTGAAGGCGGCCATGCTGGCCGTCGCGGGCGGGGACGGCGGGCTCATCCTGGGCCGCGACAGCCACAAATCGATCGTCGCCGGACTGATCTTCGCCGGTGTGCGGCCCTACTGGGTGCCACCCAGATGGGATGCGGCTCGACACTTCTCGCACGCGCCGTCCCCGGAACAGGTGCACCGGGCCTGGGAGCGATATCCGGAAGCAGCGGGTGCGCTGATCGTCAGTCCCACCCCGTACGGCACCTGCGCCGACATCGCCGCGATCGCCGAGGTCTGCCACAGCCACGGCAAACCCCTCATCATCGACGAGGCATGGGGTGCCCATCTGCCGTTCCACGAGGACCTGCCGACCTGGGCCATGGACGCGGGCGCGGACATCTGCCTGGTCAGTGTGCACAAGATGGGCGCGGGATTCGAGCAAGGGTCGGTGTTCCATCTCCAGGGCGATCTCGTCGACCGGAATCGGTTGCGCGAGTGCGCGGATCTGCTCATGACGACCAGTCCGAACGTGTTGCTGTACGCCGCCATGGACGGCTGGCGGCGGCAGATGGTCGAGCACGGCCACGACCTGCTCGGCGCGGCACTGAAGACCGCCGGGTACGCGCGCCGCGAACTCGACGCCATCCCGGGCATTTCGGTGATGGAGGACGAACTGCTCGGCGTCGAAGCCTCCCACGACCTGGATCGGCTCCAGGTCCTGATGGACGTCTCCGCGACCGGCGCATCAGGGTACGAGATCGCCGACTGGATGCGCGAACACCGGCGCATCGATCTCGGCCTGTGCGATCACCGCCGAATCCTCGCGACCCTGTCCATGGCCGACAGCCCCGACACCGTCGACGCCCTGATCTCCGGTCTCATCGCCTGGCGCACCCAACTGCGCGACCCGGCGCCCCCTGAGGTCCACCTGCCCAGTCCTCGTGACCTGCAACTGGATTCGATCATGCTGCCGCGCGACGCCTTCTTCGCGCCCTGCGAATCGGTTCCGATCGACCGCGCTCCCGGACGGATCGCCGCCGAACAGGTCACGCCCTATCCGCCCGGCATCCCCGTCATCGTGCCCGGCGAACTGATCGACGTCGCCGTGATCGACTACCTCCGCTCGGGCATCGCCGCCGGAATGAATGTGCCCGACCCCGCCGACCCGTCACTGGACACCCTGCGTGTCGTCGCCCGGGACGCCCTCCGGTAGACGCGCACGCAGAACGCCGGCACCGGGCGACTACTCCGGTCCGCTTACGCGGGCTGTCGGTAGGTAAGCGGCCGATATGGAGTTGCTGGATCGAATGCTCGGCCTCACCTCGGGCACCGCGCGCAACCTCACCCGCGGCGTGACGACCGCGGTCGAGGTCGGTGCGCAGCTGCGGCACGATCTCGGGACGCTGCTCGACCCCGGGCTGCGACGGGACCGGCGGGTGGTGCGGGTCGGGGAGCGGGTGTTCGTCGAGGCGCGCGGGCTCGATTCCGAGCGGGGCAGGAAGATGGCGGCAGCGTTGCGCGGCACGCTGGGCGCGCTGGCCGGAGTCGAACGGGTTCGCGCGAATTCGATCACCGGGCTGGTCGCGGTCACGGCGGATTCCGATACCGAGATCGCGGATCTGGTGCGGGCCGTGGCGGAGGTCGAGCGGCAGTTCGGGGTCGAGGATCGCGAATGGGATCCGACGACGCCGCATCCCGGGGATTTGGAACCGGCACTGTCCGCGGCGATTTCGCTGGCGGGCGATACGGTGGCGCTCGGTCTCGCGGTCGCGGGTGCGCTGACACCACGGCGGGCGCCCCTGCGTTTCTTCCAGGCGACGGCGGCATTGTTCGAGACGCAGCCGCGGCTGCGCACCGTGCTCGAGGATCGAATCGGGCAGGCGCGCACCGATCTGGTGGTCACGACCGCGAACGCCATCGGTCAGGCCGCGGGCGAGGGCGTGGGCACACTGCTCGTGGACGCGGGTCAGCGCGCGCTGGTTCTCGCCGAGGCGGGTGCGCGCCACGCGCGATGGCGGCAGTGGGAGCTGGAGGCGGATCACACCCACCAGGCAGGCACTCCGGATGAACCGCTCAGGATCGGACCCCGGCCGACGGAACTGCCGGCCGGACCGGTCGAGCGGTGCGCGGACGAGGTCGCCACCGGTTCGGCGCTGGCCGCGGCCACCGCGTTGTTCGGCCGCGGCGCCACCGACACCGCGCCCGCGCTCGGCCTGGCCGCACCGAAAGCCGCACGCACCAGCCGCGAATCGTTCGCCGCCGCCCTCGCCATCCGGCTCACACTGGCCGGGGTGGTGACGGTCGACCCGGGAGTGTGGCGGCGCCTGGACCGGCTCACCGCGATCGTCGTCGACGGCGAGGTCCTGCTCGGCGCGCATCGTCTCGTACTCGAGGCCGAAGCGACGGACGACCGGGAACGGCGCCGGATCTGGAGCGCCGCTCAGCATCGTCTGTGGAATACCGAAGGCGCGAATTCCGATGCCTCGGACGCGGATTCGGATTCCGAAGATTCCGCGACCGATTCCGCGACCGAGGACACCGCGATGTCATTCGATCCGGTCGAGGCGAGCGAGCGAGATCTGCCTGAGCCGGTCTGGTACGAAGTCCGCGACTGTTCCCGGAAGATCGGGCGTGTCCTGGTCGGCCACGAACTGCATCCGCATGCCCAGGCCATCCTGCTCGCGGCCCGCGACGCCGGGTTGCGGGTAATACTCGCCGGAACCCGCGATACCGCCGAACTCCGCTCGTCCGCGGACGAATTCGTGCCTCGCGGCCGCTCGCAGCACGACCTGGTGCGCCGGTTGCAGGAACAGGGCCACGGCGTCGCGGTCGTCTCCCTGTCCGCGGATCGCGCACTGGCGGCGGCCGACGCGGCCTTCGCCGTGGTCCGGAACGATATGGACTGCCGGACGCCGTGGGCGGCGGACGCCGTGTGCACCGATCCGCGGCAGATCCTCGACGTGCTCGCCGCGATCGCACCCGCGCGCGCCGCCAGCGGACGCGGCCGCGGGCTGGCGCTGTCGGCCGCGGCGCTGGGCGGCCTGCTGCTGGCGGCCGCTCCCCAGCGTCACAACGAACAACTCCCGGTCACCGCGGCCCATGCGGCTGGTCTCTTCCTGGGCGGCATGAGCGGTTGGCGCGCACCGGCTTCCGACCTGACGGCGGCCGAGGCGCCGCTGCTGCCCTGGCACGCGCTCGAGGCCCGTGAGGTGCTCACCCGGTTGCCCGAACCGGAGCCCGACGAGCCGTCCCGGCCGCATCCGCTCTCTCCCATTCTGACCCGCGTGTCCGCCGCCGCTACCCCCTTCGCCCGTTTCGCCGGACATCTGCGCTCGGAGGTGGCCGACCCGCTGACGCCGATCCTGGCCGTCGGAGCCGGCGCGTCCGCGATTCTGGGCGCACCGACCGATGCCCTGCTCGTGTCCTCGGTGCTGACGGTCAATGCCCTGGTGTCGACCGCACAACGCTCGAGCGCCGAGTCCGCGATCCGGGATCTGCTGCACGGCGAGCAGCTGTGGGCCTGCCGAATCGACCGGCGCGACGCCGTCGCGCCGGACATGGGCAACGTCGACAGCCTCGCCGGGCAGCGCATCCCGGCGGGTGAGCTGCGGATCGGCGATGTCGTGCTGGTGCGCACCGGTGATGTGGTGCCCGCCGACGCCCGACTGCTGTACTGCGACGATCTGGAGATCGATGAGTCCGCCCTCACCGGCGAGTCGGTCACCGTGGAGAAGCGGGTGGCCGCCACGCCCGGAGCGGCGCTCGGAGACCGGTATTGCATGCTGTTCCAGGGCAGTACGGTCGTCAACGGCGTCGCCGTCGCCGTGGTGGTCGCGGTGGGCGGTGACACCGAAGCCGAACGGGCCGCGGCGGCCGCCGTACCGCCACGCCGCACCGGGGTGCAGGCCCAGTTGCGGCGCCTCACCGATCAAACGCTGCCCGCGACCCTGGCAGGCGGGTCCGCGGTCACCGCGCTCGGCTGGCTGCGCGGCCGCCCCCTGCGCGCCGCACTGGCCGAGGGCGTGGCGGTCGCGACCGCGGCGGTGCCCGAGGGCCTGCCGCTGGTGGCGACGGTCGCCCAGTCGGCGGCCGCCCGCCGGTTGTCCCGCAGCGGAATTCTGGTGCGCGCCAGCAGGACCGTGGAGGCCCTGGGCCGGGTCGACACGATGTGCTTCGACAAGACCGGCACGCTCACCGAGGGCAAGCTGCGACTGACCACCCTGGCATCGCTGGATGCCGAATGGGAGCCCGGCGACGATGATCCCGTGGCCCGCCGACTGCTGCGCGAGGCCGCGCACGCCTGCCCGGATCCGGACGGCCCGATCGTCCACTCGACCGACCGGGCCGTCCTCGACGCCGCCGCCGAACTCCCCGAGGATCAGGACTGGGAAACGGTGGAGGAGTTGCCTTTCGAGTCGAATCGCGGCTTCGCCGCCACCCTCGGCCACAACCCGCGACGGCTGCGCCTGGTCGTCAAGGGCGCATCCGAAGTGGTCCTCGACCGCTGCGCGAAGGTGCGCCAGGACGGCGAAAAACCCTTCAGCGCCGACTTTTCCGCGTCCGAGCGCGAGCGGGCGGACACCCTGGTGCACGAACTCGCCGACCGAGGCCTGCGCGTGCTGGTGGTGGCCCGCCGGGATCTGCGGTCCACGCCCGGAGATATCGAGGACGTGGTCGAGAAGCTCACCCTCGTGGGATTCCTGGGCCTCGCGGACACCCCGCGCCCCCAGGCTCACCCGCTGATCACCGCCCTGCGGCACAACGACATCGGCGTCCGCATCATCACCGGCGACCACCCGGTCACCGCGGCTGCCGTCGCCCGCGAACTGGGTATCGACGCCGAGACCGTCACGACCGGCGCGGACCTCGACGAACTCGACGAACAGGGACAGGCCGAACTGATCGAGAACAGCGCGGTGTTCGCCCGGGTCAGCCCGCATCACAAGGTCCGCATCGTGACCGCCCTGCAGCACAGTGGCCATGTGGTCGCGATGGCCGGCGACGGCGGCAACGACGCCGCCGCCATCCGCTCGGCCGACATCGGAATCGGTTTGGCCGCACGGGGTTCCACGGCGGCGCGCAATGCCGCCGACCTGGTGCTCACCGATCCGGATCCGCTCGTCCTTCTCGAAGCACTGGCCGAGGGCCGCAGTATGTGGCGCCGGGTCAGCGATGCGGTCGGCGTCCTGGTCGGCGGCAATGCGGGCGAGGTCGCCTTCACCGTGCTGGGCACCGCCGTATCCGGCCGCGCACCTCTGGGCACCCGGCAATTCCTGCTCGTCAACCTGCTCACCGATATGTTCCCGGCCATGGCCGTAGCGCTGGCTCCCGACCCGGTCGCCGAGGTCGACGCCGGAACTCTCGGCCGCGCGGACGAACTCGGCGCGCGCCTGGCGGCCCGGCCACCCGCCGACCTGGGCGCGGAGCTGCTGCACGCCATCACGTCCCGGGGAGCCACCACCGCCGCCGGCGCGACGGCCGCGTGGCTGGTGGGCCGCTACACCGGATCCGAGCGGCGGGCCGGCACCATCGGCCTGGTCGCGTTGATCGGCACCCAGCTGGGCCAGACCCTGCTGGCGGCCCGGCACAGCCCGCTGGTCTGGTTCACCACCGCGGCGAGCGGAGCGGTGTTGTTCACCGTGGTCATGACACCCGGGATCTGCACCTATTTCGGCTGCCGCCCGCTGGGCCCGGTGGGCTGGACGATCGCGATCGGCGGGGCCGGAATCGCCACGGCGATCAGCGCGCACGAAGGTCGAGCGCTCCCGCCACTCCGGTGATTCCCGTGGGTTGATCAGTGTTTGAGGTCCGACACGCCGGGAACTGCGTGAGGGCCATAGCCGCTTTCCACGAAGGAATAGTCATGATCATCCTGGGCCTCATTCTGCTGATCTTGGGGTTGGTTCTCGGGATCGGCATCCTCACGACCATCGGTGTCATTCTGCTGCTCATCGGCGCGGTCCTGTGGCTGCTCGGGGCGGCCGGACGGCCGATCGGCGGCCGCGCGCACTACTGGTGATCGGACGATCCCCGAAGCGCGTCGCGGAAGCCGGAATCCCCGGCCCGCGACAGCGCGGGCCGGGGGCTCGGTACGGTCGCGCTAAGCCTCACCGCTCTGTCTGCGCCAATCGCGGATGCCATCGCGGATCCGGTCGAACACCGCCAGCGGCGGGCCGATGAGCAGATGTGCGGCCAGGGATGCGCCCGCGCCGGGATGCGGGCGCGTCGGCGCGAGGCTCTCGGCGAAGCGCACCGCGCCGGCCAGGCTGACGCGCTCGTCGTACGGGACCTCCAGCTGCAATCGGCTGAACTCCTCCTTCTCCTCGAGCTCCGCGTGCTCGATCACACTCTCGGCGAAAGCCGTGAATTTCGAGTCGAATTCGGGATGCGCCGGACCGAGGTCGTAGAGCACGGCCAAGACACGCTCGGCCTCCTGCTCCTCGCGCAGCCGGCTGTCGACGATCTCGTCGCCGACCGAGCGATGCCGGGAGGTAGGGTGCACGATCTCCTGCTCGGCGGCCTCGTGCACGGCGAGCAGCCGCACCAACTCCTCGAACTTCTGTTCCCGGGTCGCGCCGACGGCCATCTGCACCTGATGCAAGAAGGACTTGATCTCACAATGCTGGGAGACCAGCAGGTCAATCACGTCCGCGTCACGGTCGGACATGGATATTCCTCCGATTGTCTGATTGCAGGGACAACCGGGACCTACCCGCGATCGCCGGACGGAAACGAACTGCCGGACAGTCCGTTTCGACGAAGCGGGGTGGTTGTTTCGGGCGCACGGGGCCGGGCAATCGACAGAAGGGGTGACCGAGATACGAGGAAGTGTTCCCCATGACCGGACACACCGTTCGCACCGTGACCGTCCTGGCCGCGGCACTGCTGATTCCCCTCACGGGGGCATGCGATCAGGCCAAGGAAGTCGTCAACAAGGGCGGCAGCACGCCGTGCAGCGAATTCACCCAGCAGGACCAGGCGAAGCAGCGGATCACCGTCCGCAAATACCTCGAACAGGACACGAAGGTGACCTCGTCGGCCGCGCCGGACACCGTCGACGCGTCCATCGCGGCCATCACCGTGATGTGCGAGGCGCAACGCAATCCGGACACCCCGATCCGGGACGCGGACCTCACCGGCATCCTCGTCCCGAAGAAGTAGCGACCGAGTCTCGTGATCGGAAGCTCACGCGGGGACGGCGCGCGTGGCGCGTCGCCAGACCCGGTGCCGCGCCAGAACTTCCGCGAAGGCATCGGCGAATCGCGCCGGGATGTCCCGACCGGACGCCGTGGTGACCACGACGCCGTCGACATTGCCGAGTCCGTCGTCGGGCGGTATCGGACTCAGTCCGATGGTCCGCAGCAGCGCCGCGCCCGCCCCGAATCCGCCGATCGGTTTGGCGTGCTTGTAGGCCTCCAGCACGAAGTGGACCGCGGGACCGTCACCGCCCAGCGATTCGACCGCGTCCGGACCACCCGCGACCAGGACACCGTCGTACAGGACCGACGACACGGTCGCCAGCGAACGATCCACCGGCACCGTCCCGCCGCCCTCGGCGCCGACCTCACCGCCGTGGGCCGCCAGGGTTTCCAGCACCGCGCCGCGCCCTCGCAGCGCGGAACTCACCCGTTCCAGCCCATCGGCGTCGACGCCGTCCGCGATCAGCACGGCGATCTTGCGGGTGGCGATGCCCTCCCCGGGCAAGTTCGACTGCGACAGCGCCGGGGACGCGGTCACCTCCCCGTTGTACGACACACCCGGAACCCGCATGCCGAGTTCGGCGGCCACCCGGACCGCCAGATCGGCGTCGATGCGCGCGAGGTGTTCGAGGACGCGTTCGCGGATCTCGGGCCGGGTCAGCTTGCCGAGTTCGAAGGCGAAGGCGGCCACGATGTGATCGGCTTCGGGTTCGGACATACTGCGCCAGAACATGCGCGGCTGCGCGTAGTGCTCGCGGAACTTCGCACCGCGCGCCCGGGCCGTGGCGCCGTACAGCGACTCGGAATGGTGCTGGAACGCACCGTCCCCGGCCAGGACCGGGCAGCCGCCCCCGATCGTGTTCTCGGTGTAGGCCGCCTCGCCCTGCGGGATGGCGTGCTGTCCGTAGCCGTCCTGCTGGTGGTTGACCACGTCCGCCACCGGCCGATTGATCGGCAGCTGCGCGAAATTCGGCCCGCCCAGCCGGATCAGCTGCGTGTCCAGGTAGGAGAAGTTGCGCAGTTGCAGCAGCGGATCGTCGGTGAAATCGATGCCGCGCACCAGGTTCGCGGTGTGGAAGGCGACCTGTTCGGTCTCGGCGAAGAAGTTGTCCGGATTGCGATCGAGCACCATGGTCCCGACCGGTCGCACCGGAACGTATTCCTCCGGAATCAGTTTCGTCGCGTCCAGCAGATCGAAGTCGAAATCGAATTCCCGATGCTCCGGGATCAGCTGCACCCCGAGCTCCCATTCCGGGTACTGCCCGGCGGCGATGCAGTCCCACAGATCGCGCCGATTGAAGTCCGGGTCGCGCCCGGCGATCTGCTGACATTCGTCCCACAGCAGTGAGTGCACGCCGAGTTTGGGTTTCCAGTGGAATTTCACGAACGTCGACTGCCCGTCGGCGTCGACGAGCCGGAAGGTGTGCACGCCGAAGCCCTGCATCATCCGATAGCTGCGCGGCAGGGCCCGGTCCGACATGAGCCACAGGATCGCGTGCAGGGTCTCCGGTTGCAGTGCCACGAAGTCCCAGAGGGTGTCATGGGCCGAGGCGGCCTGCGGGATCTCGTTGTGGGGTTCGGGTTTCACCGCGTGCACGAAGTCGGGGAACTTGATGCCGTCCTGGATGAAGAAGACCGGGAAGTTATTGCCGACCAGATCGTAATTGCCCTCCGCGGTATAGAACTTCGTCGCGAAACCGCGCACGTCGCGGACGGTGTCGGCGGATCCGCGCGATCCCGCGACCGTGGAGAACCGCACGAACACCGGCGTCTCCACGGTCGGATCGGTGAGGAACCGCGCCGTGGTGAACCGGCCCAGCCATCCGGTGTGCGGCCGGAAGCGCCCGTGGGCCCCGGCTCCGCGCGCGTGCACGACGCGTTCGGGAATCCGCTCGTGATCGAAGTGCGTGATCTTCTCGCGGGCGTGGAAGTCGGCCAGCAGGGCCGGGCCACGATCGCCCACCTTCACCGTGTCGTCGGTGCCGTCCACCCGGACGCCCTGCTGCGTGGTCAGGTAGCCCCTGTCTCGCGCGACGCGATATGAATCCAGCTGGCGCTGCTTGTCGTTCCTCTCACTGTCCATATGGCGACCTTCCTCCGCTCGATGGCCGGAAACCCGGATGTCTGCGTATCGCCCGCTTACCCGACCCGAGCGGTTTCACACACCCGCCCGCGACATGTCCGCGCCGGAGGCCGGTCAGACCTCGATGCGCTCGCCGAGGGTCACCGTGCGGTGGCGAGGCAGGCGGAAGTAGTCGGCCACGTCCGCGGAGAGGTGGCTGGTGGCGATGAACAGCCTGGTGCGCCAACGGGACATCGCGGGGTTGTCGGCGGCGCGGAGTTCTACTTCGGACAGGAAGTAGGAGGCATGGTCCAGGTCGAGTTCGCCTTCGGCCTCGTCGGTGTCGAGGGCGGCCAGGGCGGCGTGGACATCGGGGGTTTCCATGTAGCCGACTCGGACGGTGACGTGGACGATGCCGTCGTCGCGGTAGCCGAGGTGGTCGACGCGGACGCGGTCGTCGGATGGGATTCGAGGGACGGGTTCGGTTTCCACCGAGGCGATGACGGTGTGGCGGTGGCGGACGCTGTTGTGTTCGACATTGGCGCACAGGGCCAGCGGCACGGTGTCCTTGCCGCGGCTGAGGAAGACGGCGGTGCCGTCGACGATCGTCAATCGTGAGGGGTCGTGCCACAGGTCGTCGACGAACTCGCGCAGGGAGCCTTCCAGGCGGTCGCGTTCGGCGGCCACCACGCCGCGCCCGCGCTGCCAGGTCGTCATGACCACGAAGGCGGCCAGGCCGATCAGCAGCGGCAGCCAGGCGCCGTGCAGGAGTTTGGTGAGGTTGGCCGCGACGAACAGCAGGTCCACCGTGAGCAGTGGCGTCCAGACCACCACGACGAGCCACAGCGGCAGTTGCCATTTCGCGTGGGCGAGGTAGCCGAGCAGCAGGGTCGTGATGGTGATCGTGCACGTGACCGCCATACCGAAGGCGAAGGCCAGGGCGGTAGAACTACGGAAGGCCAGCACCAGGGTGAGCACCGCGACCAGCAGCAGCCAGTTGACCCACGGCACGTAGATCTGCCCGGGCGTCGAGTCCGAGGTGTGTGCGATGCGCAGCCGCGGCAGGTAGCCGATGCGTGCGGCCTGGGAGGCCACCGAGTACGCGCCGGTGATCACCGCCTGCGACGCGATGACCGTCGCCGCGGTGGCGAGGGCGACCATGGGCAGCCGGCCCCACTGCGGGACCAGCAGGAAGAACGGGCTCGCCACGTGGGCGCGGGTCCCGAGGATCAGGGCGGCCTGCCCGAAATAGCTGAGCACGCAGGCGGGCAGCACCAGCACGAGCCAAGCGGTGGTGATGGATCGGCGGCCGAAGTGCCCCAGATCCGCGTACAGCGCCTCCGCGCCGGTGACCGCCAGCACGATGGCGGCCAGCGCGAAGAACGCGACGGCGAAATGCCCGGCGAGGAAGCCGAGCGCGTAGCCGGGCCACAGCGCCTTCAGGATCGCCGGGTGCCGGCAGATCCCGCCGATGCCGCATGCCGCGATCGCCAGGAACCAGGTCACCATCACCGGCCCGAACAACCGGCCCACCGACTCGGTGCCGAGGTGCTGAAAGATGAACAGCAGCACGATGATCAGAGCCGTGACCGGCACGACCGCCTTGGCCAGAGACGGTTCCACCACCTCGATCCCCTCCACCGCGGACAGCACCGAGATGGCGGGAGTGATCATGCTGTCGCCGAAGAACAGTGCCGCGCCGAAGATTCCGAGAGCGGCCAGTATCGCGGCGGGTCGGCGGCCGCGCGCGGCGAAGCGCCGCACCAGCGTGATCAGCGCCATGATCCCGCCCTCACCGTCGTTGTCGGCGCGCATGGCCAGCAGCACATAGGTGACGGTCACGATGATCAGCACCGACCAGAACACCAGCGACACGACCCCGTACACATTGGCGGGTTCCACCGGCACGGGATGCGGGTCCGAGGGGTCGAACACCGTGCGCAGCGTGTAGATCGGACTGGTCCCGATATCGCCGAACACCACCCCCACCGCCCCGATCAGCAGACCCGGCCGGAGCGCGTCCCGCATCGAACCGCGTCCGCCCGACGCACCGGACTGCCCGGCCGACCCCGGGTCATCGGAGACCGTCGATTCCTGGCGCTCGGACATACCGTCACCTGGCCCGATCGTGGTCCGGATCGATCCCGATCGATAGGTTCGGTCCGCCGGTTCGGGGTACTGCGGTCATGTCCCTACCCTCCTCGCCGAGTGCTGATGCCTTCGGCGTACCCGCTCAGAGAGCGGAGACACAGCATCGGAGCAGTGCCATGCCCCAGGAATGGACGAAGAAAGAGGAACGTCAGTACGAGCACGTCCGCGACTCCGCCGAGGACCGCGGCGAGAGCCCGGCCCGGGCGCGGGAGATCGGTGCGCGCACGGTCAACAAGAACCGGGCCCGCGCGGGCGAGACCAAGACCGCCAGCCGGACATCCTTGCAGGGTAAGTCCCCGCAACAGCGTGGTGGCGAGCGTTCGGGTCGGCGCGGACCCAAGGGCCTGACCAAGGACCAGCTGTACAACGAGGCCAAGCAACGAAACATCAAGGGCCGCTCGGGAATGTCGAAAGCGCAGCTCGCCCACGCTCTCGGCCGGGCCTGAACCGCCGCGGGCATCGGTTCGCCATGGCTGCCCGGTCATGGCGAACCGTCGCCCGGTCCGAGGTTCGCCCATTCCCGTTGCAGAGCTGGATGATTGGAGGCTTCGAGCAGTAGGGCGTGGACGAACGCCTGCGGTAGATTGCCCCGCAGCTGGCGCTGCGTGACATCGAATTCCTCGGCGAACAGGCCAGGTGTGCCGCAGGCGGCGCGGTTGCGTTCGAAGTAGCGGGCCGCGGTGACGGGCAGCGACAGATCGGCCGTCGCGATCGCCATCGCGAAGCCGCACAGCAGAAAAGCACCCTCGTTGTCGCCGAGCGGGTTCTCACCGTCGCGATACCGGTATACGTAGTAGTCGCTGGACAATTCGCGCGCGACCGCGGACACCGTGGCCCTGACTCGCGGATCACCCAGCGGCACGGCGCCGCGGATGATCGGCAGGAGCAGTGCGGCATCCACTTCCGGATGCCGCGGCGACCGTTGCCAGCGGCCCGTGGGGTGCACACTCGTCTTCGCCACCCGCGAGACCAGCGCGTCCGCCAAGGCGGTGCAGACGGCGCTGTCGGCTCCGGTGTCCGGCGACCCGGCGACCGCCCGCAGCCCGGCGGCGCAGATCAGCCCGGAGTGCGCCCAGTGCTCGTCGTCGATCTCCCAGATCCCGGCGTCACGCCGATCACGATGTGCGGCAATGGCTTCCACCGCGAGACCGACCGCTGACCGGTATTCGGCAGGCAGATGGTCGTGGCGGGCCGCGGCGGCGAACACCAGCAGCGCCTCGCCGAAGATGTCGAGCTGGAACTGGTCGCGCACGCGATTGCCGACGACTCCGGTGCCGCCCGGATAGCCGGGCAGGTCGACGTCCCGCTCACGCGGCACCGCCTCGCCTCGCAGGGTGTAGGCGGGCATCAACGATGGACCGTCGGCGAGCAGGCGTTCGGCGATGAAGCCGACCGCGGAATCGAGCAGGGGTAACGCGCCGGCCGCCGCGGCCGCCTGCCCGGCCAGGCACTGATCGCGGATCCAGACGTAGCGGTAGTCGTAGTTGGCTCCCTGTTCGTCCCGTTCGGGCAGCCCGGTGGTGGCCGCGGCGACCATGCCGCCGCCGGACCCGGTCATACCGCGCAGCACCGCGTACGCGTGGGACGCGTCGCGCGGCGCGGCATTCGCCCGCAGCACGGGCACCTCCTGATTCCAGTTGAATTCCGTTGCCGTCCAGGAGAATTCTGGATCCGGCGGAGCATCGGGCAAGCCGATGTCCGACAGTTCGAGGACCAGGTCCCGGTACTCGCCGGGTGGCACTCGCAGGAGCAGACGCCAACCCGGGCACACCGGGTCTTCATCGAACGCCGCGTCGGGTGCACCGCTCCATCGCAGCCGGAGTCGCCCGCACCGCGCCTCCCACGCACCGGCCGCGCGCCGGACATCGCGCAGCGGCGCCTGTCCGTAGTCGTGGACCGGGTTCAGTTCGACCAGGACCCGAGCTTCGTCGTGCAGCGCCCGCACCCGGCGCAGCACGACGACCCGGTGCGCGTCTCCCGGAAAGGCCAGCGCGTCACGGCATTCGATCACCGTGGATCCGGTGACCCACCGGGAATTCCAGATCAGACTGCGCGGGTCGTAGTGGCCGCCCCAGACGCAGCGCTCGTCGGGAGTCACCGAGTAGACGCTCGATCCCCCGATCAGCGTGTCGAAAACCGGCGCGCTGTCCCACTGCGGTGCGCACAGCCACGCGATGTCACCGCGCGGACCGATCAGCGCGCCCCGTTCGCCGTCAGCGGCGAACGCGTACTCCCGCAACACGTGTGGTTGCTCGATCCGGGTCGGTTCCACTCGGTTCGAGTACCACACGGTCGCGGGAGTAACCGTCCGGTGACGACGCCCCTACATGGGCGACGGCACCGGGAACATCAAGCTCCACACCATGCGGAACGTGTCCGTCATCATCTGCCAGACCATGACCATCACCTCCTGACCATTTCGGGGTTGCCATGACGCAGTACCCCGTTGAGCCCGACACATGCGATGGCAGGTTCAAGCGCTCCTACCGCGATGCTCGTGCCATGGATGCAATACCCAGATGGCCACGAAGAGGATGCCGGAAACAATTCCGGCGATGACTCCCGGCCGGGTACCGCCGACGGTGTCGAAAATGAGCACCGCCACCCCCGTCAACGCGACACCGAGCAGGCTCAGGCCCACGATCGCGTAGCGATGCGCGGCGGTCACCACATTCTCGAGCCGGTGGCGCCGGAACAGCATTCGATGCGCGGCGACCGGCGCGATCAGGCAGATGGTGGCCCCGATCGACGCGGCCACCACCACGAGGTAGACCACCCGCATCACGCCGGACAGCATGGTGAATCGCGCCTGGAACGGCAGTGTCAGCAGGAAACCGGTCAGCAATTGCACGCCGGTCTGCACGACGCGCAATTCCTGCATCAGGCTGTTCCAATTGCGATCCAGCCGTTCGGTGGGCGTTTCGTGCCGGTCACTCATGGACTGGGTTGCGGCACATCGACATGGCAGTCGGCGATCTTCGGATTCATGCCGAGGTAGTTGAGCGGACCCGCCACTATCGTGACCGCGATGGTTCCGGCGCTCGCGCAGTTGCTCGGCGCGCTGTCGTAATAGTGGCGTTGCCCCGCGGCCACGGCCCCGATGATCAGCCAGATCACGACCACCAGCAGCAGCAGGCTGCTCGCACCCGTGCGGCGTCCACGCCACACCCGACGGTCATTCGTGAAAGTTCTCATTTCTCATCACCTTCTCCTGACGGGCGAATACCCCGACAATCGGCCGCCTAACAGGGCAATCGACGCCGTTCCGCGAGCGTGGGCGCACAGGGGAAATCCCCTGGCCTGTTGCGCTGCGAGCCAGGGGATTTCGGTGTGGTTACGTATGAATCGGATCAGCGGTGCTGCTGCGCGCGCTGCCGCTGCTCCTCGGCCTCGGCCCGGGCGCGATCCTTCTCGGCCTGGGCCTCCCGCTTGGCGGCGTCGCGCTGGGCCTCGGCCTTGTCCTGCTGAGCCCGCCCCTCCTCGCGCAGCCCCTCATTGCCGAAGACCTTGCCCGCGGCTTCCTTGGCCGCGCCCTTGACGCCCTCGACCACGCCTTCGGCGCCTTCCCGAGGACCGCTCTTCTCGTGCTCTGACATGGGATATACCTCCGTATATCGATTGCAGGGACATTCGGGACCTACCCGGGGCTCTGGACTCGAAACAGGTTGTCGGCCATTTTGTTTCGAGCCTTCATCCCGACCGTCAGTGACGGGCCGGACGCATCTCCTGTGCCTTGGTCTTCGCACCCTGGACGATCAGGTGCCAGCCGCCGGGGTCGCCACGCAGGATGGCTTCCGCGGTGGCCTTCAACTGCTCCCAGGTGGCGTGTGGGGGTATCGGAGGGACTTCCGGATCGGTGCGGAAGTCGAGCAGCACCGGCCGGTCCGCGGATAATGCGGTGTCCCAGGCGGGGCCGACATCCTCGGGACGGTCGACCGCGACGGCGGACAGGCCCATGCAGCGGGCGACGTCGGCGTAGGAGATGTCCGGAAGCGTCTGCGATTCCTCGAATTTCGGTTCGCCGCCCATGGCGCGCAGTTCCCAGGTGACCTGGTTGAGGTCGTTGTTGTGGAAGACGCACACGATCAGTCGCGGATCGGCCCAGCGATCCTGATACCGCTGGACGGTCATCAGTTCGGCGAGCCCGTTCATCTGCATCGCCCCATCGCCGACCAGGGCGATGACCGGGCGATCGGGATGGGCGAACTTGGCGCCGATCGCGTACGGCACCCCGGGCCCCATGGTCGCCAGCGTGCCCGACAGCGATCCGCGGATATCGCCGCGGAAGCGCAGGCAGCGCGCGTACCAGTTGGCCGCCGAACCGGAATCGGAGGTGAGGATCGTGTTCTCGGGCAGGCGCCGCGACAGCTCCCAGGCCACCCGCATCGGGTTGACCGGCTTCGCGTCGAGCATGGACTGGTTCTCGATCGTCTGCCACCAGCGGGCCACGCTCTCCTGGATGTCGATCGCCCAGGCCCGGTCCGGGTTCGGCGTCAGCATCGGAATCATTTCGGTCAGTGTGGCTTTCGCGTCGCCGACCAGGTTGACCTCGGTCGGATAGCGCATGCCGATCATGGTGCCGTCGATGTCGATCTGGACGGCGCGGGCCTGTCCGAAATCCGGAAGGAACTGGGTGTAGGGGAAATTCGAGCCCACGATCAGCAAGGTGTCGCAATCGCGCATCAGCTCATAGCTGGGCCGCGTGCCGAGCAGCCCGATCGAACCGGTCACGAACGGCAGCTCGTCGGAGAGCACGTCCTTGCCCAGCAGCGCCTTGGCCACGCCGGCGCCGGTCAGTTCGGCGATGCGGGTGAGTTCGGTCGCGCACCCGCGAGCGCCCTGTCCAGCCAGGATCGCGACTCTGGTTCCGGCATTGATGATTTCCGCTGCGCGCTCGATCTCCGCGCGCAGCGGAATCACCGTCGGCGCCACCAGGGTGCCCGGGGAGCTGGAGGGCACCTGTTTGAATTCGTGTTCGGGCGCTTCGTATTTCTCCTCTTGCAGATCCGAGGGAATGATCACCGTGGTCGGCGCGCGCCGGGTGAGCGCGGTGCGGAAGGCCCGGTCCAGCGCGTTGGGCAGCTGGCTCGACACGTTCACCTCGACCAGATAGTCCGAGGCCACGTCCTTGAACAGGCTCTGCAGATCGACTTCCTGCTGGTAGCTGCCGCCCATGGCGCTGCGCGCGGTCTGGCCGACGATCGCCACCACGGGCACATGGTCCAGTTTCGCGTCGTACAGCCCGTTCAGCAGATGGATAGCGCCGGGACCGGAGGTCGCCGTGCACACTCCCACCTTGCCGCTGAACTTCGCGTACCCGGTCGCCTGGAAGGCGGCCATCTCCTCGTGCCGGGCCTGGATGAAGGCCGGGTCGCCGTCGGCGCGACCGAAAGCCGCGATGAGGCCGTTGATGCCGTCACCGGGATAGCCGAAAACCTGCTCGACACCCCATTCCCGCAGCCGCCGCACGACGTGATCACTCACTTGCCGGGTCATGGCCTCTCCTGTCCCTGTGCCGGATCTCCGCGAACAGCGCCCGAGTACCCGTGAACCCGCACCCCAATCGGCATGTGATCAGTCGGGCACAGCGGGTATTCGCGACGGGAGAACCGAAAACCGCAGGTGACCACCGGAGTGGAGGCACGCCGATGACGGCTGGATCCGATCGACAGCACCGAGCCCGACAACGCACGCGGCTGCCCCTGGAGGCAGTCGCCGCCGATCTGCGACGCGCCGTCGCCGGGGAGGTGCGCTTCGATCCGGGATCGCGGGCGGCGTACTCCACCGACGCGTCCAACTATCGGGCGCTGCCGCTGGGCGTGGTCGTGCCCCGCACGCCCGAGGATGCCGAGGCCGCGCTGGCGGTGTGTCGTGCGCACGATATGCCCGTTCTGTCGCGGGGCGGCGGCACCAGTCTGGCGGGTCAATGCTGCAACGCGGCGGTCGTGCTGGACTGGAGCAAGTACTGCCACCGGGTCACCGATCTCGACGCCGAAGCGCGGACCGTGGTTGCCGAACCGGGCATCGCCCTCGATGCCCTCAACACCGAGCTGGGGCCCTACGACCTCATGGTGGGGCCGAAACCGGCGACCCACGTCAGCTGCACCATCGGCGGGATGATCGGCAACAATTCGTGCGGTTCCACCGCACAGGCCTACGGGAAGATGGCCGATTCGGTGCGCAGGCTCGAGGTGCTCGCCTATGACGGCACCCGGATGTGGGTCGGCCCCGGGATGGCCGGACTCACCGACCCGCTGCGCGACGGATTGCGCGATCTGACCGAACGCCACGCCGACGACATCCGCCGCGCCTATCCGCGCATCCCCCGGCGGGTTTCGGGCTACAACCTCGACGCGCTGCTGCCGGAACGCGGTCCCGACGCGGCCACACTGCTGGTGGGCAGTGAGAGCACTCTGGTGACGGTACTGCGCGCCGAGCTCGACCTGGTCCCGGTCCCCGCCGCCAAAGCGCTCGTGGTGCTGGGCTTCCCCGATGTGTTCGCCGCCGCCGACGCGGTGCCCGAGGTGCTCGAGCATCACCCGGCCGCCCTGGAGGGTTTGGACGAGCGGCTCGTCCAGCTCGAGCACAGCCGGCACCTCGCCGAGCCGGCGATCCGGCGGCTGCCGGACGGAAACGCCTGGCTGATGGTGCAATTCGACGGCGACAGCCCCGACGAGGCCGATCACGCGGCCCACCGGATGATCCGCGCCGTCACGCACCACACCGGCGCGAGCGCCGCCCTGGTCGACGAGCCCGAGCGGGAAGCCGAGCTGTGGGCGGCGCGCGAGGCCGGGCTCGGCGCCACCGCGTATCCGCCCGGCGGCCGCGAGACGCACGAGGGCTGGGAGGACGCGGCGGTGCCGCCCGAGCGGCTCGGCGACTATCTGCGCGACTTCGAGCGGCTGCTGACGGTGTTCGACTACGAATCCAGCTCGCTCTACGGCCATTTCGGCCAGGGCTGCGTGCACACCCGCATCCCCTTCGATCTACGCACCGCCGACGGTATCGCCCGTTATCGCGAATTCGTCACGCGCAGCGCTCATCTGGTGACCGATTACGGCGGTTCGCTGTCGGGTGAGCACGGTGACGGGCAGTCACGCGCCGAGCTGCTGCGCATCATGTTCGGCGACACAGTGGTCGAGGCGTTCGGCGAGCTGAAGCACCTGTTCGATCCACACAACCGGATGAACCCGGGAAAGATCGTCCAGCCACGACCGTTGGACGGCGATCTGCGCCAAGGCGTGAACTATCGGCCGTGGGAACCCGCGACGCATTTCGCTTTTCCCGACGACGGATTCCGATTCAGCCATGCCGCCAATCGCTGTGTCGGCGTGGGCAAATGCCGCGGCGACAGCGGCGGCGTCATGTGCCCCAGCTACCGGGCCACCCGCGAGGAGCAGCATTCGACCCGCGGCCGGGCCCGTCTGCTGTTCGAGATGCTCGAGGGCGACGTCATCACCGAGGGCTGGCGCTCGACCGAGGTGCGCGACGCTCTCGATCTGTGCCTGGCCTGCAAGGGGTGTCGCAGCGACTGCCCGGTCGACGTGGACATGGCGACCTACAAGGCGGAGTTCCTGTCCCATCACTACCACCGCCGGCTGCGGCCGATCGCCCACTACTCGATGGGATGGATTCCGCTGTGGGCCAGGCTGGCCGCGCCCGTCGCGCCGGTCGTCAACGCATTGACCCACGCCCCCGGACTTCGTGGGGTGATCGCCCGCGCGGGCGGGGTGGATCCGCGACGGCAGCTCCCCCGCTTCGCCCGCCACCGGTTCACCGAGACATTCACCGGTTCGGACGGTCTCGCCGCGGCGTACCGCGGCCGTGTGCTGCTGTGGCCGGACACCTTCACCAACAACTTCGAACCCGCGATCGCGCAGGCCGCGGCGGAGGTGCTCACCGCCGCGGGATTCCATGTCGAGATCCCGGACCGGACCGTGTGCTGCGGCCTGACCTGGATATCCACCGGCCAGCTGCCGACGGCCCGCCGCATCTTGCGGCGCACCCTGCGCATTCTGGAACCCGCACTGCGCGAGAGCATTCCGGTCGTCGTGCTCGAGCCCAGCTGCGCGGCGGTATTCCGGTCGGACCTGCCCGAGCTGCTGCACGGCGACGAGGACGCCCACCGCCTGGCCGAGCAGACCCGCACGCTGGCCGAGCTGCTCGCCGAACGCGCTCCCGACTGGTCGCCTCCGCGGATCGGCGGTTCCGCCGTGGTGCAGCCGCACTGCCACCACCATGCGATTCTGCACTTCGACCGGGATCGGGAGCTGCTCACCGCCACCGGCGCCGAGGTCGACGTCCTCGATGCCGGATGCTGCGGTCTCGCAGGCAATTTCGGCTTCGAGCGGGGGCACTACGAAGTGTCCGTCGCTTGCGCAGAGGACGCGTTGCTGCCTGCGCTGCGGGCCCGTTGCGCCGATTCGCTCGTCGTCGCGGACGGGTTCAGTTGCCGCACCCAGATCCGCGATCTCCTGCCCGATGCGCGACCGCGGCACGCGGCCGAGCTGCTCGCGGCCGCGATCCGAGGTGAATCCCGGTGACCACCCCGCCCATCGACGACGTCACCGTGGAGATCTATCGATTCCCGACCCCGCAGACCGAAGCGGACGGAACACTCTCGTGGGACGCGACCACCGCGGTCGTCGTCTCGATCCGGGCCGGGCGGGAAACAGGGCTGGGCTGGACCTACAGCTCCCCGGCGGCGGCGACGGTGGTCGAATGTGAACTGGCGTCGTTGCTGTCGGGCACCTCACCCAGCCATGTCACCGACACCTGGCGGCGGCTGCGGCGCGCCTGCCGCAATGTCGGAACGCCCGGAGTCGTCGGACATGCGCTGAGCGCCGTGGACATCGCCCTGTGGGACCTCACGGCCCGGCTGCTGCGCGTGCCGCTCGCCACCCTGTTCTGTTCCGGCGGCCGAGCCACGCCCGTCTACGGGTCGGGCGGCTTCGTCAACCTCACCGACGAGCAGCTCGCCGAGCAGGTGGCCGGCTGGCAGGCCGCGGGCTGCGCGGCCGTCAAGATCAAGATCGGGGTGGACGCCGAGCGCGATCTCGAGCGAATCGCCCTGGTGCGCAGGCTCGCCGGAAGCCGGATCGACATCATGGTGGACGCGAACGGCGCGTACACGCCGGGCCAGGCCCGCCGGGTCGGCACCGAACTCGACCGGCTCGGCGTCGTCTGGTTCGAGGAACCCGTCACCAGCGACGACCTGCCGGGACTGCGCGCGGTGCGCGATGCCGTCGGCTGCGATGTCACCGCGGGCGAATACGTCTACAGCGCGTACGAGGCCGAACGTCTCATCGACGTGGTCGACTGCCTGCAACTCGACATCACCCGCTGCGGTGGCTACACCGGATTCCTACGCGCCGCCGCCATCGCCGCCTCCGAACACCGTGACATCTCGGCACATTGCGCTCCCGCCCTGCACGCGGGCATCGCCGCGGCGGTGCCGAGGCTGCGGCACATCGAATGGTTCGTCGACCATGCCCGGCTGGAACCACTACTCGTGACCGGGGCGCCGGAGGTCGTGGCGGGCTGCATCGCGCCACGCGGCGCCGAGGCAGATCCCTATGGGCACGGAATGCGTCTGTCGGAACGCGCTGCGCCGTACCGGATCTAGATTCCGCTGGATCGACCGATCGACAACAGCTTGCGCATCAGCCACGTCTGCGCGCTGTGCGGGTGGGCGCGCTGATCGAATTCGCCGTGCGCGCCGTAGTCGTGGCCGTCGGCGTGGTCCAACGGGGCCCAGAGATTGTCCGCCCGTTCCCGGGCCGGACGGTCGGTCTGCTGGCTGTCGAATCCGGTGTGGGCCAGATACCGGTCCAGCACGGCGGGAGCCAGCCGCTGAGCGATCAGCGTGCCGACCGTGCTCGCGCCGACCCAATAGTGCTTGTGCCGTGGATGTCCGGCCGCGATGACGATGGCACCCGCGACCACCTCCGGTTGATAGATCGGCGGCACCGGCTGCGGGGTGCGCGGCAGCCGCGACCGCACCCACGAGAACTGCGGGGTGTTCACCGCGGGCGCCTGCACGATGGTGATGTGCACATTGCTGTGCTCGTGCATCAGCTCCACCCGGACGGCCTCGACGACGCCGTTCACCGCGTGCTTGCCCCCGCAGTACGCCGACTGCAAGGGAATCGACCGCTCCCCCAACGCCGATCCGACCTGCACGATCACACCCCGATCCCGCGGCCGCATACGCGCCAGCGCCGCCCGTATCCCGTGCACCGACCCCAGATACGTCACTTCGGTGACACGCTGGAACTCTCGTGGATCGATCTCCCAGAACGGCGCGAACACCGAGGTGAACGCCGAATTCACCCACACGTCGATGGGACCCAGTTCCGCCTCGGCTCGGGCCGCGGCGGCGTCCACGGCGGCGTGGTCCGCCACATCGACGGGAATGGCCAGGGCCCGCCCGCCCGCGTCGCGCACGTCGGCCGCGGCGGCGTCGAGACCGGCCTGCCCACGCGCCAGCAGCGCGACCGACGCTCCTTGCGCACCGAACCTCCGCGCCGCGGCCCGCCCGATCCCCGCACTGGCTCCGGTAACGACGACCACCTTCGGTCCCTTGCTCGCATGCGGCTTCATGTCGGGCGGATACCACCCCGCACCGCCCACAACCGCCCCCCACGCGATCGCCCCCGCGACCTCGTCCGGAAGAACGCGAGCAGGCGGATAATGGGGTGATGGAGTCGTCGGCCGAACTTCCCGCGGAATCACTCGTCTGGGCCGCGGGGAAATACCCGGGCCCGCGGACGGGAAGTTTCCGCTTCTGGTTCGCGACCCGCCGCTGGGAATGGTCCGCCGAGCTGTACCGCATGCACGGCTACACGCCCGGCGAGGTCGAACCCACCACCGAACTCCTTCTCGCCCACAAACATCCCGACGATCGAGGCAAGGTCGCCGAGGCGATCACCCGCTCGGTCTCCTTGGGCGAGCCGTTCTCGAGCCGCCACCGATTCATCGACACCCACGGGGTCGAGCACCACGTGATGGTGGTCGCCGACCGCATCCTCGACGAAGGCCGCCCGGTCGGCACCACGGGGTTCTACATCGACCTGGAGGGCACCCTGATTCACGCCCAGCACGAGGCCATCGAGCAGCAGATGCCCGGCGTGGTGGAGGCACGCGCCGTGATCGAGCAGGCCAAGGGCGTCCTCATGCGCATGTACCGCATCAACGACGAGCAGGCCTTCAAACTACTGGTCTGGCGGTCCCAGGAGACCAACACCAAGCTCCGCGCCCTGGCCGAACAGCTCCTGCGCGAACTGCCCAATATTCCGCCCGCGCAGCCCGGCACCGTGTCGGCGTTCGACCACATCCTGCTGACCGTGCACGAACGCATCCCCGAGTGAACCCACGGCCTCCGCGGCGAATCGCGCTCACATCCCGTTGAATTCGACGATCGGCGGCGGATAGTCGGCCGCGAGGACGCCCGCCCGCCACGGGCGTTGGATCTCGGCGCCGGGCAGTTGGGCGAGTTCGGGTAGCCAGCGGCGGACGTAGTCGCCCTCGGGGTCGAATCGGTCGGCCTGGCGCAGCGGGTTGAGGACGCGGCTGGAGCGGGTGTCGGTGCCGGTGCCGGCCATCCACTGCCAGTTCAGCCGGTTGTTGGCGACGTCGCCGTCGACCAGCCAGCGTTCGAAGTGTTCGGCGCCGATGCGCCAGTCCACGCGGAGGGTTTTGACCAGGAAGCTGGCGGCGATCAATCGGGCCCGGCCCGGCATCCAGCCCTCGGCGAGCAGTTGCCGCATGCCCGCGTCGACCATGGGGTAACCGGTCCGCCCGGCTTGCCAGGCCGCTACGCCACGCGGATCGGACCGCCAGGGCTCGGCCGAGGTGGTCTTGTAGTCGGCCACGGCGACGCGGGGTTCGTCGGCCAGGACCTGGTGGTAGAAGTCACGCCAGGCGAGCTGACGGAGGAAGGCGAGGGCGCCCGGGTCGGTGGCGGGGGTGCGAGTCACGATCTCGGTGACGGACAGACAGCCGAAATGCAGGTAGGGAGACAGTCGGGAGGTGCCGTCGGCGGCGGGGATGTCCTTCTCGTCCTCGTAGCGGCGGACCGGGCCGGACAACCACTGCTCGAGCAGTTTTCGACCAGTCGTCTCGCCACCGACCGCCAGCCGCGGCGACCCGGGACCCGCGTCGAGATCGGCCGCGCCGGGGATCGCATCGCTCTCCACCTCGGGGACCGTCACGGTGACCGGCGGCGGCACCGGGCGACGCAGCGGCGTCTCCAGCCAACGGTTGAAGTACGGCGTGAAGATCGCGTAATGCCCGCGCCCGGTATCCGGCCGGATCGCACCGGGATCCACGGCGGTGATCGAGCTGCCGTGCACACGCAGCTCACATCCGGCCGACGAAAGCCGTTCCCGCAGCGCGTCCTCCCGCCTCCGGCTGTACGGGGTGCCGTCCGCCGCGAGGTGCACCGTGTCCGCCCCGACCTCGCGCGCGGCCCGGCCGACCTCATCGACCACCCGTCCGTGCCGCACCACCAGCCGCCCGCCCCGCGCACCCAGCTCGTCGTCGAGCTCGCTCAGCGCCGAGCACAGGAATCGCAGCCGGTTCGCCGCATCCCCGACCCGAGCCAGCAGGTCGGTGTCCAGAACGAACAAGGGAACCACCGACTTGTCCTCGCGACACGCGGCCGCCAGCGCCGGATTGTCGTGGACCCGCAGATCCCTGGTGAACAACACGATCGACGTCGTCATGCCCGCGCCCCGCCTCCTGATCGATGGTTGCCTGATCGAAGCGACAGTACGGTCCGGCGGCCCGGCTCGCCCGCCCCGCAACGCAGGGCCGGTCGACGCGGATCATGATCAGCGTGCAGAATCGGACATATGCCTCACTCAAATCCGATCAGTGCCTGGAAATCGCTCCGCGACGGCAACGAGCGCTTCGTGTCCGGCAGTCAGGTCCACCCCTCGCAGGGCGCCGGTCACCGCGAAGAGCTGGTCGCCGGCCAGCACCCCACCGCCATCCTGTTCGGCTGTGGTGACTCCCGGGTGGCCGCCGAGATCATTTTCGACCAGGGCCTCGGCGACATGTTCGTGGTCCGGACCGCGGGCCACGTCATCGACTCCTCGGTGCTGGGTTCCATCGAGTACGGCGTGCAGGTCCTCAACGTGCCGCTGATCGTGGTGCTCGGCCACGACAGCTGCGGCGCGGTGAAGGCCACCCTCGACGCGCTGGACGGCGGCGCGGTGCCCGGCGGGTTCATCCGCAGCCTCGTCGAGCGCGTCACCCCGTCGATCCTGCTGGGCCGCCGCGAGGGCCTGAGCACCGTCGACGAGCTCGAGGCCCGCCACGTCGCCGAGACCGCGCGGGTTCTCATGGAGCGCTCGCAGATCATCTCGCAGGCCGTCGACGCGGGCCGCCTGGCCATCGCCGGCGTCACCTACCAGCTCAGCGACGGCCGCGCCCACCTCAACCAGGTCATCGGCAATATCGGCGAACAGCCCTGAGTTCGGCCGTGCGGAAATCGACAATTCCGCATTGAAATACCAACGGGTCCTGAGGCTTTCGCCGTAATCACCGCAGGAAACAGGCGGCGCTATTCCGCATTCGATTTCCGGATTAGCACCGCCTATTTCTGCGTACACTCTCCCGCGATAGCCGACACCTATACAGCAGGGCTCAACAATGACAAAGCTCGACTGGACCACCACCGTGACAACCGGCCCCGGCGGCATCCGCACCGAGGAAGCCGGCACCCTCGACGGTGAGATCACCCTCCGCACCTTCTGGTCCGACACCGACAATCTCGCACTGGTCACGGTGCAACACAAGGAAATCCGCGAGTGGTACACGGTGGCGGGCAGCCCCGTCCCCGCCGACTCCAAGGAACTCGCCGAGGCCGCCCACCAGGCCGCCGTGGCCGCCGCCCGCGAGGGCGACAACGCCACCTCGGGGTAGCGATTCCCCAGAGCGCCCAATCCACCACGGTTTTCGCTCACGCATCGATTCCCACGGCTCGATCGTTCAGAGGCGAAGACTGGTGGATCAAGGTGGAACAGGCGTAATTCAGATGCATTCGCGCACCTGATCATTCGAGTGTGTCGATCTGTTCACCCGTGGAACATCCTGTAGCTCCGGAACATTGGGTTCGGCGCTACGAGGCGCCTCCAGGATATGCCGGTCCTGGCAGCGGCCGGGTCGGTGATGTTCCAGGAGGATTCGTGGTGACGATGCGCGACGCGCGCCGGTATCTGCCCAATACAGCGGCCACCATGGCGTTGATCGCGCTCGCGGTCGGCGGGGTCGCGATCACGGCGGATGCGCCGCAGAACGAACGGGCGGGCACGGTCGTGGCGTCGTCGAAGGTCTCCGATACCTCCACCGAGGCGGACCCGGCCACCGAGGCGGACCCGGCCACCGAGCTCGGGCCGGTCACCGAGCTCGCGGACGTGACCGAGACGCCCGAGGACGGGACCGTGCCGGACGACATGCCGGTGGCGGACACCCCCGACAGCGGAGACGTGCCCGGGACCGAGACGCCGAGCCCCGACACCACCGACCCCGCAACCAGCACGCCGGTCACGACGACGATCGACACTCCGACCACGAGCCCGTCGCCGGGTCCGACCATCAACGTGAATGTGAGTGCGAGTCTGGGCATTTCGGCGCAGGTCTCCCCGCCGACCGACGTCGTCACGACGCTGACGCCCGGCCTCACCACGGTGACCGCGAGCCCTTCGCCGACCACCACGACCACAGACCCGGCGCCGCCGGTCCCCGTCGCGGCAACAACAACCACCACGACCGCGCCGGTCCCTGCCGCCGCGGCGACAACCACCACCGCGACCCCGGTCCCTGCCGCCGTAGCGACAACCACCACCACGACCCCGGTCCCCACTACCGCGGCGACAACCACCACCCCGGTTCCTGCGACGACGACCACCACGGTCGCACCCACCCCGACACCCGCCAAGGGGACGACGACCACCCCTACCACGGTCCGCACGACCACCCCGTCCGGCAAGCCGACGACACCGCGCCACACCCCGACGTCGACCACGGTCACCAAAACGACCGCGCCCAAGCCGGTTCCGTCCTCGGCCCGTCCGACGGTCGCGCAACCGCCGACCACGACGCACCGGCCGACGCCGACGACCACCACGGTGGCTCCGACCACGCCCAAGCCCGTCCCGGCCAAGTAGCACCGATGGCGATGACAGCGCGTCCGGCGCTGCTGGTGGCCGCGGCCGCCGCGATCCTCGCGGGCTGCGGCGCCCCCGACGGAACTCCCGATCCGCTGCCGCCGCGCGCGACCGAGTCGATCCCGGCGATTCGCCTCGACGCGGCCGAGTCGCCGCTCGACCAGCTCCGCGAGTGGGCGCGTGCGCGTTCCGAAACGAGCGGCATCCCGATGCGAGCCCTGCAGGCGTACGGCTATGCGACGGTGGTCATGTCGAAGGCCCAGCCCGGTTGCCATCTCGGCTGGGTGACGCTGGCCGGTATCGCCCGCGTGGAAAGCAATCACGCCCGTTTCGGCGGCGCGACCATCGCCACCGACGGATCGGTGCGCCCACCGATCCGAGGGATCGCGTTGGACGGCACCGGGGGCAATGCGCGGATCACCGACCTCCATGCCACCACCCGAGCCGGTCATACGGTGTACGCGCGCGCGATGGGCCCGTTCCAGTTCATCCCCGACACCTGGAACCGCTGGGGCGTCCACGCGGCCGCCGGCTACAACACCCTCGCCCCCATGCTGAAGGCCGGCAAACCGGCTGCCACCGGCGACCTTTCGGGCAGTCCGGACAATATCGACGACGCGGCCCTCGCGGCCGGTCGATACCTGTGCGCGGCGGGAGGCGATCTGGCCACGGCTCACGGCTGGCGGCAGGCCATCCTGGCGTACAACCACTCCGCCGTGTACGTCGATCAAGTGCGCAGCACCGCGCTCGGCTACCAGAAGTAGCCGAGCGACCGGAACGGAACCGTCAGCCGGCCTTGGCGGTGGTAGTGGTCCGGCCGTTCGAGGACGGGGTCGTCGTGGGCATGTCGATCACATCCGGCAAGCGACCACCGCCGAGGACGGGTACCGCGCTGGTCGGGGACGGCGGGACCAGTGGGGTGCTGCGGTGATCGCCGCATCCCGTGATCGCCGCCGCCACCATCGCTATCGCCGCCACCGTGATCAAGTGCTTGGGCACGAGTCAACCTTTCGAAGAGGGTCCACCAATTCTGATGCACCCGCCTCGAGAATGTGGCGCGAAAGATCAACTTAGGCACGCAAAGTCGGCCCCGGTGGCACATCGCCGCCCGAATAGTTCCGTGAGTCCAGTTCTCCGACAGCAAATTTCGTAGCGACTCAGCAGCGAACGCCTGTGATGGCGAACCGTTCGACGTCGGCGACGTGTCCCCCGGTCGCCGCGACGATGGTGAGCGTGGCCGGACAGGCATCCGAAACGGACACCGTCGCACTCCAGGGCGATCCGGTACCGCCCGCGGGAATCGGAGCGGATCCACCGACGGGCTGATCCCGATCCGCGCGCAGGATCCGGACCCGAATGCTCTCGTCCACACCGGTAATGGTGCCGCCCACGGCCACCGGCGACGAGACCGCGCTGCCGTAGCGCGGCGTGGTCAGATGGAATGTGGTGTCGTCGGTGCCGACGACCTCCCACGGCGCGGTGTCACCGTGCCCCATCCGGGCCAGATGCACGACGGCCGCTATGACAGGCACACCGTTCGGATTGTCGAAACCGACGCTGACCCGCGACTGGTCCCCGTCGGTGGCCACCTTCACGATCTTGTCCACGCTCGAGAACCCGAGGTAGTGCTGGGTGAAGGACTGCGCGGTGGCGGCGGGATCGAGATGCCAGGGTTGATGCCCGGACCCGGCGTCCCGCTGCCAGGCCGCGGCTTCGGCGCTGTCGCGGAACGGCCACAGCGGTTGATACGGGAACTCCGCGGCCGCGGGTGTCGTCGTGGCGGCCGGCCCCGAGGTCCCCGGTGCGGAACTGCCCGGAGCGGCGGTCGTGGACGCACTGCCCGGCGCGGCCGTCGTGGTGGCGGCGGGCCCACCCCCGCCGGAACAGCCCACCAGCCCGGCCGCCGCCGGGATCACGACCATCGCGAGGACGGTGCGGCGCCGAGAAATTTTCGTGGTCATGTCCGCACCGGCCTCCTGCCGAAAATGGGCGCTTGGTCGGATTATCGGACGAATCATCCATGATCGCCATCATCTCCACGACCATGCCCGGAACCGAATACATCGCGATTGTCGGGGTAAGCGAGCGGTATGGAACCCCTGAGCGTCCGATCCGGTATCGAGTCGGACGGTGCCCCGGTTCCTCCGGTGCGACCGCCGGAACCGGTCCCACCGTTGGAGCCGGGGGAACCCATCCCCGAGCCCGAGCCGCCGGCACCCCTGCCCTCACCGGGCCCACCGATCCCCCGGCCACCTGATCCGCATCCACCGCCCGTGCCGCCGGCGCCGATTCCTGATCCGCTGCCACCGCTCGCACGTTTCGGTCCCGCATATCGGGTTACTCGACCGACTGCCGGCAGTCCGTCCGGCGCTCACGACAGCGGAAGGAAGACCTTATGCTGATGCTCACCCCCACTGCCGTCGAGGCGGTACGCGGTATCACGTCCGGGGAAGGCGCCCCGCGCGACGCCGGACTACGGATCACCACGCCGGATGACGCCGAAAGCTTTCGGCTCGCGGTCGCGGAGGGGCCGTCCGAGGATGACGAGGTATTGACCGCGGAGGGCGCGCGGGTCTACATGGACCGCCGGTCCGCGGAGTTCTTCGATGACAAGATCCTCGACGCGGGCCTGGACGCCACGGGCAATGCCACCTTCGTCGTCGGACCCCAGGCCGCCAACAGCTGATCGATCGCCATGTCCGGCAATCTGGCGCGCACACTGATCGCCTCGCATCTGGTGGCGGGTGCGATGACGCCGGGCACCGAGATCGCGATTCGGATCGATCAGACGCTGACCCAGGACGCCACCGGCACCGTGGTGATGCAGGAGCTCGAGGCCTTGGCCCTCGATCGCTCACGCACCGAGGTGAGTGTCCAGTACGTCGACCACAATCTGTTGCAGACCGACGAGAAGAACGCCGAGGACCACGAGTATCTCCGCACGGCCGCCCAGCGCTTCGGCCTGTGGTTCTCCAAGGCGGGAAACGGCGTCTCCCACCCCACCCATATGCAGCGTTTCGGGGTCCCGGGCAAGACGCTCGCCGGATCCGATTCGCACACGCCGGCGGCGGGTTCGCTGGGCATGCTCGCCATCGGCGTGGGCGGATTGGAAGTGGCGCTGGCCATCTCGGGTCAGCCGCTGCACCTGCGGATGCCGAAGATCTGGGGCGTTCGACTCGAAGGCGAACTGCCGCAGTGGTGTTCGGCCAAGGACGTGATCCTGGAAATGCTGCGCCGCCACGGCGTCAGCGGCGGGATCGAGCGCATCATCGAATACCACGGGCCGGGCCTGGCGGGACTGTCCGCGATGGACCGGCATGTGATCGCGAACATGGGCGCCGAACTCGGCGCCACGACCACGGTTTTCCCGAGCGACGAGGCCGTCCGCGCGTTCCTGCGCGCGGAGGGCCGCGAGGGCGACTGGGTCGAGCTGGCCGCCGGCCCCGGCGCCGAGTACGACATCGAGGAGACCATCGACCTGTCCACGCTCGAACCCCTCATCGCGAAACCGTCGTCGCCGGGCGCGGTGGTGCCGGTGCGCGAGGTGGCGGGCACCGCGATCACACAGGCGGTGATCGGGTCCAGCGCCAATCCGGGCCTGCGTGATTTCGCCATGGCGGCGGCCATGGTGGCCGGACGGCAGACCGTTCCGCAGGTGAGTCTCGACGTGAACCCCACGTCGCGGGAGATCCTCACGGATCTGACCCGGATGGGTGCGGTCACCGACCTGGTCGAGGCGGGTGCGCGCATCCACCAGGCCGGGTGCCTGGGGTGTATCGGCATGGGCCAGGCCCCCGCCGCCGGCCGCAATTCGCTGCGGACCATGCCGCGCAACTTCCCGGGCCGCTCGGGCACCAGGGAGGACTCGGTCTGGCTGTGCTCGCCCGAGACGGCGGCCGCTTCCGCGCTCACCGGCGTGATCACCGATCCGCGGGAGTGGGCGCGTACGGTCGGCATGGACTACCCGAAACTCGAACTGCCCGTGCGGGCCTCGGTCAATACGGCGATGCTGGTTCCCCCGCTCGAGCCGGAGCGGGCACGGCTGGTGCGGCCGGTGAAGGGGCCCAATATCTCCAGCCTGCCCGAGCTGACGCCGCTGCCGGATCGGATCGTCGGGCCGGTGCTGTTGAAGCTCGGCGACGATATCTCCACCGACGCCATCTCCCCCGCCGGAGCCCGCGCCCTGCCGTACCGATCCAATATTCCCAAGCTGGCGATGTTCGCCTTCACCCCGATCGACGAGACCTATCCCGAACGGGCGCAGCGGGTTTCCGATACCGGACACTTCGTCGTCGCGGGCGAGAACTACGGTCAGGGGTCCTCGCGCGAGCACGCGGCGATCACGCCCCGCTACCTCGGTCTGCGGGTGGTCATCGCCAAATCCTTCGCCCGTATCCATTGGCAGAACCTGGCCAACTTCGGCGTCCTGGCCCTCGAATTCGAGGATCCCGCCGACTACGACCGCATCGACCGCGATGACGTGCTGGGACTGCTCGATCTGCACGCCATCGCCCGCGTCACCACGCTCGAGGTGCTCGATATGAGCAAGGAATCCACTTTCACCGTGCGACACCGGCTTTCGCCACGTCAGGTGCGAGACGTCCTGGCCGGAGGCCTCATCCCCCGGCTGGCGGCGCGCGGCCTCGCGTTTGAGGACGAGGACGCCGGGAACAGCGACGACATCAGCGCCTGCTGAGACAGCCTTCCGGAAAGGAATCACCATGCTGCGACGTATTGCCCACCCCCTGCTGGCGACCGCTTTCGTCGCCGACGGAATCGACACGCTCACCCATCCCGATTCCCGGATCAAGACCGCGACCGAGGCGGTGCGGCGGGGCGAGCAGCGGTTGCCGGCCAAGCTCGCGGCCTATCTGCCCGACGATCCGGCCACGCTGGTCCGGATCAACGCGGCGGTCCGTGTCGGCGGCGGTGCGCTGCTGGCCCTGGGCAAGTTGCCCCGGTTGTCCACCGCCGTGCTCGCCGCGACCGTGATCCCGTCGGCCCTGACCGAACCGGGGTTCTGGACCGAGGAGGACCCCGAACGGCGTTCGGCCCGACGCAACGCGCTGCTCAAGGATGTGAGCCTGCTCGGCGGGTTGCTCATCGCCTCGACCGACCGGCAAGGCAAACCCTCACTCGGCTGGCGTGGCCGCCGGGCCCTGGAGAAGCTCCAGGCCGACGACTCCGCCCCCAACCGGCTCGCCGACGCCGCGAAGGTCCACGGACCCGAACTCGCCGCGGCGGTGCGAACCCGCGGTGAACACCTGGCGGAGACCGCCCGCGAACGCGGACCCGAACTGGCCGCGGCACTGCACGACCGCGGCGAGCGACTGGCCGATATCGCCCAGCACCGCGGCACACAGCTCGCGGAATCCGCTCGCGAACACGGACCCGAACTCGTTGCGGCACTGCACGATCGCGGTGAACGACTGGCCGATGTCGTGCACCATCGCGGCGCTCAGCTGACCGATTCGGCCAGGGAACTGGGCGCACAATGGGGCGATGTCGCCGCCGACCGCGGCGGCCAGCTTCTCGACACCGCCCGCGATCAGGGCGGTCACCTCGCCGCGAAGGCCAAGCGGCGCGGTGAGCGGCTCGCGGACGCGGCCCGCACCGCCGCCGACCGGGCACACTGACAGCGACCGGGCGCACTGGAAGGAGCCCGCCGTCATGGCATCTCAGCATTCACTCGCCCGCTGGCTGGGCGTGGTCGTGACGGCGGCCGCGCTCGCCGTGGGCTGCTCGAACAGCACCGAGCCCGGCGTGCCGGGAACCGGTTCGCCGCATCAGGACTCCGGATCGCCGAAGGACTCCGGATCGCCGACCATCTCCGCGAACGCCGCCAAGCAGTTGTGCGACATGATCCGACCCGAGGTCGAGAAGTGGCGCGCGGAGGATCCCATCGAGGCGCGGCTGAAATTCAATGTCACCGTGCAGGATTGGGCGTTGCGCAACAATGGCGTGAACATCGCCGTGATGCGCAATCGCTCGGTCATCGACCAGACCACCACCGCCGCGTGCCCGGATGTGCGGGACGCGGCGGTGCAGGCGATCCGGATGCCGGATCTGGCCTCGGGCCTGGCGGGATTCTGATCAGATGGCCCGCGCCTCGGCGCTCAGATGGCCAGCGCCTCGGCGCGTAGCCGGCCGAGGGTCTTCGCCAGGATGCGCGACACCTGCATCTGCGAGACCCCCAGCCGCTGCGCGATCTGGTACTGGGTCATCGAGTCGAAGAAGCGCATGGTCAGCACGCGCCGCTCCCGCTCGGGCAGTTCCGCGATCAGCGGGCCGACGGCGAGGTACTGGTCGACGTATTCGTAGCCGGTCTCCTCGGCCCCCAGCGCGTCCAGCATGGCCAGCGGCGTGTTCTCCCCGTCGTCGGGGCACGCGGCTTCCAGCGAGGAGCTCTGGTAGGCGTTGGAGGCCAGCAAGGCCTGGGTCAGTTCGGACTGGTCCACCTTCAGTTCGGCGGCCAGTTCGCGCGCCTTGGGCATGCGGCCCAGGCGCTGGGCGAGGGTTTCGACGGCGGCGCCCAGGCGGATCTGGGTCTCCTTGACCCGGCGCGGTACGCGCACGGCCCAGGTGCTGTCCCGGAAATAGCGTCTGACCTCACCCATGATGGTGGGCACCGCGAAGGACAGGAACCGCGACCCGCGCTCGACGTCGAACCGGTCGATGGATTGCACCAGCCCGAGCCGGGCCACCTGCACCAAATCCTCGAACGCCTCTCCGCGACCGGAGAATTTGCGCGCGATGTGGTCGGCCAGTGGCAGGCACCGATCGATCGCCTCCTCGCGCAATGCCTTTCGCTCGGGAGCATCGTTTTCCACGGCGACGGCAAGCTGTTTCAACAGCGGCTCGATATCGTCATAGCTGTCACCCGTCATCGGAATCACCCCGTATTCGGCTGAACTGCATAACAATGGTGTACCCAAACCGGGCGCCGGGGGAACATCTTTTCACGGCGTTCACCACAACCTCCCTGATAGACCTGGTCAGAGACGTATTGCCACAGTACGAATCTCGAAAACGGGCGCATCACGCCAGTTTTTCAGCACGTTTGACGGCCGGATCTGCGGGAACTGCGGGATTATCACAACCATCTTCGCAAAGGAATAACCATGATCATCCTGGGCCTCGTATTGCTGATCCTGGGAATTAT
The DNA here is from genome assembly GCF_040630785.1 of Nocardia sp. NPDC005746. Lineage (NCBI taxonomy): Bacteria > Bacillati > Actinomycetota > Actinomycetes > Mycobacteriales > Nocardiaceae > Nocardia > Nocardia sp. NPDC005746. The sequence goes on from NZ_JBEXYE010000003.1 coordinate 295,792, forward strand.
CTTCGGCCTGTCGATCCTCACCACCATCGGGGTCATCCTGATGGTGGTCGGCGCGGTCGCCTGGCTGCTCGGGGCGGCCGGACGCCCGATCGGCGGACGCGCTCATTACTGGTAATCCCGGCCATCCTCGGTGAACTCCCCTGCATCAGCATGCATTTCATCCGACACATCACCGTGAGCCCAGCGGATTCGTCCGCTGGGCCATTGTCGTACCCGACGACCGGCCTCGCGCGACGGTTCCAGCGCGTGGGCAGCGTCGACCGAGCCCTCACCGCCGCGGTCGCCCGCCTGCCCGCCTCCCCCCTGGATTCGGGCCTGCTGCGGCTGACCCGCACCGCTGATTTCGGCGCCCTCTGGCTGGTCATCGCACTCGCTCTGGGAACCCGCGGCGGCGAGCACCGGCGGGCCGCGATCCGCGGCGTCGCCGCCCTCACCGCCACGGAGGCGATCGTGAACGGTGGTCTCAAGCCGATCATCGCGCGCCGCCGGCCGGCCGCCGACCTGCTGCCGGCGCATCGGCGATCGGCCCCGCGGCCCGCCTCGTCGTCGTTCCCCTCGGGCCACAGTGCCGCCGCGGCGGCCTTCGCCACGGCGGTCGCGGTCGAAAGTCCGCGGGCCGCAGCGGGTCTCATCCCGCTGGCGGGGCTCGTCGCCTACTCGCGGGTGCACACCGGCGTGCACTGGGGCAGTGATGCGCTCGCGGGCGCGCTGATCGGTTCGGCCGTCGCCCTGACCACCCGGCACTGGTGGCCGGCCCCGGTTCGGGCCACCGCCCGCGAGCGGCATCAGGGCACGCCCGCGCTGCCCGCCGGGCACGGTCTGCTGGTGCTGGTCAACCCGGTCGCGGGTGATCCTTCTGTCGATCCCTGCGAGGAGCTCGCGACGCTGTTGCCGGCGGCGACCCTGGTCCGCACCGACCAGGGCGATGATCCCGCCCGGCGACTGGAACTGGCGTTCCGCGCCTGCACTCCGCGGCCGACGGCACTGGGTGTCGCGGGCGGCGACGGCACGCTCGCCGCGGCGGCCACGGTCGCCCTGCGGCGTGGTCTGCCACTGGCGGTGTTTCCCACGGGCACGCGCAATCATTTCGCCCGCGATCTGGGTGTCCGCGACACGGCCGAGGCGGCCGCGGCCGTCGAATCCGGCGATGCCGTGGACGTCGACGTCGCGCGCGTCCGCTTCGACGACGAGGACGGACAGCGCACCCGGCACGTGCTCAACGTGGCGAGTGTGGGCGCCTACCCGGAGATGGTGCGGCTGCGGCGGAAATGGCGGTCGCGATGGGGGCGGCGGCTCGCCTTCGCGACCGCGTCGGTGGCCGCGGTGCGCCGGGCCCGGCCCCTCACGGTGGAGGTCGACGGCGACCGCCGTCGGGTGTGGGTCCTGTTCTTCGGCAACGGTTCCTATCATCCGCGGCGTTCCACCCCGGCCGTTCGCGACCATCTCGCCGCGGGGCTGCTCGACGTCCGATGGCTCCGCGCCGACCGGCCGTGGTCCCGTGTCCGGATCGTGCTGGCGGCCGGGCTCGCCGCCGTGGGGCGCACCCGCCTCTACGGCGAATGCCGCCGACCCGAGCTGACCGTCCGGCTCGCCTCCCGCGAACCCCTCGCCGCCGACGGTGAGGTGATCGGCACGGCCACCCGGATCCACATGACGGTGGCCGGGCGCCTCACGGTCTATCGCCTCATACCGGCTGCGCGCCTCGGAACCGGGTGAATTCCACGACCACCGGGTATCCGCGCTGTACGACGTCGAATTCGTCGGCATCCACCGTGATCGAATCGGTCAGGGATTCCACGAAATGCCAGCCGAAACTGTGCTCGATCAGTCCGCCGCCGCTGCCGACCACCGATGTCACACGAATCCGGATGCACAGCCGGTCGTACCGGAATTCGCAGTCGAGAACGGCCCCGGGGACGGCGGCGACGATCAGCGTAGTGGCCACTTGATCCAGTGCGACGCGCATATCGATGGCCACGTCGATGGTGAAATCGGCTGTGAGCATGATGGTCTCGGCTACCGCGCGCAGCATTTCCAGGTGCCCGGCGTCGGCGTGCACCCGCACACCCACGTCACCCGACAGTGGCGGTGACTCCCGGGCCAAGCTCTCGGTGCCTATGCGCGCCTTGCCATCACCTTGTGGCGGTTCCATCATCACTCACCACCCCATTCACCCCCCGTAGCGATCTTTGTCGCTGTCATCGTTCGCTTACCCGATAATGTCGGAGGGAAACCGATAAGAGTCACGGGATGGAAAAGAATTTCGCGCCGATCGTTCCCTGACTATCAGGATTGACGATGCGGGAGCACGCGCGCCAGGAAGGTCTGCGCCTCGGGGTCGCCGAGCTTCAGGATCGTGAAGTGAGTGGCCGGGGCGTACAGCACCAGTTGACTGTCGGTACCGGCCGATTGGAGCTGCTGCTGCAACAGCACGGTGGTCGGGACCGGCTGGACGGTGTCGGATCCACCCTGCAGCAGGACCACCGGAGCGCGATATCCCACGGCGGGCACCGACAAGTAGTCGCGCAGCGCCGAAATCACCGGGTCGGGCAGGGATGTGGTGAACAGCTCGCCGACGGACCTGCCCGCGACGGCCGCTTCCAGCGAACTCACGCAATCGTTTCCGGCTCGGGCGATGGCGAGAACCTCGTGGCCGTGCGGCGACAGGTAGCCGGGGACGCCGAGGTCGGGGCGGGCGTGGTCGAGGCCCGCGAGGATCATGACGAGCCGGGCGTGCAGGCCGTCGAGTCCGGGGAGCACGGGCACGCCCGGACGGCTCAGCAGGGCGATGATGTCCTCGACATTGCTGGTCGGCGCGTAGGCGAGGGTGCCGCGCAGATCGAGTTCCGGCGCGTAGCCCGTGGACATCCCGGCCGCGGCGAGCACCGACTGCCCGCCGATGGAATGCCCGGCCAGCACGAAGGATTCGGACAGCCCGGCATCCACGGCGTGGCCCGCGCGCACGATGTCGAGAACCGCGTGGCCCGCCGCGCGCCCGGCCAGATACTCGTAGACGCCGTCCGCGCCCAGGCCGATGTAGTCGCTCGCGGCCACCACGTAGCCGTGCGCCAGATACGTTGACAGCTGCGGTGTCTCGTCGAACTTGTCCGCCATGCCGCCGTTGATGGTGGGCGCGCAGCCGACCGTCATGCCGCTGGTCCCGTGGGCCCACGACACCACCGGCCGACCACTCGCCGGGGTCGCGCCTTCGGGCACGTAGATCGTGCCGCCGCTCACCTCCGGCTCGCCGTTCTGGCCCGTCGTCCGGTATGTGATGCGATACCCGCTCGCCGCGCCGGGAATCAGCTCGCCGGCGTTCAGTGGCCGTGACGACACCACCGCGCCCGGCGCTCCTCCGGTGTCCGGTTGCGCCACAGCCGATCCGGTCGCCGCGGCCGAGGACAGGGCGGCGATCGCCGCCAGGATGAGGTATCGCACGGGAAGCTCCTCCGAGATGAGTCGCCGACGCTCGCCGACGACTTTGCGAACACGTTCCGAAAGTAGCATCCGCAGGTCACGCTGTCGAGAGCGGAACAGGGCATGATGGCAGACATGCCCCGACCGACCGCCTCCTCCGGCCGCACCGGCCGACCGCCCGTCACGTCCCGCACGGAGATCCTGACCGCGGCCCGCCGGTTGATCGACCGCGACGGCTGGGAGCGGCTCACCATTCGCGGCCTGGCCGCCGAGGCCGGAATCGGCGCGACCACGGTCTACCGCCACGTCCAGGACAAGGAGGATCTGCTGGTCCTGCTACTCAACCACTACGCCGAGCAAACCGAACGCCCGGAGCTGCCCCCGGATCCACGCGACCGGATCGTCGCGGCCGCCACCGCCATGCACGACCTGCTGGCGAGCTGGCCCTGGGCCGCGGAAGTCCTCACCGTGGACGGTTTCGTCGGGCTGCTCGACGAATCCGCGCTGTGGACCGTCGAATCCATCCTCGCGGCCGCCGAATCCAGCGGCCGCACTCCCGAGCAGGCCGCCTACATCTTCCGCTCGATCTGGTACTACACCGTCGGCGAGATCCTGGTCCGCACCCACTCCCAGCGCCGCGGCAGCCCCGACGCTTCCGGCCGAACCGCCTTCGGCGATCTCGACCCCGACCGCGTTCCCCACCTGGCCGCGATCGGCGAACGCTGGCCCGCCCTCGCCGCCCGCGACACCTACGGCCAGGGCCTGCGAGCCTGCGTCGACGGCCTGCTGGCCCAGACCGGCCCCGCCGAATCGTGATGCCGCACGACCGGTTCCGGCCCCGATCCCCCGCCGCGGGTGACCGCTAGAGTGCGGGCATGCCGGAAAAGATCATCCGTAACACCTTCACCGTCCCCGCCTCCCCCGAGGCCGTCTACGACCACCTGATCCGGCCCGAGAACTACATCGGACTCTCCCCGCTGGTCGTCGCCGTCGAGGACGTCCAGGAGGGCTCCTACCTCGCCGTCGAACGCTTCCGCTTCCTGGGTCTGAAGCACGACAACCGCATTCGCGTCGCCCTGCTCGGCACCCCCGGCAGCGCGGTGTGGGGCGAGGTCGACAGCCCCGGCGGCGTCCGCATGGGCTACCGCTTCGACCTCACCCCGACCGCCGAGGGCACCCGCGTCGACGACGAGCTGCGCCTGCGAACCCCGTTCGGCCTCATGGCCTTCGCCTCCGGCCAGGCCCGCAAGGTCCAGCTGGCCCGCGCGGGCATCCTCGCCGACCGCCTCTCGACCGTCTAGGGCTTGAAGCCGACGCCGCCGGCGATGCAGTGGCGGACCGAGCTCAGCGGCGTGAGCTGCGGGCCGTCGGGCCACCATTCGTCGCACAGGACCAGGCCGGGTTCGATCATGGTGAGATTGCCGAACAGGGCCTGGATCTCGTCGCGGGTGCGGAAGCGGCCCGAACCCATGGGGCTGTGCACGAACTTCTCCTCCATCTTGCGCGCCAGGTCGCTGTATTCGGCGGTCTCCGGGTCGAGGAAGTGGGCGATGGCCACATACGAGCCGGAGGGCAGCACGTCCAGGTAGCTGCGCATGACGGCGGCGACATCGTCGGCGGCGTAGTGATGGAGGGTGCCGATCTGGAACAGCGCGATCGGACGGCTGAAGTCCAGTTCCTCACGGACTTCGGGATGTTTGACCACCTCGAACGGACGGAAGATGTCGGCCTCGACGATGGTGGTGCGCGGATTGCCCGCCAGCAGGGCCCGCGCGTGCGCCAGCACCATGGGGTCGTTGTCCACGTAGACCACCGAGGCACCCGGGTCCACGCGCTGCACGACCTGGTGGGTGTTCTCGGCGGTGGGCAGGCCCGAACCGAGGTCCAGATACTGGTCGATGCCCGCTTCCTTGGCCAGGAAGCGGCATACGCGGATCAGGAAATCCCGGTTCGCCCAGGCCAATTCGGCGACCCCGGGCGCGACCTCGCGCACTTGGTCCAGGACCGCGCGGTCGACTTCGAAATTGTCCTTGCCGTTCAACGCGGCGTCGTAGACACGGGCGATGCTGGCGCGTGTGGTGTCCACCCCAACCGGTGCCGCACTCGGGTAACTCTGCACTGACTCGGACATCTCACGCTCCCCTGACAATCGATTCACTCCGGCCCCGGCCCACAGCAAGTCTGTCGCATACGCGATGATTTGGGACCGGATCGCCGGGTCCACGCCGAATCGGTAGGGTGCGGCCGTGGATACAGCGGAATTCGTTCAGCGCGGCAGCACCATCGTGGACCGGTTGTCCACGACGCAGACCCCGCCGCCGTGGCAGCTGGTGGTGGGCACCGGCGTGGTGGCGCTGATACTGGTGGTGTTCCGTCCGACGTGGCGCATTCTGCGCAATGCGGTCACCATCGCCCACGAGGGCGGACACGCGTTCACCGCACTGCTGACCGGCCGCCGCCTCAACGGCATCCGATTGCATTCCGACACTTCGGGACTCACCGTGTCGAGCGGGAAACCCTATGGGCTCGGCATGATCCTGACCATGGCGGCCGGGTATCCCGCGCCCGCGCTGCTGGGGCTGGCCTACGCCGCGCTGCTGGGCGCGCACCGCATCACCCTCATGCTGTGGCTGACCATCGCGCTGCTACTCGTGCTGCTGCTCAAGATCCGCAACTGGTACGGCCTGCTGTCGCTGCTGGTGACCGGCGGCGCGGTGTTCGCGGTGTCCTGGTTCGGCAGTGACACCACCCAGGCGGCGCTGGCGTACGCGGCGTCCTGGTTCCTGCTGCTGGCCGCGGTGCGCCCGGTGCTCGAGTTGCAGCGCAATCGCGCGCACGAGCCGAACTCCGACGCCGACCAACTGGCGCACCTGACCAGGATCCCGGGTCTGCTGTGGGTGCTGGCCTTCGGCGCGATTGCGCTGTGCTCGCTGGTCCTCGGGGCGCGCCTGCTGCTGGCCGACGTGTCGGGGGTGTGTGTGCCGCCGCTCACGCACAGCACCTGCACGGCGTCAACCGCCGGGTGAGCATTCTCCCACCTCAGGGCGAGAGTGGTATCGCTGCAAGGATTCTGGCCAACGGGGACTACCATTCGGTTTGCACCGTCCGGGTGATCGGAAACACCGGATTTGCCCGGATCTCGGCCCGCTCGCACCACCGGCGGGCGTTCGACCGTTGCGGCTAGGAGGGTTTGGGGATGGACAGACCGGAATGGGCACCCGAAGGCGTGGACATGAACCGGGCCAGCCCGGCGCGCATGTACGACGCGCTGCTGGGCGGCTCGCACAACTTCGAGGTCGATCGACAGGCCGCGGAGGCGGGTAAAGCGCTGGTCCCGGACCTGCCGCGACTGGCCTTGAGCAATCGGGCGTTCCTGCGCCGCGCGGTGCGGTACCTGGTGGACCAGGGCGTGCGGCAGTTCCTCGACATCGGGTCGGGCATCCCGACCGCGGGCAATGTGCACGAGGTGGCGCAGGCGATCGACCCGGAGTGCCGGGTGCTCTACGCCGATATCGACCCCGTGGCCGTGGCGCACGCGCGCGCCATCCTGAAGGGCAATGACCGGACCGCCGCGATCGAGGCCGATCTGCGCGAGCCCGACGCGCTGCTGGCCCAGGCCCGCGGGACCGGCGTCATCGATTTCGACCAACCGGTCGGCGTCCTCCTCATCGCGGTCCTGCACCTGATGAGCGACGACTACACCCCCGTCGACAAGGTCGACGCCCTCTACGACGCGGTGCCGGCCGGTAGCTACCTGGCCCTGTCGCACCTCACCTCGGCCACTCGCCCCGACGACGCCGCCAAACTGGTGGAGAACTCGCGCGACGTCAGCAAGATCGGCCTGCAGTTCCGGACCCGCGAGCAAATCGCGGCCCTGTTCGGCAAGTGGGAGCCGATCGAGCCCGGTGTGGTGGAATTGCCGTTGTGGCGGCCGGAATCTGACCGTGACCAGCACGAAGCGCCGGGCCGGTCGCTCGGTCTGGCGGGTGTGGGCCACAAGGCCTGAGCAGGGGCACGAGGCAGGGGCAGGGGGTAGGCGGTGGGAGCACACGAGCTGGCGGTCCGATGGGCCGACGCTCTCGAGGGCGCGGTGGCGCCGACGATCACCCGGGCGCAAGTCGAGCAGTTGCTCGACGGTTTCGGCGACCGGCTGATCGCGGCCGTACGCGGCACCGAGGACATGTCGGTGGCCCGGGAGGCCGCCCGCGCCCTGGTGGGCGCCAACTATCGGGATCCACTGACCGTGCACCGGTCGGTCCTGGTGCTGTGCAAGGACCTGGTGACCGACGCCTGCCCGGACCCCGGCTGCGCGGACTACTGGCCGGTGCGCGATCGAGCGATCGAGCTGGCCGCCGAGTTCGCGGCCGAGTTCACCGCCGGACTGCGCAGTGTGGCGTTGTCGGAACAGGAGACGACCCTCACCGCGGCGCTGACCGCCGCGCGCGAGGCCGACGCCCGCAGGCAGCTGTCCGAAGCCCGCTTCCAGGCCATCTTCGAGGGCGCGTCGGTCGGCATCGGCACGGTCGACATCACCACCGGGCAGGTGGTCGACGTCAACAACGCCATGGCCGAGACCCTGGGCGTCCCGGCCGGGCAGATGCCGGGCCGCCCGGTGGCCGACATACTGGGCCCGATCAATATCGGCGAGGCGTTCGGTCTGTTCCAGCGTTTACTGTCCGGCGAGATCGACCGCTTCCGCTTCGAGACCGAACACACCAAACCCGACGGTTCGCACACCATCATCGACCTGTCCATGACGGTGGTCCGCGACAGCGACGGCAAGCCGCGCTTCCTGGTCGGCGTCACCGTCGACGTCACCGACCGCAAGGAACTGGCCGACCGGCTCTGGTACGACGCCCACCACGACTCGCTGACCGGTCTGCCGAACCGGCTGCTGTTCTTCGACCGGCTCGCGGCCGCCACGGGCCAGGTGGGCGTCTGCTACCTGGACCTGGACGGCTTCAAGGAGGTCAACGACCGCCGCGGCCACACCGCGGGCGATCAGGTGCTGTGCGAGGTGGCCCAGCGCCTGCGCCAGGCCGCACCGCCGCACGGGGTGGCGGCCCGGCTGGGCGGCGACGAGTTCATCGTGCTGGTCGAAAGCTGCTCGGGCCCGGAGGAATTGGACTCGGTGTCCGGGGACCTGCTGGCCGCGCTCGCCGACCCGTTCGACGTGGCGGGACTGTCGGTGCGGGTCGGCGCGAGTATCGGAACCGCGCTGGTGGATACCGACTCCACCGCGATCGACGAGCTCATGCACGCCGTGGACACCGCCATGTACCGCGACAAGGCGCTGCGACACGGGCGCTAGATCACGCGCTGCGGCACGGTCGCTAGATCACGAACGGCACCAGGGCCTTTCGCTCGGCCGGGTAGTCGGAGAACTTCTCGCGGTACCAGGTGTGGGTGGCGAAGGCGCGCGGCACCAGGTTGCCGAAGGTGATCAGGAAGATGACCACGCCCGGCAGCGCCCAGGTGAGGATGGCGAACCCGGCCCAGGCGATGAGCTCGCCGAGATAGGTCGGGCTGGTGACGAATCGGAAGCCCAGACCGAACGGAATCTTGTATTCCGTTGCGCCCGGATTGTTCTTGTCGCGAAGATTCCGCACGATCCACTCGGAACTGGTGAGCAGCGCGAAACCGCAGAGGTAGATGACCAATCCGATGATGAAGCGCGGGTCGGTCAGCCAGCCGGTGCCGTACTGGCCGAAGTAGTCGTGGCTGAACAGCGCGCCGTTGAGGTAGCCGTGCATGGCGGTGACGAACATGCCCATGCCGAGCACCGAAATGTTGAAACTGCTGGTCTTGCCGGGCACTTGGCGAATCGACAGGGGGAAGAACCAGCCACGGTTGGCGTAGTGGAGAATCCAGATGGCCGCCAGCACCAGGGAAGTCGGCTCGAAACGGTGCGGCCCGCTCAGGTACGCGACCGCGAAGACCACGGTGGCCGGAATCTCCATCAACCACCAGCCGAGTTTCGGGTTCAGGTTCAGTCCGAGCTTGGCGGTGGCGAACCGACCGTACGGGCTCTGCTGGAACAGGCCCCCGATCAGGACGAAGGCAGCGAAACCGAATGCGATCGTCAGCACGGTGTCGTAGACGGTATTGCCGGTATACCAGTTCATTCGTGGCCCTTCAGGTGAAAAACTAGAACAGGTTCTACCACAGCCCGAGCTCGACCGGTACCCACCGGCGGGCACGGACGGTGCCCGGCGGGTAGGTTGGCTGGAACCCCGGAGGGAGGCAAGGTGGGTTCGCAGGGATGGGATGTGCTGATTCAGTGGATGCCGTATTTTCTCGAGGAGGACGAGGACGCGGACGAATCGGGACTCGGATGGAATCCCCGTTTCATCCAGGTCCGTGACGAACTCACCGGCCGCCGAGCGCATTTCGCACAACAGGGCACCGAGATCGAGGTGCTGGTCGCGGTCCCCGACGACGCCGACGACGCCGACCGGCTACTGCGTGTGATCGGCGAGCAGTCCGACGGCACCTGGGATCCGGTCCCGGTGCCGTCCGAATCCGATGCCACCGCACCGGATCCGCAGTGGCGGGCCATGCAGCGCGTGCACCAGCAGCCCCGCCTGGCGCGGGAGTGGAGCACCGGCTGGCAACGCGGGGAATCGGTCGACCACCGCCGCGGCGTCGCCGAATCGGTGGTCACCGTGCTGCGCGACGGGCTCGGGATGGACGGCGGCCGGTTGCGCTTCGCCACCTGGAGCATGGACGCGCCCGGCGCCGGCAGCTACGGCCTGCCCGCCGACCGCCCCAGCGAACGGGGCAAGCCCGTGGTGTGCACGGACTGGGACGATTTCGAGGCGCGGCTGGCCTGGGCGCTGACCACCCTGCCCTGGGACGGCGTCATCAACCTCAGCACCCCGCACCCCGGCCCGGACCCGTGCTTCGTCCAATTCCTGCACGGCAGGCAGCTTTTCAACGAGGCCAGCGGCTGGGACGTGGCCGGACTCGGGGCGAGCGAGTTCGACCGGCGCATGCGCGAGCTGGGCTGGAGCTTCGCCCCGCACAGCGTGCCGGGCGGGGCGGCGCTGATCTGGGAGGGGCCGCTGGCCAAGGCCGGATTCAATCCGAGCCTGTGCGGCGCGCCGCGGCGGACGGTGACGACCTTCACCGAGGTGTTCACCGTCGGGCATCCGCAGGATCTGGTGTTCCGCGCCTTCCGCAACGGCCGCCGCCGGGATCCGGAATTGCGTTATCTGGACATCGAGCTCGGGATTCCGCGCGACGTGCGGTGAGCCGCGCGGCGGAGTGTCAGGGCGGGGGCGGCTTCAGAGGCGACGTAGGTGGATCGGCAGTCCGTCCGCGGGTGTCGGCCCGGTCCCGGCGATGAGGGGCACCTCGTAGCCGTCCGGCACGCTCCACCGGTACCCGAGCAGCATCCGGTGCATGGTCGCCTTGACCGTCATGCCGCCGAAGTACCGGCCGATGCACTTGTGCGCGCCGCCGCCGAAGGGCGGCCAGGCAAAGCGGTGCGACTTGTCCTCGGCGCGCGCGGGATCGAAGCGCTCGGGGTCGAAGACGTCCGGATCGTGCCAATACTCCGCATTGCGCATCATGGAGTACGGGCCCACCATGAGCAGCGCGCCCTTGGGGATGAAGTAGCCCGCGATCTCGGTGTCCTCCAGGGCTTCTCGCACCATCTGCCCGACCGGGGCGTACATGCGCAACGTCTCGCGGAAGGCCATCTCCAGGGCGGGCAGCCGGTCCAGGTCGGCGTAGTCGAGGGTCTGCTTGCCCAGCGCGACCGACTCCGCGCGCAGCCGCTCCTGCCACTCGGGGTGGCGGCCCAGCTCGTAGGCCAGCAGGGAGATGGCCAGCGTGCTGGTGTCGTGGGCGGCCATCATCACGAAGATCATGTGGTCGACGATGTCGGCGTCGGTGAAGGACTCGCCGTCCTCGGTCTCGGCGTGGCAGAGCACGCTGAACAGGTCCTGGCCGTCACCGGCTCGCTTGGCGGCCAGCTCGCGGCGGAAGTAGTCCTCGAGCAGCCGACGGCCGCGCAGGCCCCGATTCCACACGCCGCCAGGCATATTCGTGCGGACGATGGCCTTGCCGCCGTGTACGGCGTCCTCGAAGGCGTGCGAGAGGGCGGTGGCCTCGGGGCCGAGTTCGGCGCCGGCGAACACCACGGTGGCCTGTTCCAGCAACATCCGCTTGACGTGGTCGTAGAGCGGGAAGTCGGGGGCGGGCAGCCAGGAGTCGACACCACGCACGATGCGGGGCGTAGTCAGCTCCAGGTAGCCGATCAGCCGGGGCCGGGTGAACGCCTGCTGCAGGATGCGCCGGTGGTAGCTGTGATCGTCGAAGTCGCGCAACAGGATTCCGCCGCGGAAGAACGGACCGATCAGGAACTCCCAGCCCCGCTGGGCAGACAGGACATGCTTGCGGTCGAGCAGCACTTCCTCGGTGGCCGCGGGGCTGCCGATGCCGACCACCTGACGGCCGAACACGCCCATCCACTGGACCGGGCCGTAGCGGCGCATGCGCTCGCGGCTGAAGGTCAGCGGATCGGCGAGGGTGCTCACCACGTAGCCGATGCCGGGCGGTCCGTAATCGCCCATCACCGGCTTCAGCCCGCTGCCCGGCGGCGGCACCGCCAGCGGTCGCGGAACGGTGGGGTACCGCTGCAGCAATCCGGCGGCCCGGCACTGGATTCGATGATTCACCACGGCTTTTCGTACAGCCATGCCTCCACGGTAGCGGAAACGTCAGTTTCCGTAAACGGTCGTTTCCCGATTTCTGTGCCAAGCTGACAGGGTGACGCGAGCTGCCAATGGGACCTATCGCGGCACCACCACCGACGAGCGGCGCGAACAGCGCCGGCGACGGCTGCTGGACGCGGCCCTCGACATCGTCGGCACGCAGGGGCTGGCCGCACTCACGGTGCGCGGGGTGTGCGAACAGGCGAAGGTGGGGCCGCGCTTCTTCTACGAATCGTTCACCGACCTCGACGCGCTGGCCACCGCACTGCTCGACGAGGTGCAGGGCGAGGCCCTGGAACAGGCGCGCACCGCCATGACCGACACCCCCGGCGACCCGGAGGCCAAACTGCGCGCCGGGGTGGCGGCGCTGATCGTCGGCGTCACCGACGATCCGCGCCGCGCCAATATCGCCTTCGCCCAGGCCTACGGGTCCGAGCTGCTCATGCGCCGCCGCTTCGAGGGCATGCGGCAGGTGGCCGGGCTGCTCATCGAGCAGACCCGCGTGCTGCTCGACATTCCGGAAGGCGACGACACCGCTCTGACCGCCCTGGCGCAGCTCATCACCGGCGGCGCGGCGGAGCTGATCCTGGTGTGGCTCGACGGCGGCCTGAAGGTCGAGCGGCCGGTGCTGATCGGCATCGTCGCGGATTACGTTGTGGCCATGGTGGATCGGCTGCCCGGCATGCGGTCCCGCCTCCCCGAGACGTCAGCGCCGGACTGAGGGCCGCGAAATCAGCTCAGGTTCCGGAACGACCGAATCCGCTGTCGACGATCTCCTCGACCACGATCTTCGCCGTCTCCATGCAGGCGGTGATGCCGCCGTTGGCGTACTCCTTGACCGCGTCGCCGACATTCCAGAGATTGGCGATCGGGGTGTCGTGGGGTAGGTCGTATCCGGCGACGGCCCGCTGGGGCGGCCAGTCGTCGCGGGCGACGGCGATGGACAGGATGCGGGCCCGTTCGAAGCCCGGGATCTCCTCGCGCAGATCCTGGAGCACGAGCGCGGTCTCGGCCTCGGCGTCGAAGTTGCCGACCGAGGGTTTGGGCACGCCCGCACCGACGTAGAGATGCCAGCCCTCGGGCGCCATCTCCGGGCAGGTCGCGGTGAAATTGGCGACGTAGCACAGCCGCCGGGTGCGGGCGAAGCTGAGCAGCCCGGGCGCGTCGATCAGTGGTTCACGGCTGGCGAAGTTGACCGAGATCATGGCGCAGGGCAGGTCGCGCTGGAGCACGCGGCCGACATAGTCCGACGGGAAGTGCTCCGGGCCGACCAGATCCATGGTGGCCGACGGCCCGATGTCACTGACCGCGAAAGAGCAAGCGATATCCGAGATTTCGCCGTTGCGACTGATGCGAGCCCCGGTGATCCGATCGCCCTCGACGTGCAGTTGCCGCACCTCGCTGCCGAGCCGGACCTCTACCCCATTGCGCTCCACCGCCTCGGCGAGGGCCTTCCAGATACCGATGGTGCCCTCGGGACAGAAGCCGAACTTCTTGAACGCCGCCTTCCGCGTGAAGTAGGTGAGGAACACCCGCGCGGGCAGCTCCTCGGAGCCGACCGCGAAGATGGAGCCGCACATATTGCGGAAGATGCCTTGCACCGCGTCGTTTTTGGTATAACGGCGCACCCAGTCGGCGGTGGACAGCTCCCGATCCGGCAACTCCCCCTCCGCGCGGGCGGACCCGCCGAGCAGCTGGGCGCCGTGCCGGGTGAGCTGGGAGATGAGCAGTCCCCAGCCGCCACTGGAGACGTCCACGTCGCGGCCGTTGATCCGGTAGAGGATCGGCGGATCCGCCGGGCGCACTTCGAATTTCGCCCCGACCTCCTCGAAGGTCTGTTCGGTGATGCCGCCCAGTTCGATGACGACAGCGCCGGTGTTGATGGTGAATCCGTCGAGCTCGGCGGTGGAAGCCCGCCCGCCGACTCGGTCGAGACGTTCGGCCACCAGGGTCCGATAGCCCCGGTGCGAGAGCCGGGCGGCCGCGCACAGCCCGCCCGCTCCGGCTCCGACAACCAGTGCGTCCCACGCGTTCTCGCTCATGGCGAGGCTCCTCAGAGCAGGCTCAGCCCGCTGGGTTCACCCCGGGCTGAGCGTCGGACATATCAGTAATACGGCTCCAATTCTCCCGCACCTGATCCACGCTCGGGACCTCACTGAAGAACACGGGCTTGTTCCCGAACAACTGGGCGCGTTGCACCGAGCCGCCGCCGACCACCAGCACCATGCCGGAGTCGGTGCAGTCCTCGCCCATCAGGTGCGCCACGATCGGGGCGACCTGGGCGGGCGGCAGCTTCTCGAGCATGGCCTCCGAGGCGATGTCGGCGGTCATGCGGGTGGCGGCCATGGGCGCCACGGCATTGACGGTGATGTCGTACTTGCGGCCCTCGATGGCGAGGGTGTTCATCATGCCGACCAGACCCATCTTGGCGGCTCCGTAGTTGGCCTGACCGAAGTTGCCGTACAGGCCGGAGGTGGAGGTGGCCATGACGACGCGGCCGAAGCCCTGCTCGCGGAAGTGCGGCCAGGCGGCGTGGGTGACGTAGAAGGACCCGAACAGGTGCACGCGCTGCACGGCTTCGAAGGCCTCGGGGGTCATCTTCACGAAGCTCATGTCGCGCAGGATGCCCGCGTTGTTCACGATGCCGTGCACCGCGCCGAAGGTGTCGATCGCGGTCTGCACCAGCGCCTTCGCGCCCTCTTCAGTGGCGACGCTGTCGTAGTTGGCGACCGCGGTGCCGCCGGCCGCGCGGATCTCCTCGACCACGGCGTCGGCCATATTGTGCCCGGATCCCGAGCCGTCGCGCGCGCCGCCGAGGTCGTTGACCACGACCTGAGCGCCCTCGCGGGCGAGCAGCAGCGCGTACTCGCGACCCAGACCGCCACCGGCTCCGGTGACAATGATGACGCGATCGGTTACACCAGGCATGAATTCTCCTTGCCGTATCTAATAGCTTTCCAGAAGTTAGCAGCAGGGATGCGCCGTCCCTGTGCTACCCGCCACACTCGTCGAGTAACTGGACAATCGATAAGTTGGAGTGGTGATGCCGCACCTGTACCGCCTCCACCCCGAACTCGAGGCGACCCTGCCGTACCTGAGACTCGGCACGGCCCCGACTCCGGTCCGGCGACTGGACGCCCTCGACACCGCCTGTTCCGGCGGCGCGGAGATCTGGCTCAAGGACGACAGCGTGTTCGGCGACGGCGGCTGGGGCGGCAACAAGGTCCGCAAACTGGAATGGCTGCTGCCCGACGCGTTGCGGCAGCGCCGCAGCACCATCGTCACCGTGGGCGGGCTGGGCACCAACTGGGGGCTGGCCACCGCGCTCTACGGACGCGAGCACGGGCTGAAAACCGTTCTGGCGCTGATCGATCAGCCCGAGGACGACCATGTGCGCGCCCAGCTGGCGCGGCTGCGGGCCTCGGGAGCGGAGCTGCACTTCACCCACTCCAAGGCCCGGACCATCCTGAGCGCGCCGTATCTGCTGGCCCGGAATTTCACCGGGATCCGGCCGCCGTATTTCCTTCCGGCGGGCGGGTCGTCGGCGGTGGGCGCGCTCGGATACGTCGAGGCGGCACTGGAATTGGCCGAGCAGGTGCGGGCCGGGGAACTGCCCGAACCGAGTCACATCGTGATCCCGGTCGGATCGGGCGGGACGGCGGCGGGGCTGTCGCTGGGATTGCGGCTGGCGGGGCTGAAGACCCATGTAGTGGGTGTGGTCGTCAACGACACACTGCGGCTCGACGAGCCGACACTGACCGCGCTGGCCGGACGATGCGCGAAGCTGCTGCGCTCACGCGGCGCGCGCATCCCCGAGAACATCTCCCCCGCAGGCAATCTGGATATCGTCACCGAGTACCTGGGCCCGGGTTACGGCTATCCGATGCCGGAAGCCGCTACCGCGCAGGCGCTCTCGGCCGATCGCGAGCACATGACCCTGGAGCCGGTCTACACCGCCAAGGCCATGGCCGCACTGCTGGACATGAACGCGCACGGCCGGTTCGGCCACGGTCCGGTGGTGTATCTCAACACCAACGGACCGCGCTGACACCGGATTTCGCGTCCCTCATGCGGTGGCCAGCTTGGCGGCCAGGAAGTCCTCCCAAGTGCGCTGTCCCACGGCGTGCTCGGGGGTCAGGTTCGCGCCCGTCGCGTACACCCGGGCCGCCTTGCCGGGGGCCTTCACGGTGAACACCGGGCGGCGACGGCCGGTCGCCGCCAGGTAGCTGCGCTCGAGTTCCTTCATGGTGTAGATGCGCGGGCCGCCGATCTCGGCGACCAGTCCGGCGGGCTCGCCCTGCACCAGTTCCACCAATCGCGTTGCCACCTCACCGGTTTCGATGGGCTGGAAGCGGAAGTCGAACGCGGGCACCACCGGCATCTTGCCCATGGCCGACACCATGGTGAAGAGCAGGTCGTGGAACTGGGTGGCGCGCAGCGTGGTCCACGGCAGGCCCGAGTTCTCCACCACCAGCTCGGCGTCGCGCTTCGAGGCCATGTAGCCCATCACCTGCCGGTCGATGGCGCTCTCCACCGGGACCCGCTCCGCGCCCACCACCGAGATGAAGACCAGGTGCGGGAACGCCCCCGCGGCATTGATGGCGTCGACCAGGACGCGGGTCTTGTCGCCGTCGCCCTTGGTGGTGCCCGCCAGGTGCAGCACGGTGTCCACGCCCGCGACCGCCTCGGCGATGCCCGCGCCGGTCTCCAGGTCGCCAGCCGCGAACTCGATGCCGTCCTTCGCCTCGTGCGCGCTGCGGCTGAGCACCCGCACACCCAGCCCGGCCTGCCGCAGCAGCGGGGTGACCAGGCTGCCCAGGGTGCCCGTGCCGCCGGTGACCAGAACCGTCTTCGCCATGATGACCATCTCCCTCGTCTCGCGCCGCCGCTGTGGTGGCGTCCTGCCTTGATGACGACGCGGGGCCCGCGGGTGTGACACGACGTGACCGGCGGCACAGCGCGGGCGAGTCGTAGGCTTGCCGTATGCCCGGTTCCGGTTCCCCGCAGCGGTTCGAGCGACTGCTGGAGCTGGTCTCCGGCCGCCGCGTCGCGGTGCTGACCGGCGCGGGCATCTCCACCGACAGCGGCATCCCCGATTACCGCAGCCCCGGCGCGCCGGCGCGGACCCCGATGACCTATCAGCAGTTCGTCGGCGATCCGGTGTTCCGCCAACGGTATTGGGCCCGCAATCACGTCGGCTGGCGGCGCATGGACGCGGCGCGGCCCAACCCCTCGCATCACGCGCTGGCCCGGTTGGAGCGCGCGGGCATCGTGACCGGGCTGCTCACCCAGAACGTGGATCTGCTGCACACCAAGGCCGGGCATCGCCGGGTGATCGACCTGCACGGCGTCTACGCCCGCGTCCGCTGCCTGTCCTGCGCGGCGCTGACCTCCCGCATGACCCTGGCCGAGCGACTCGAGGCCGCCAATCCCGGCTTCGCCGAATCGGTTCCGCTCGACGGTCTCGAGGTCGCCCCCGATGCCGACGCCGTGGTGGCCGACACCGCGTCCTTCCGCATGGTCGACTGCCTGAGCTGCGGCGGGCTCCTCAAGCCCGACATCGTCTACTTCGGCGAATCCGTCCCCAAGCCGCGCGTGGCGGCCTCGTTCGAGTTGGTGGACGACGCCGATGCCCTGCTGGTCGTCGGCTCCTCGCTCACGGTCATGTCGGGCCTGCGGTTCGCCCGCCGCACCGCCAAGTCCGGTCGCCCGGTCATCATTCTCAATCGCGGCCGCACCCGCGCCGACGATCTCGCGGCCCTGACCCTGGACACCGGTTGCGCCCCGGTCCTCACCGCCCTCGCCGACGCGCTCGCGCCGGACCGAACTGTTCACCCTCGATGGGCATTCGCGCAGCACTGAAGGTCCGCATCGATGGTGCCGCAGCCGATATCGCGCGACGCACGGCACATGTCGAGGCAACCGTCGCCGCTGCCGGTCGGCGATCAAGGCTCGCGGCGGCGCTGGTCGGCGGCTAGGCACGCGGCCGCACGGATCTCATCGTCATCACGGCCCCGCCAGGCTTGGCGCTGGGCTAGTTCCGCACCTCGAGCCGTCGCACCAGGCTGACCAGGGCCGCCCGCAGTGCGTCCGGGTCATCGGTGTCCGGGCCCAGGATCATGCGGACCACCTGCGGGGCCGCGAACCACCAGGCGGCCAGGGCCGCGACCGCGTACAGCAGGTAGCCGGGGGCGACCTCGTCCGGGAGGGTCCCGTCCCGCTGGGCGACGGCCAGCGCGGCGACCTTCTCCGCGTAGTGGGAGGCCCGCGCCGATTCGGCGGGCAGGCGGCCCTCCTGCGGCTGCAAGCCCTCCCAGTACATGAGGCGCAGGAACTGGGGGTGGGTGCGGTGGAAGTCGAAGACATGCCCGGCGTACTCGGCCAGGTCCCCGGCCTTGTCGGCTGACAGCGGGCTCGCGGCGGCGAGCTGTTCCAGCTGGTCGGTGAGAACCGCTTCGAACAAGCCCCGTTTGTCGCCGAAGTACTGGTAGATGCGTTCCTTGTTGATGCCCGCGCGGGTCGCGATGGCATTGACCCGGGCGCCGTCGGGTCCGCGTTCGGCGAACTCGTGAACGGCCGCCTCGAGCAGCAGTCGTCTGGTTCTCTCGGTATCCCACGCCATGGCGTCCATCCAACCATCTCCAACCGGATGGTTGCGGTTGGGCTGGCGACTGTGGCAAACTCCAACCATTCAGTTGCAACCGTTTGGTTGCGGATGGTCGAGGCGAAGCAGGAGGTGGCGTCGTGCCCGAGTTGCGCTCACGCACGGTCACACACGGTCGGAACATGGCGGGGGCCCGCGCGCTCATGCGGGCCAGCGGAGTTCCGTCGGCCGATATCGGCCGCAAGCCGGTGATCGCGATCGCGAACAGCTTCACCGAGTTCGTTCCCGGCCACACCCATCTCCAGCCGGTCGGGCGGATGGTGTCCGAGGCGGTGCGCGCCGCGGGCGGCATCCCCCGCGAGTTCAACACCATCGCCGTCGATGACGGAATCGCCATGGGGCACAGCGGAATGCTGTACTCGCTGCCGTCGCGGGACCTGATCGCCGACTCGATCGAGTACATGGTGAACGCGCACTGCGCCGACGCGCTGGTGTGCATCTCCAACTGCGACAAGATCACCCCGGGCATGCTGATGGCCGCGCTGCGGCTGAACATCCCGACGGTGTTCGTCTCCGGCGGACCCATGGAGGGCGGCAGCGCGGTCCTGGTCGACGGCACCGTGCGCAGCCGCCTGGACCTCATCACCACCATGGCCGACGCGGTCTCCCCCGACGTCTCCGACGCCGACCTCGCGCTCATCGAGGAGAACGCCTGCCCCACCTGCGGATCCTGCGCGGGCATGTTCACCGCCAACTCGATGAACTGCCTGACCGAGGCGCTGGGCCTGGCCCTGCCCGGCAACGGCACCACCCTGGCCACCCACACCGCCCGCGCCGAGCTGTACCGCGACGCCGGGCGCACGGTGATGGAGCTGACCCGCCGCTACTACGACGAGGACGACGCGGGGGTCCTGCCCCGGAACATCGCCTCCCGCAACGCCTTCGACAACGCCATGGCCCTGGATCTGGCCATGGGCGGATCCACCAACACCGTCCTGCACCTGCTGGCGGCCGCGCACGAAGCCGGGCTGGACTACACGCTCACCGACATCGAGAAGATGTCGTTGCAGGTGCCGTGCCTGTGCAAAGTCGCTCCCAACGGCGAGTACCTGATGGAGGACGTGCACCGCGCGGGCGGTATCCCCGCGCTGCTGGGCGAGCTCGATCGGGCAGGGCTGCTGCACCGCGATGTGCGTGCGGTGCACGCGGATTCACTCGGCGCGTGGCTGAACGACTGGGACGTGCGCGGGGGCCGGCCCTCCGCGGCGGCGCTCGAACTGTTCCACGCGGCGCCGGGCGGCAAGCGGTCCGCCACCGCCTTCTCCCAGTCCGAGCGGTGGCATTCCCTCGACGTGGACGCCGCCCAGGGGTGCATTCACGATGTGGCGCACGCCTTCTCCCGCGACGGCGGGCTGGCGGTGTTGCGCGGCAACCTGTCCCCCGACGGCGCGGTCGTGAAGTCGGCGGGCGTGGCCGCGCACATGCACACCTTCACCGGTCCGGCCCTGGTGGTGGAGTCGCAGGAGGACGCCGTCGAGGCGATCCTGTCCGGCCGCATCACGTCCGGTGATGTGCTCGTCATCCGCTACGAGGGTCCCAGCGGCGGGCCGGGCATGCAGGAGATGCTGTATCCGACGTCGTACCTGAAGGGCCTGGGCCTGGCCGGGGAATGCGCGCTGATCACCGACGGTCGCTTCTCGGGCGGTTCCTCGGGCTGCTCGATCGGGCACATCTCCCCCGAGGCGGCGGCAGGCGGCCCGCTGGCGCTGGTGCGCGACGGCGACTCGATCACGATCGACATCCCGTCCCGGACTCTCACCATGGACGTGCCCGACGCCGAACTGGCCAGGCGGCGCGCGGAAGTGGAGGCGACCGGCGGCTACCGGCCGCGGCACCGCGAACGGCAGGTCTCCCCGGCGCTCAAAACCTATGCGCTGCTGGCCACCTCGGCGGACCGGGGAGCGGTGCGCGACACCACGCTGCTCCCCGGCTGAGGACTCACTGCGGCAGGGTGGCCAGCTCGCGCTGGACGGCCGCGTCGTGTTCGGCGGCCTCCTCCTCGGCCTTCCGGGGGCTCCAGTGCCCGGCCATCACGAACACGAACGGAATGAAGCAGATCTGGGCGATCAGGCAGATCCACCACCAGGTCTTCCACTGCTTCGGGGAGTCCTTCTGCGCCTGCTGCACTTCCTTGCCGTGCTCGGACAGGTAGGCCAGGTCGTCGGCGGGGATCGCGCTCACGGCCTTGAGCTTGCCGCTCGCGGCGGTCAGGGCCGGGCCGGCCTGGGAGGCCACGGCCAGCTGATCGACGGGCACCTTCCCGGCCGCCGCGATCCGGGCTCCGGCCTGATCCGGCGGGATGCCGAACTTCTGGGCGACCTGCCCGACCGCGGTGGCCTGGGCCGCCTGGTCATTGGGGTCGGTCAGGAGTTTGACCAGCACCTTCTGATCGATGGCCTGCAAGGTGGCGAGTTCCTCGGGGTACTTGGCGTTGAGTTCGACCGTGGTCTTGATGTTGGCCGGGGAATCCCCGGTCAGCTTCACCAGCGCGGCGACCTGCGCATCGACGTCGTTCGGATTCTTGCCGAGGGCGGTGAGCGTGTCCTCGCCCACGGTCTGAATGGTCGCGATCTCCTCGTGGTACTTGGCGTTGATGGTCTGCAACCGCGGCCCGTAGTTGACCAGCGTGCCCGCCGCGGTCACCACCAGCAGCAGCCCCAGCAGCACGAACGTCACCACCGTGCGCAGCACGCCGCCCCACACCGCGAGCCCGACCGCCGTGGCCGCCGGATTCCGCTTCTCCACGGTCTCGGTGAAGCTCGCCATCCAGGTGGAGTAGGCGATGCCGGTGCCGACCGCGGTGAAGCTCATGACGATCGCGAAGGTGTAGTAGTCGGTGCCGGGCCGGTCGGTGTAGCCGAGGAACACGTAGGTCCCGATGATGCTGATGATCGCGCCGAACACCATGAACGGTTTGCGGACCTTCATCTTGTCCGACACGATGCCGGTGATCACCAGCGAGAAGGCGCTCGCGATCCAATACCAGTTGCCCAGCGCGTTGGCCTGGGCGGCGGTGAACCCGAAGTTGGTCGCCATGTACACCGGCAGGAACGACACGATGGTGTAGAAGAACGCCAGGAAGATCGAGATGGCCAGCGCCGAGCCGACGATGTCGAGGTGCATCATCTGCTTCCACTGATTGCGTTCCAGCGCCTCGACGTCCAGCCCGCGCGCCCGCGCCTCGATCAGCGCCCTGTCCCGTAGCGACACCATGATCTGATCCCGCAGCCGGGGGCTGAGCTCGCGCAGCCCGACCAGACCGACGAGGGAGATCACCAGACAGATGACACCCGCGAGCCGGTAGTGGTACTGCCAGTCCGGGTGCGCGTCGAGGGTGTGCGTGGAGATCTCGGTGGTGACGAGCGCGCCCAGCACCGGTCCCAGGGTCCAGAAGCCCATGGCCGAGGCGCGGTCCAGCTGCGGGGAGAAGTCGCGGACCAGCGCGGGCGTCGCCACCAGCACCGCGCCCTCGACGATGCTGATGATGCAGTAGATGGCCAGGAAGGATTCCTTGGTCGTGCACTGCGGCTGCGCGAACAGGGTCAGCAGCGAGGTGACGACGGTGCCGTAGGCGACGATATTGGCGCGGCCCCAGCGGTCCAGGACGCCGGTCACCACCGAGGCCACGGCGCCGAAGGCCGCGCCGATGATGAAGATCCCGACGAAGTAGCGGAAGGTCAGGTGGAAATCGGCGATCAGCTGGTTGCCGACGGCTCCCGACACGAACAGCTGGTAGTACAGCGCGACGGACACCACGACGACGAGGAAGAGATACCAGGACCGGGCGGGCGTTTCCGGATAGTGCGGGAGCTTGCGCCGCCAGAGTCCGGTGACCAGCGTCGGCAGGGGGAATTCCGCGGCCGGAGGCACAACGGTCGGTGTACTACTCATGTTCGAGACGCCTTTCTCTCCACGGCGTTTCGCGCAGCCACAGGCCCTTGGTTCGCGGCACGAGCAACCGGGTGACAACAGGGTAGCGGCCATGAGTGACTCAGATCACTGTTATCGGACTCAGCGGCCGTACACCCCGCGTGGCGCCCGTTCACCAATTGTTGGCCGAGACAACAGCATCTGGCTGTCGGGTCATCGCGGGCCGGTCATCGGCGCTGGTCACCGTAATGCGGCTTGTATCACTGCATGAATTCGAGGATTCGATGTCGAACACCACCGTCGCGCGGGGCCGCCTGGTCGCCGCGTTCGCGGGCGCGCTGATGGCCCTGACCAGCGCCGTCGCGGTCGCCGCTCCCGGAGACCCGGGCGAGCGGCCCTCCTTCTGCGACCACGACCAGCGGTCCACCCCCGGCGCGGCCTACCTGTGCGCCAAGACCGACGACCTGGTCGACGTCCGCATCGGTGATGTGCTGCCGACCCAGCCGTCGCTGGGCTACGACGAGGTGTTCTACAAGCTGGGCCGCTACACGCTCGGCAAGGACGCGGTGAACAAGAAGTTCGACGACTGGTGCGAGGCCAACGGCCAGGTCGCCGCCGCCACCGTGAGCCCGGCCGCGCGGCTGAAGGATTCCTCCTCGTTCACCTGCAAGGTGGCGGTCGGCTCCGAGACCCCCGACTCCATCGCGCCGATGAAGACCGTGGTGATCGGCCCCCAGGGCCGGCTGTACCTCACCGACGGCCACCACACCCTGACCTCGTTCTTCGAGACCCCGGACGGCGGCGCGGACACCCACGTGCGGCTGCGCGTGCTCGGCAACCTGAGCACCCTGCCCGACGGCAAGTTCTGGGACGCCATGAAGGCCAACGGCTGGACCTGGCTCGAGGACGTCAACGGCAACGCCATCAAGGAGCACCAGCTCCCGAAGTCGGTGGGCCTGGCCAACTTCGCCGATGACAAGTACCGCTCCATGATGCACTTCGCCCGCGACATCGGCTTCCACGAGGGCACCCTGCCCTTCGAGGAGTTCTACTGGGGCGCGTGGATGCGCGACAACAAGGTCGGCGGCGACTGGAACCGCAACGATTTCCCCGCCTACCTGGCCGCGCTGAAGACCGTCACCCAGGCGCAGGTCGCGCTCGGCCCGAACACCGTGGTGGCCGAGGGCAAGACCGCCTCGCAGCTGGATGTGCTCCCGGCCTGGAACGGCGGCAGCCCCGAAGACAAGGGTGAGTTCGGCAAGATCTCCAAGCCGTACTCCGACGCCAAGCCCGGCAAGCTCGGCTACGCGATCGAGTACCGCCTGCGCACCGGCCGCTGATCACCGGACAGCGACGACGAAGACCTCGGGATCGTCCGACGCGATCCCGAGGTCTTTCGTTCGGTCAGGGGTAGGCCTGAATGATCTCGACACCCACCAAGGCGTTGAACGAGTCGCAGCTGGCCCACGACTGGTTCTGCCCGTACTGCATGGGCCCGTACTTCCAGTAGGTGAACGGGACGGGCCAGGCGACACAGGTGAGCTTCACCTGATGCCAGGTCGGCAACTCGCAATTGGACATTCCGCCGGTGTTGAAGATGTTGTACAGGTGGCAATTCGCCTGCCACACCGGCACATCGTCGGCCTGGGCCGTTCCACCACCGGCGAGCACCATGCCCGCGGCTGCGGTGGCGACGACGGCACTGGCAGCAAGCCGCTTCGCAGACAGCATTCCAACCTCCTGAATTGGTGTTGTCCTCAAGCAAATCGCATTCGGGTGCTACGTGTTACGGAAACAAAACAATTGATTACTTCGGAGGACTGTCCTTTATTCGGAATTGCACTGTTCGATCAGGGAATCGGGGGCGGGCGGTCCGGGACCAGAAGGGTCGCAATGGCAGTGCCGATGGGGATCGCGTTGTTCGTGTCGGCGTTCGCGGTGGCGCCGAGGGTGGCGTAGACGACGACGGTGGTGGCGGTCCTGGTGTCGTAGAACGCGACTCCGTTGTAGCCGCCGTAGGACGGGTTCATGAACAGCCAGTCGCCGATGTGCGGGACGCCGAACGCGAAGTAGTTCTGGGCGGTGAGCGGACCGAGTCCGGCGGTGGAGGGGGCCATCATCTGCTGAAACCGGTCCGCGGGCAGCAGTTCTCCCTTGCCCAGGGCGCGGACCCAGCGGCCGATGTCGGTGACGGTGGAGTTCATATTGCCGCTGTGCAGGAATGCTGTCGGATTCCAGAAGGTGGCGTCCTCGAAGATCTTTCGCTCGTCGGTGTAGCCGTGCAGGATCGGCTCGTCGACCTGGGCGGTGAGCATCACCTTGCTCTTCTTCATGCCCAGCGGATCCAGGACGTAGTCGGATATCAACTCGCCCAAGGGTTTTCCCGACGCCTTCTGCAGGACCTCGCCGAGTACGACCAGATCGCTGTGGGCGTAGGCGAAACTCGTTCCCGGGTCGAACAGCGGTGGGCGGCCATTGGCCAGGTCGAACAGTTCTCGAGCATTCCAGGTGCGAAACGGGTTGTCGCCGAATCGTTTCAGGAATTCTGGATCGGTGACATAGTCGGAGATTCCCGAGGTGCTGTTCGCGAGCATTCTCGGAGTAATGCGTTCGGCACGTGGGAAATTCGGCAGCCATCGGGCAATGGGCTCGTCCAGCCTCAGCGTGCCGTTCCCGTCCAGCCGCCAGAGCACGGTCGACAGCATCGGCTCCATCGGCTGACCCACCCGCAACTGCATATCGCTGGTCGCGGGAACACCGAGCGGCGACTCCCCCACCGCGCCGACGACCACTTCCTCGCCGTCGCGCCAGGCCCCGAACACCGCCGCGGTGAGATCGAACTCGCCGAGCTTCGCGCGAACGATATCGGTGATCCGCTCGGCTTCCCTCGAAGGCGGAGCCGGACTGCCGGAGCCCCGATCCGACCCGCACCCACCGACGATCAGGCTCAGCGCGACCATCAGCCCCGCACCTGCTCGCCATCGAGCGGACACACTCATCACCGGGTCCCTTCGCCGAAGAAGACGGGCGGAGCAGCGTCCACCAGAATCTACGCCGGTAGCCGACCCATAGCCACGACCCCGATCCCTAACCCGTGCGGCGCGGTCGCGGGCCCGAATCACCGCCCCGAAAACCCGGGGCATGCGGCCCGCCGCCGATCGGTGAACAGTGCTATTCGCAAACAATCATCCCGCTCTCATCAGCGTTGCCGAATCGAGAATCCCCGCATCATGCGTACCTCAGTCCGCACCCTCGCCGCGGCCGGAATCACCGCCACCGCCTCCGCCCTGACCGCGCTCTCCGCCGGACCGGCCGCCCACGCCGACGTCACCGGCACGGGAATGACCGTGCAGGGCAGCAACTTCCAGGTCGGCCAGACCTACAATGTCGTCATCCCGGTCTCCGACTGCGTCGGTGCGGGCCTCTCCGACACTTCCAACGGTGTAACCGTCCGCTCCGACTGGAAAGGCAAGTCGAGCATCGCGGGCCAGCCCTGCATGGGCACCACCTCCACCTGGACCTTCCAGTGGACCCCTCTCACCCCCGGCACCCACGTCCTCGGCTACGGCTACGGCAACAGCGACGTGAGCCTCCCTCCGTACACCGATATGGCCTCCGCGACCGTCCAGGTCGGTGGCTCCGGCAGCACCGACCCCCAGGCCTGCGACACCGCGTGCACGACGGTCCACGGCACCCCCGAGGTCGGCTGCACCCTCACCGTCACCATGTCCACCATCCCGGCCTCCCTGGCAGCGTCGTCGGGCTCGTCGGTTCTGCAGAGCCTCAGCGCGGGAAACACCACCCGCAACGCGTGGTTCGAGGACAACGCGAAGGCCACCGGCACCACGACGATCACCGGCAACTCGGTGACGATGACGTGGACCCCCACCACCGCCGGCTACCACCACCTCGCCGGCCGGTACGACACCGGCGCTCAGCAGCCCTTCCTCAGCTCCGGCATCATCCTCCCCGGCTACGCCGGTGACATCTGGCTCCAGGTAGCCGCCGCCGGAACACAGCCCTGCGCCTGACCCGCCCGCCCGGCCGGGGTCTGCGGATCGAGTACTGAGCGGGTGCGGGTACTGCGTTCGCAGTACACCGGACGGCCGTCACCGGGACGATGCCGACTACAGAGGCGTCGAACGAGCATGGCCGCATGGCGAAATTCCTGTACCGGGTCGGCCGGTTGGCGTTCGAGAAGCGGCGGCTCGTCGTGCTGCTGTGGGTGGGGCTGATGGCGGCGCTGGTGGCGGGCGCCGCCAGCGCGCCGCCGGCGCCACCGGATACGTTCTCGATTCCGGGGACCGAGTCCCAGCAGGCGTTCGATCTGCTGGGCGAACGGTTCCCGGGCACCAAATCCGATGGGGCGCAGGCTCGGATCGTGTTCGTCGCGCCCGAGGGGCAGCAGATCGGTTCCGACGCCAACAAGGCGGTGGTGGAGCGGATCGTCGCCGACGTCTCGGGCGGCACGCAGGTGAAGGGCGTGCTCGACCCGTTCCAGACGGGTGCGGTCAGCGAGAGCGGCACCACCGCCTACGCGACCGTGAGCTACGGCGACACCAGCAACAACCTCACCGAGGCGACGAAGACGGCGCTGACCGACGCGGTGGACACCGGTAAGGCCGCCGGGGTCACCGTGGAGATCGGCGGGTCCGCGCTCCAGGCGGAGCCGGAGATGGCCGGGGCGACCGAGGCCATCGGCATCGCCATCGCGGCCATCGTGCTGATGATCACCTTCGGCGCGTTCGCGGCGGCGGGCTTGCCGCTGATCACCGCGCTGGTCGGGATCGGCGTCGGGATCGCCGCGATCGTCGCCATCGGGATGTCCACCACGACAACGACTCTGGCGATGATGCTCGGGCTCGCGGTCGGCATCGACTACGCGCTGTTCATCGTGTCCCGCTACCGCACCGAACGCGCCGAAGGACACAGCGCGACGGAGGCCGCGGGGCGGGCCGTCGGAACCGCCGGATCCGCGGTGGTTTTCGCCGGGCTCACCGTGGTGATCGCGCTCGCCGGACTGGCCGTGGTCGGGATTCCGGCCCTCACCGACATGGGATTGGCCGCGGCGGGCACCGTCGCCGTCGCCGTGACGATCGCGTTGACGCTGCTGCCCGCACTGCTGGGCTTCTTCCAGAACGCGGTGCTGCCCGAGGCTTTCCGCAAGCGACAGCAGGATCGGGACAGTCTGCCCGCCGAATCGGTGCAGGAGGACAAGCCCGGTATGGGCACGCGCTGGGCGCGGTTCGTCGTCCGCCGTCCGGTGGCCGTGCTGTTGATCGGGCTGGTCGGCATGGGTGCGCTGGCGCTGCCGATGACGAGTCTGGAACTCGGTATGCCGGGTGAGGAGTCGCAGCCGACGTCGACGACCCAGCGCCGCGCCTACGATGCGCTCGCCGAGGGCTTCGGGCCCGGCTTCAACGGGCCGCTCACCGTCGCACTGGATGTCAAGGGTGTCAGCGACCCGCAGGCCGCGGTGGAACGGGCGACCAGCACGCTGGCCGCGACCGAGGGCGTCGTGGCGGTGTCTCCCGCGATGTTCAATCAGGCCGGTGACGCCGCCATGATCACCGTGGTGCCCGCCACCGGTCCCTCGACCACCGCGACCAAGGACCTCGTGCACACCCTGCGCGGCGAGGCCGGCGGTCTGCGGGCGGCGACCGGCGCGACCATGCTCGTCACGGGCGCGACCGCGATGAATATCGATGTCTCGCAGAAGATGTCCGACGCTCTGCTCCCGTATCTCGCCGTGGTGGTCGGGCTCGCGATCCTGCTGTTGATGATCGTGTTCCGTTCGATCGCCGTGCCGATCAAGGCGGCCCTGGGCTTCCTGCTGTCGGTGGGCGCGGCCTTCGGTGTGATCGTCGCGGTCTTCCAGTGGGGTTGGCTGGCCGAGCTGATCGGCGTCCACCAGACCGGTCCGGTGATGAGCATGATGCCGATCTTCCTGATCGGCGTGGTGTTCGGGCTCGCGATGGACTACGAGGTCTTCCTCGTCACCCGGATGCGGGAGGCCTTCGCGCACGGTGAGAGCGCCCGCGAGGCCATCGTGACCGGATTCCGGCACAGCGGCCGGGTGGTGGTGGCCGCGGCGGCCATCATGATCGCGGTGTTCGCCGGGTTCATCGGCGGCGGCGAACCGATGATCAAGATGATGGGTCTCGGGCTGGCGGCGGCAGTCTTCTTCGACGCCTTCATCGTCCGCATGACGCTGGTCCCGGCCGTGCTCGCGCTGCTCGGCGACCGGGCGTGGTGGCTGCCGGGATGGCTGGCCAGGATCCTGCCGAACGTGGATGTGGAAGGCGAGAGCCTGAACCGGCGACCGGCCCCCGAGCCGGAGCGGGAGCTCGAATCCGCTCGCGCCTGAACCGCGGGCCGGATCCGCGACAGTGACCGGTAGGCCGTCCCGGTGGGGCGGCCTACCGGTCACGGCGGGACCAGCCGATTAGTGTTCTCGACGAGGAGAAGGAGTGCCGATGACCGCCGAATGGTCACAGTGGCCGCGCCGGCACCGCCGGGTCGTCGATGTGGTGGTCGCGATTCTGCTGTGCGCGCTCGCCACCTACGCGAGCCGGTTCATCGATCACGACAATGGCGAGGGCCCGGTGGCGGTCCGGGCGATCTCGCCCGGGGTGTTCGCCTTGTCGGCGGCCGCCTCGCTGGCGCTGTTGTGGCGCAGGGAGTTTCCGCGGGCGGTGCTGGCGATCACGACGGCCTGCGGTATCGCGATCGGCGCCTTGGGTTTCGAGGTGTCGGTGCTCACCGCGGGTGCGGCCTTCGTCGCCATGTATTCGCTGGGGTTGTGGTATCCGAATGCCCGCACCGCCAAGCTCGCGCCGTTGGTCGCGGGCGCGGCGCTGTTGATCGCCTAGCTGGTGCACGACTTCAGCCCGCTGCTCACCGGGGGTCGCATCACGCTGATCGCCGGCGACCTGTTGGCCGGTGCGTTCGCCGAGGCCGGACGCAATCGGCGCAACTATCTGGCCGCTCTGCACGCACGGGCGGAGCTGGCCGAACGCACGCGGGAGGAGGAGGCGCGGCAGCGGGTGGGCGAGGAGCGGGTGCGGATCGCGCGGGAACTGCACGACATCGTCGCGCACCACATGGCGTTGGCGCATGCGCAAGCCTCCACGGCCGCCTACCTGTTGCGCAGCCAACCCGATCAGGCGCAGGAGATGCTCGACGAACTGGCGGGCACCACGTCCGCGGCACTGCGGGAGCTCAAGGCGACGGTCGGTCTGCTGCGTGAGGACGACTCCGACGCGCCGCTCGAACCGACGCCCGGTCTGGCCCAACTGTCGGAACTGCTCACGTCTTTCGAGAGAACCGGTTTGACACTGTCGCTGTCGATCACCGGGGTGCCGCGTCCACTGTCGCCGGGCGCGGACCTGACGGCGTACCGGATCATCCAGGAGGCGCTCACCAATGTCGCCAAGCACGCGAGCACCGCGACGGCGACGGTGCGACTGGTCTACTCGCGTCTGCTGCTGACGATCAGCGTCAGCGACGACGGCGGATCCGGCGCCGTTCGCGGCGACCAGGATTCGGTCGCCCCGGGCTACGGCCTGATCGGCATGAACGAGCGAGCCGTCTCCGTCGGCGGCCACCTGCACGCCGGCCCCAAGCCCGGCGGCGGTTTCGAAGTCACCACCGAACTTCCCCTGGAACCACCGACAACCCCCGACGACGAGGACGCGACGCCATGACCATCCGGGTACTGCTCGCCGACGATCAAGCCCTGCTGGCCGGAACCTTCCGCCTGCTGATCGATTCGGCCGAGGACATGGAAGTCGTCGGCATCGCCGGAAACGGCCGGGAGGCGGTCGAACTCGCGCAAGCCACCACCCCCGACGTCGTGGTCATGGACATCCGCATGCCCGGCACCGACGGCCTCGCCGCCACCCAGGAGATCTGCGCCGACCCCGCCCTGCGCGACACCCGGGTCATGATCCTCACCACCTTCGAACTCGACGAGTATGTGGCTCAAGCCCTCCGCGCCGGAGCCAGCGGCTTCCTCGGCAAGGACGTGGGCCCCGAGGAACTCCTCCGCTCCATCCGCGCGGTAGCCGCCGGCGACGCCCTCCTCTCCCCCACCGCGACCCGCACCCTGATCGCCCGCTACCTCTCCCGCCCCGAAAGCCGCATCACCGCAGCCGATTCCCTCGACGTCCTCACCGCCCGCGAACGCGAGGTCGTCGCCATGGTCGCAGAAGGCCTCTCCAACGAGGAAATCGCCGCAAAAATGTACGTCAGCCCCCTGACCGTCCGCACCCACGTCCAGCGCGCCATGTCGAAACTCGGCGTCCAGAACCGAGCCCAACTCGTCGTCCTCGCCTTCCAATCCGGCCTGGTCCGAGTCGAACCACCCCGCCCCTGACCCCGCAACAGCGCGTCAGGAAACCGCGATCGCGGTGATCACATGCACCACAAAGGCGAACACCGGCCCGGCAACCATGACGGGTTCTCCCCGCCGAGCCCCGATCGCGGCATCCGCGGCCTGCGCGACCGCGGCGACCGCCAGGACGAGCGCGCTGAGCGGACCGTGGGAGAAGAACGGAACCGAGCCGGCCAGCAGCCCCAACGGCACCGCCCGCGCCGCATACACCAACGCGTAGAACCGTTCTCCCGCACTAGGATTCGCTTCATGACTCATCGCCGACGGACGTAACGCGGCTACCACGGCGAAGCCGATCCCTATCAGCGACACCACACCATTGAGCACGGTCAGAACGATCATCCCATTGGTCACGCAAACTCCTGGGTGTCCACGTATCTCCCCTCGCGTCGGCCGCGACGCCGGGAGACCATTTCAGCGAGTCCAGTAGCGATCGACAGCAACCGTAGCGACATGAACGTGCCATCCGGAGGCGTCAGCCGCTGGGCCCGAGTGTCTACCTCTGAGATCGCTGTGGAGGGCGATCAGCGGTGGTGATGGTCGTGGTCGGGGACGTATTCGCTGTGGCGAAGCGGAAGTGCTCCCGTAGTGCGTTCGCGATCTGGGAGGGTGCTTCGAGCATTGGGATGTGTCCGACGCCGGGCAGTGTCACCTCACGGATGTGGCCGGGGAGGTGGTCGAGGATCCGGCGAATGTGCGGTGCGTGGTTGGGGTAGATATCGAATTCGGAGACCAGGATCGAGGTGGGCACGCGGACCTGGTCGAGGTCCACGACAAGACCGTCACGCGCGAATGCGCGGATCGAAGGCAGGTAGGTCGAGCAGTGCGCGATGGCGCGCAGCATGTCAGCCGCGTCGACAGGGTCGACCGCGGACAGGTCGTGTGCACTGCTGACCAGCACAGGCTTCTGGAACCGAGGGTTGGTGGCGACTCCGTCTCCGAGCATGCGGGTCGCGAGAACGAGACGGTATTGCAGGATGAACATGGCGGCAACGCGGATTCCGTTGGCGTCGAACCGTTTCGCTCCGATGCCGGCATTTATCGCGGCCAGTGAGCGTGCGCGCCCACGGCGTTCGAGTTCGAAGGCAATATGTCCGCCGAGTGAGTTCCCCACGATATGGCAGGTGTCCCAGCCGACTGCGTCGAGTTGCCTTTCGATGCCTTCGGCGATCCCGCATACACCGGCATCGCGCGAGGGCAGGGGCGATCCGCCCCAATGGCCGGGCAAGGTTGGCGCGAGGACGTCATAGTCCGGAGCCAACTCGGTCACCACCGGTCGCCAGACATGGTGAGACAGGGTGAATCCGTGTAATAGCAGCACGGATTCACCGGTACCTTCACGAGCCGATGCCGCCATCCGACCTCCGCAGTCCCTGCGCCGAATCACTGGTTGCTGTAGGCCGGGACCGTCAGGCAGAAGGGATGGCCCGACGGGTCGATGAGTACCCGCCAGCGATCGGGGGCAGGCTGGAAGTCGGGTTTGGTTGCGCCGCAGTCGATCGCAGCCTGCTCCGCGGAATCGAGATCGGTCACGAATAGATCGAGGTGCATCTGTTTGGGCACCCCGTTGCCGGGCCAGTCCGGTGGAACATGGTCGGCCACACGCTCGATCGTCAACGTCACCTTCGAGCCCTGCAGCACAACCAATTCGTCCGATTCGTAACGCAGGTCGAAATCCAGCAGTGCGCGATAGAACTGCGCGAGGCCACGCGGATCGCGGCTGTCGAGTGCGATCGCACCGAACTTCGCTATTGCGGTCATAGCTCCCCCGAACTTCCAGCCCCGCGTCACGCAAGGGCAACGCCACCACCATGCATAGCACAGCCCAGTACCCACTTGGACCCCGCCCCGCGAGTGAAGCGCGGCGAGTTCGCTCGCCATCCAGGGGTCGGCGGCGGCGGTCACGACGACCCCGGGCGACCTGTGGTCAACGAGTGTGGGGGCATCCACGGCGAGCATCTTCACACGGTGTGGACACCTCAGCTGCGGGAAGATGCCTTCGGCGACACCAGCTCCGGGCGGATGGCGATGGTGCTGACAGTGCCGTTTTCCCATACGGTCGTGTTCAGCAGCGTCCGCCCGTCGAGGGACACTGCGGTGACCTCTGGTACAAAACGTGTCGTCATCATGGCCGCGAACTCACTGCGGAGCGGGGCGGGCTCGAGCGCCCGCGCCATTTGAATATCGTTGAGCACCGCAAGGACACGGTAACCGCCGCAGCGATCGAGACCGATAACTCCGCCGTCCCAGGTTCCGCTGTCGGCATTCCGGCAGCGGAACCCGGTGAAACCGTGAGCCGCTACTTCACGCCGTTCTTGATGGCGGTGTCCTGCTTCTCGGCGATCGCGATCGCTACTTCGGCCGGGACGTGTTCACCGGTTTTGCTGTTGAATTCGATGATCGCGAAGGCTCCGCCCTCGGCGAACACCACGACGGTGGATCCACCCGGGCCATTCATGATGCCGCCGTCGACACCGATATCGATAGGCGTGAAGGCCGCACCCGCCTTCTGCGCCACATCATTCTTCGCCGCCGCGGCAGCGGCTGCGGCGTTCTCGCGCACAATGACCGCGGTGCTGATCTTCTCGGTCCCCGCACCGTTGCCGTAGACGCCGGTGATGCCGTTCGGCTCCGCCTTGGAGGTCTTCAACGTCCAGTCGGAGTCGATATCGCTGGGCTTGATGAGCAGCTTCGCGTAATCACTCGCGACAGGTGACGAGGCCGCACTGGTCGGCGCGACCGAGGTCTCCTTCGACGATGACGCCTGGTCCGCGCTACAACCGGCGATTCCCACGGACAGCACCACCGCGGCACCGAACACCACAGCCTTCGATTTCTTCATCGGCAGATGATGGCAGAGGCGCAAATCCGCCGCAAACGCAGTACCGCCCATTCAGCTCGCACTCGCCTTCAGCAGAAGTGCTGCGCATGCTCGGCCGCGGCCTACTCGAGCGCGTCCGCCGTGCTGATCACACCCGGTGCGCCCTGCTCAGCGAATGCCGGTGCCGCAGTACGCCCGATGCCCCGCGCATCCACCGGTGACCAAGACGTACTGACTGGCAAACATCTTGTCGGACACGACTTCTTCCCTGTGCAGCAGTCGCAAGGCCCTAGTGCCCCAGCCACTCGACGAACACTGGATGCCCTTGGAGGTGGCTCTCCGTGTCGTGGCCACGCGGGGTGAGCGGGTGATCCCGGACTGAACAGCGGTATGAACGCGATATCCGCAGGCAACCGGACGGGCAAGCCCGAGTGGTCGAGCACGGTGGTGCGCCATATTTTCGAATCCTGCCGACCCACTCATTCTCTGTCTACCGGCAGTCGTTCGCCGAGGTGAGGAGAAGGCGCGCGCGAGGATGGTGCTGTGTCCGGTCCGCCTTGCTCCTTGCGTATCAGGATCGCGGTGACGACCGCGAAGTAGATCACCAGCGGTGCACCGCAGACGATGGCTCGAACCCAATTCGGCATCTGGTCGACCGCGGCTGTCATCGCGGGGATGTAGCCCGGCGCGGCTGTCAGCCCCAGGTGTTCGATCTCGGCGTAGACCCACGAGACGCCCCACATGGATCCCGCCGCGAACACCGCCGCAGTCGCCGCCGCCCAGGCTGCACGGTGTTCATGTGTCCGAATCGTTTTGTGCAGCAGAATGATCAGCAGCGGGGCGATCCATACCCAGTGATGACTCCACGCGAGCGGCGGGGCCATGCAGGCGATCAGGCCGACAATGACGATGGCGGTCAGGCTCTGGTTGGCGCGCTGAGCTTTCACAGCGGCGCCGTATCCGAGTGCAGCGGCAACGGCGACGAGCAGCAGCCACAAAGCGGTGGGTGGTGTCGAAGGCGCCCACAAGTTCGCGAGCACACCGTTGATGGATTGATTGAACGGATGGGTGACCGGCCCGATGCGGTCGACGTCGTGCACCGCGTGCAGCCAGTACTCACCAGAGTCGGCCGGAATGATGAACCAGGCCAGGATTGCCGTCGCGGCCGCCATGACGGTGGCCGACGCCGCTGCTCGCCACTGGCGAGTCAGGATCAGGTAGGGCAGAAACACCACAGCGGTGAGTTTCACCCCGGTTGCCAGGCCGACTGTCCATCCACGGAATCGTGCCGTCGATGAACGGGTCAGGTCCCAGACAATCATCGCCATGAGGATCAGATTGATCTGGTCCTGCCAGAGTGTTCCTCGTACCGATTCCAATTCCGCGGCCATCAACGCAAATCCGATACAGGCAACCGCCAGATTGAGGTCACCGCGGTACCCGAGCACGCGGCAGCTTCGCCACAGAGTGGCCCACAGCGCCACAACAGACACGACGAAAACCACCAGCTGCGCTACGACGAGCGGCATCAGGGCTAACGGGACAAAGACGATCGCGGCGAACGGAGGGTAGGTGAACCATCCTCCCGGCGGGACCGGCGCAACGTAGAGAGATGCGTCATGCAGTACCTGCAGTGCGCCGCTGCGGTAGATCTCCAGATCACCCTGGTTGGCTAACAGCCCGAACTGTGGCGACGCCCGCAATGGAATCACCACCGCCTGAATGGCTAATGCGGCGACACCGGCCAGCAACGCGACCGCCGCCCACCGCGCCGATACGCCTCTATCTCGGTCCTGCATGAACAGCCCCCAAACGCGCGCAACTTGAAAGGAACGCTAACGATCCCCACCGTAGCCGTTGACGCGCAGCAACTTCCGAATTCACTCGATTCCGCGACCGGCTCAATCTCGCACTATCGCAGCGCAATCGGCAAGAAGTGGCCCAACCGATGCGAGTAGTGCGCGATATAGCCGGTCGTCACGAACTCGTCACCGCAGCAGGTCGGACACCTGGTTGGCCGGCTCCGATTCGGTACGGTCCAGCCATCGCCGAGGCTCACCGTCAGCCCGCCGTCATCGGAACGAGTACGTCTGCCGGAACGTCGAACAGGAAGGAGAGACCGCCACAGCTGATCGTCCACCACGGGCGGACCGTAGCGATGTCGCCGTCGATCGCGTCGATCGAGCATCGAATGCTGGTCGGGCGTGGGTAAGTCGATGTCGGCAACAGGTCTGCGCCGAAGATGGCGCACTTGTCGACCAGCCAGTGAGGGCGACCGTGTGCGTCGACGAACTCGACAAGGACCAGCCCTGGTTGCGGATCGTTGGTGAGCCAGATGGCAGCGGTCGCTGGCAGTTGGCATTCATCGCCCACGGCCCAATTCGGTGTCATGGCAGGACCATATCGCCGCCTCCGTACACACGCGATCCGTCGAGCGGACCGACCACGTCAGTGATCGCAGACCCCCGGACGGCATCCACGGCGCCATGGGTGCGGGGTCGACATCTACAAGATCGAATAAGGATCCGGATTGACGGTGTCGGTGTCTGCGATGTCGGTGTTGCGGGGTTCCGGGCCAAACAGGCGAATCGACACTGCGCCCGCAAGCAACGACAGCGCCCCGACATAGAGCAACCGGACTCCCACCACGAACGGCTGAAATGCCAAGGGCATCAGTGGAAGAAGCAACACACTGAGCGCGGCGACAAGTCCGGCCGCCGGCCAGAACCGCTTCGGCGCGCGCCGGGAAGGCGGTGGGTCACCGTGCCAGGCTCGCAGCAGTCCGCGGCGACCGATGTAGTAGAACAGACCGACCGCGAGTGCCCCACCGACGAAGGTCGATGTTTGCTGCAGCAGGTACCACCATGGCCTGCCGAGCGGGCCCGGCTGCAAGAGCACGGGGAATGTGGCGACTCCCCAGCCATGCCCACCGGCCGGATCATGCGTGAATCCGTCCCAGAAGATATGGGTCACCGCGCCGATCAGAATCGAGTGGCCCGTGACATACCACCGATATCGCACAGCACTGAGAACGCCGTAAGCGGGCAGGTCGAAAGCCCCGAGCCGGGGCAGATGGGCGGCGATATCCGCGGCACCCCAACGAATCACCCATGTCGCGACGATTCCCATCGGCAGACACCACCACAGCAGCGCAAGAAGTGTGTGCGTCTCCGGCATCGAAAAGAACCCGGCCACCGGATACGAGGCATCGGGAACCGCCGCACCGACCACTAACGCGACACCATCCAGATGACGCGGCCATCGCATCTTCAACGGGATGACTGCCAATGCATGCGACGGAAAGGTAAGCGGCACGGCCTAGTCTATCCACTGGCGTTTCAACCGGGTCGGGGACACGGCCACTGACGCCGTCTAATCTTGATGCCGGTTATGGCGATTCACGCGTGGCGACACCAGCTCCAACTGTAACGGGTGATGCCTGCCCGGCGACTGATCGATGAAGGCTCCAGCGCGGTAGGGAGCGGACATGCCTGACGTATCCGGATCGTTGGCGCGGTCGGCGTGGGAGCTGTGGCCAAGCCTCGTGCGACCGATCCTCGGCATTACCGCAGCGGCACTGCTGATCATCGCCGGCGTTGTGCTGTTTCCCGACGATCCCTCGCCCGGGCCGGTCGGGAGTCGCATGGTGTTCCCGGTTGTGATCAAACCCCTGCCGCAGGAAGCCCCACTGACTCCGGCTCCGGTCAGCGGCTCTGCCACCCCGCCGAAATGAGTTCGGCGGAGAGGTGTTTGCTGATCAATTCTGACGGGAGCAGGTGTCGTGGACCCTGCTCAGTCGAACAGGACGCCGCGCAATCGAGCCGTGTATTGGCCTGCTCGATCCATTGCGTCAGCGGCGGCGTCCAGCTCGATCAGCACTTCCTCCAGCACTTCCCGTGCACCGGCGACACAGTAGCCCGGAGTCGTCAGTGCCCCGGCACCGACGGTGTCGATGATCAAACCTGACTCCGGTAGAGCTGCGTATCCGTCGGATAGTTCCGCGATCGCGCGTCGCAGCTCGCTCAGCTGCGCCAGCAAGTGCCCGCGCTCACCCTCCAGCTCGATCGGATCCACCACCATGCGCACAGTCTGCCCCAAGGCGAGACCGGTGGCAGCTCAGGCCAGGTACCTGAATCGAGCGTGCCATGCAAGTAGCCGCGTTGATGCTTCAGTCACCGCGCACTCCAGAGTGGAGTAGAACGTGACCGGCCAGCCCCGGTGGCGACTGAGCCTGAAGCGTACGCAACTTGGCTCTAGAGAGGGTGTTCGGCGACAAGTACCGGCCGACAGTCAGTTGCGGGCCGAGCCGTCTGGCCAGACGATGTCGACTGGGACTGCCTTCTGCCTGGCGAGCTCGACGACTGTTCCCGTGCCACCCTGTTCACTGGGTTGCCCATCCCATACCGCGATCAACCGGTCGCAGGTTCCTACGAGCGCTTCGTTGGCGGCCTCGTAGGCCTCCCTGCCTGCCTCGTCGAGCTCCATCACATGCACGGTAACCGCGCGAGACGTCAGGGTGTCGAACAGTTCGGCATGATCCGGCTTGACCTTGCGCTGACGGTAATCCCGCGATGGTAGAACCACTTCCAATCGCCCACCGGCGTCGAGGACTGCCTGGGCGAACACGCTGTCGGCCCCGCGGGCGATGCAGCTGATTCCGATCAGTTCGGTCGGGTCTCCAGCGTCCGCCAAGAGCCGGGCTATCTCCGAATAGATCAGCGGGACCGAGTCCTCGGTGATGTTCATGTGCCCGGTCACGCCGATACGAGTCATGCCCCTTCTATACCGGGTCGGCGACCAACACGCGCATCCTGTCCCGCAGCTCCGCCACCGTGCGGACGTTTGCCACGTGTTCGGTACGTGCGAATATCTCCCGCAACTTGACTCGGACTCGGTCGGAGGCGGTCTGTTCTACCGTGGACAGCGCGGCGTGCCCGAGACGGCATGCCTCCTCGAGTTCGCCCTGGATCAGCCGGGCCTCCGCCAAACCGAGTTGGTCGAGTGCGGCGCTGCGCAGTCGGTTCGGTTGCCGCAACGCGATAGCCCGGCTGATCTGCTCGGCCGCCTCGCTCGCGAATTCCGGTGTGCGCTGCGCCATTTCGAGCAATCGCCCGCCGATCGTGCCCGCCATCTCCGAGTCGTCGAAGTAGCCGATCCAATAGGGGTCGATCGACGGGGAGGCCTCGGCAATGGCCTCTTGCGCCCGATCACAGGCATGGTGAAACGCTGACGGGCGATGGAGATGGGCGTATGCCCGTGCTTCTCGGGTACGGAGCATCGCGCGGACCGCCGGTGTCGCGGTCGCCGCTTGGTCCTGGGCGAGGCGCACAAGCTCCAGGGCATCAGCGGCACGACCGAGGTACAGGAGTTGTCGGGCCATACCCGCGAGAGAGTTTGCGGCGAAAGGCGAGTCCCCCGCCGCCAGCGCCGCCCTGACGGCTAGCACGAAGTATCGCTGGGCCGTCGATTGCTGTCCGGAGTCCCAAGACATCGTCGCGACTGTCTCGGCGAGATGGGCCAGCACAACCGTGAGGCGACGGCGGATCTCCGGCGGTTGAGTGTGAGTGAGCAGGTCGTTGACCTCGTTGAGCTGACCGATCACGGCTTTGCGGCGCAAACCTCCGCCGTACTGGTCGTCCCATTCGCGAAATACCCGTGCGGCATTCTCCAACCGCTCAACTTCCTGTATCCCCACGCGATACCTCGTCATCCCGGCAGGCGTGGCTGCACGGTCGCTCCCGTACAGCAGCCACCGTTCGAGGGGCTCGAGCAGGTTGGCTCCGACGACTACCCCGACCAGCGCACGGGCCGCCTGGCGACGATCCAACATCAGGTCCTCTCTTGTGAGGTCGTGGGCGATGGCCGTGCAATCGGCGGTCCACATGCCCGTTTCCCATTGCACGGCACAGGAATCCGCCCGATCGTCCGGATCGCAGGGGAGAACGATCGTGATACTGGCCTGTTTGGCCGCCACGAATCGCGCACGCTGCTGCGGAGTGGCCCGCGTGAGATGGGTTTCCATCAACTCGGCGAAGAACGACGGGAGCGTGACGGTCATCCCGCGCCGGGCCCACTTCTTGACAGTGCTCAACGCAACGCCGGTGCGCTCGGCGAACTCGGCTTGGGAAACACCCAAGGCTCTGCGCAACGCGGTCGCGTCGGCACCTGTCCATGCCTCATGCATACCGATTACCTCGCAGGTGCGGGAGATGCGTGAACCGAGCGTATACCCGCGTGCACCAGCGTCACCTTCAATCTCGGCGAACCCTCAGACACGCTGATTACAACACTAAGAGAATGACTGAGCGGACCCAGAGGAGCCCCAATGGATTTCGTCCTCGCCCTCATCCTCGCTGCCACGGTGATGTTCACGGCAGCTCTATCATCCAGCCGCACAGACCGTCCGGCGCAGCACCGCGGCGGGGCCAGCGTCGCCGACATTCGAGCGCGCCTCGCCGCCGAGAACGAATGCGGATACGAACCGGCTGGGCGGTGGTGACCATGTTCGAAATACCCACAGCTATCGGTTATTTGCGCAGCGACGTTTCCGGGGCCCGCCAACCGTGGGACGAAGCGCAGAACCGCAGCATCGCCAGCCGACTGGGCTATGCCGTGGCGAAAACCGTCGTGTTCAGCGAGCACATCGAAGACCCGATCCGGCGGCTGATCAACGTCGTGGGCCGAATGCACGCTGAAGCGGTGGTCGTGCCGAGCCTGGAGCACTTCGGAGGATCCGTGCCCCATGAATTGGTTCAGGTTGTCGACTTGATCACCGTTGATCCGCACGACACCTATGCCAGATGGATCATTCCGCCGGACGCGGCTGCGGAGATGCGGTCACGGTGGTGACAGACTCTTTCCTCCCGGTATCAGCGCCGCGCAGCTTTCACGATGTCGGCGTGCGTTGCTTCCTGGGCCTGCGCCGATTCGCTGAAGAGTCGGGTGTGCCATACGACCGACTCCAGCGATGGCGCGTCCACGGCCCGTACTGGGTACCGCCTCCAGTCGTCACGGTCGGCCGTTGGCCAGGGTGGACTCTTCCATTGATCCAGGCGTGGTCACCGATCGTCGTTGCCGGATCCTGACCGGTGCCGCCCGCATGGCGTTGGCCCGAACGTACGATCACTGCGGCGGACACGGTAACGATGTGCCGTGTTCGCGGGATCACCCATGCCGGACTCTGGCTCCGGATCAGTCGCGGCGATATTCCGCGCCCAGACATTTGGGTCGACGACAAGCCCGGCTGGATTGCCTGAAGACGGCTGAAAGGGACGGAGAAGACGCTCAGCCTTCGGCGGACAGGACCATCCAGTGTTCTGGATCAGGGAGGGGGGCGAAGCCCAGCCGGCTGTAGAGGCCATGGGCATCTTGGGTTGCGAGGACAATGCGCTCGAGTTTGTAGGGAGCGAGGTGGTCGCGGGCCGCGGTGACGAGAGCGCGGCCGAGGCCGGTGCCTCGGTGGTCGCGATCCACGTAGACGTCGCAGAGCCAGGCGAAGGTTGCCAGGTCGGTGACGATGCGGGCGTAGGCGACCTGGTCGCCGGTGTTGTCATAGGCGCCGATGTTGATCGAGCCGCGGATCGCGCGCTCGACGATGTCGTGTTCGCGGCCCAGCGCCCAGTAGGCGTCGGTGGACAACCAGTGGTGGACTCGGTCCGCGTTGATGCGGTCGGTGTCGACCGCGATCTCGTAGCCGTTGGGCTCGTTCATGATTCGGTGGCGTTGCGGAAGTAGAGGGTGTTGGTGCCGTGGGCGGAGAGGGGGCCTGCTTCGGCGGCTTGGCGGATGCCGCTGCCGGGGAGGCAGGTGAGTTTGGTGAACATGGTGGTGTTGCCGAAGGCGGAGCGGACCTGGGTTTCGGAGGCGTAGTCGGCGCCGTAGTCGGACAGGGCCTTGAAGTCCAAGGGGGCCAACGGCTTTTCCAGGGGGATTTGGGCGGCGGGGAGGCCCAGGCAGGCGTATTGGGTGGCGGCGCCGCCCTCGTACCAGCACAGTTCGTAGGACATCTGCTCGGTGGTGGTGACGCTGACGACCGGCCATTCCTGGGAGAGGCGCAGCGCGAGGGGGTGGCGGCCTACGGGGGCCACTTCCCAATTCAGGCTTTTGACCGAGACCCAGTGTTCGGAGACCTTCTCGATGAGGACGACGTCCTCGCCGAGGCGTTCGGCGCGGTTGGGTTCGGGTTCGGGTGTGCTCCAGTGCTTCTGGTCGACGCCGAGGTAGGCGGAGCTCTGGACCGGTTGGGCGCCGTCGGCGGTGTACGCGGCGAGAATCGCGGCGCGGACCAGGGTGACGGCGTTGCGGGAGGAGCAGCGGACACCGAGGGCGCCGAAGGCGGTGCTGATCTCGACCGGCTTGGAAGGCTGGTCGGGCAGGGCGCCCGCGGCGATCGGTTTGAGGCCGACCAGGGCCAGTTGCCAGTTGATCTCCTCGATGGTCGCCAGATCGCCGGCCGTCTGGTAGAGGATCTGCTGCTGGGTCAGGTAGCCGGCGCGTTCGAGGGTGGCGCATTCGAGTTTGCGCAGGGCGGTGACGGTCTTGCCGGTGAATCCGATGTCCTCGACCCGGATTTCGCGCAGCCGCTGCGTCATGCCCGCGGAGGTGACCTTGGCGTAGCACTCGCGGTACATGGCCAGGGCCTGTTTGCGCTGGCGGCCCACCATGAGGGTGCGCAGCAGGGTGTTCAGGGTGGACAGGTAGCGGTTGGCCTGGTCCGGATCGGCGGCGAAGAGTCCGGCTCGGATGCGGACCGCGTCCTCGCCGGCCGCGACGGCGGCCTTGGGGTCGAGGCGGCACAGCCACACGCTGCACTTGGACAGCGCGTCGGCCGACGCCCCCGCGGCGAGGGGATAGTGCTGCGCCACATGCCGATACGCCTGACAGGCGTTGCGAATGGTGGAGGTGGCCAGCTCGCGGTGGCCGATGGTGCGGGCGGCCTGCTCGAACAGGCGCAACGCCTCGGTCACCTCGGCGGCGAAGGGGGCGGTCACGTGCCCGGAGGTGAGCCAGCGCAAGCGGAGAAGCACCGCCTCCTGCGCGGGCTCCAGCGCCGACGCGGACCGATCCCGCGAATCCGGATCGGTCTTGGTCGCCATCAGCGCCCGGGCCAGCTCACACAGCGAGGTGGCCAGGGCCAGCTCCGCTTCGAGCGTCCGATCCCGTGCTGCCCCGCGATCCACGGCCACTTGCCGCTCGATGGCGCTGAGATCCATTGCGACCTTCAAATCCCGTACCCCGTACTACCTCGATCAATACAACCGTTGATCGCCCATCGACCGACCGCGTGTTTGCGCCGAGTCTGCCATAAATCGTGCACGCGGGTCGGGCGACCGCCGGTATGCCCGGATTTCGGGTGACCTGCGCGTCGCGCCCGCGATCAGGCCGGATGCGTGTAGCGCAGCTGCCCGGCCTTCACCCGGTCGTACTCGGCGCGGCCCGAGAGATGGTGCGGCACACCGACTTCCCACCACGCGCCGGCTTCGGTCCAGGTGGACGGCTGGGTCCGGACTACGACGACAGCGGGCCGGGACTCCGTTCGGGCGGCTGCCCTGGCGGCGGCATAGGCGTCGCGGAAGTCGCCGAGTTCGACGGCGGTGAACACCGAACAGCCCAGCGCACGCGCGTGCGCGGCGAAGTCCACGCGCGGCGGGGCGGCGTGAGTGGTGCGGCAGTCGGCGTAGAAGTTGTTGAACGCCGTGCCGCCCTGGCCTTCCTGTAAGCGGGCGATGACCGCGTACCCGTCGTTGTCGCACACCACCGCGACAAACGGGTGACCGGCGAAGGCGGCGGAGAACAGTTCGGAGTTGAGCATGAGGTAGGAGCCGTCGCCGAGCAGGGTGGTGACCAGTCCTCCGGTGTCGGTGCGCGCGAGCGCCGCACCCCACGCTCCGGCTAGCTCGTATCCCATGCAGGAGAACCCGTATTCGACGTCCATCGTCGGCAGCCCACCGGGCGCGCGCCAGCCGCCGATGAGTTCGCCGGGCAGGCCGCCGGATGCGGTCATGACATAGTCCGACGCCTCACTGAGTTCGTTCACCACGCCGACGATCTGTGCGTAGCTGGGCGTCCCGGGGGTGGGCGCGCGCAGTTTGTCGATATGCGCGTCCCAGTCGGATCGGACCGCCGCAGCTCGCGCGGTCCAGTCAGGATCGGCAGACCACTCCCCCAGTTCCGGTCCGAGATCGCGCAGCGTCGCGTCGGCGTCCCCGCCCACCGCCAGCGCCCCATGCTTGACCGCGTCGAACCGCGCCGTATTGATGTGCACGAGACGGACTTCCGGCGCGAACACCGTCCACGACGCGGTGGTGAAGTCCTGCAGACGAGTGCCGACGGCCAGCACCACGTCCGCCGCCGCGGCCAGCGCATTCGCCGAGGCCGCGCCCGTGATCCCGAGCGGACCGGCGAACAGCGGATGGTCATGCGGTACCAGTGTGCGCCCGGCGGTGGTCTCGGTCACCGGAATCCCGTGCCGCTCAGCGAATTCCAGCGCCTGACCACCCGCGCCCGAATACCGCACGCCACCGCCGAGCACCA
Source organism: Nocardia sp. NPDC005746 (assembly GCF_040630785.1). Classification (NCBI taxonomy): domain Bacteria; kingdom Bacillati; phylum Actinomycetota; class Actinomycetes; order Mycobacteriales; family Nocardiaceae; genus Nocardia; species Nocardia sp. NPDC005746. The sequence continues at coordinate 340,212 of NZ_JBEXYE010000003.1, forward strand.
GCAGCGGACGATGCGCGTCGCGCAGCACGCGAGCGGCCTCGGTGACCGCGCGCCGATCGGGCCGCGGGCGCGGAACATGATGCACCACCGGCTCGAACAGCGCGTCGGGGAAGTCGTAGGTCTCGGCCTGCACATCCTGCGGCAGGGCCAGCACCACCGGTCCGGTGTCGGCGGGATCGGTGAGCACCCGCGCCACCTGCGGCAGCGTCGCGATCAGCTGCTCGGGCCGGGTGATCCGGTCGAAGTAGCGGCTCACCGGCCGGAACGCGTCGTTCACGGTGACGCTCGGATCCCCGAAATGCTCCACCTGCTGCAACACCGGATCGGGGGCCCGGCTCACGAAGGTGTCGCCGGGCAGCAGCAGCACCGGCAGCCGATTCGCGTGCGCCACACCGGCGGCCGTCACCATGTTCAGCGCGCCAGGCCCGATCGACGAGGTCGCGACCCCGACCTGCCGCCGCTGCGTGGCTTTGGCCAGCCCGACCGCCGCCAACGCCATGCCTTCCTCGGTGTGCCCGCGCCACAACGGCAGCGCGTCGCGATGCTCGGCCAGCGCGGTGCCCAGGCCCAGCACATTGCCGTGCCCGAAGATGCCGAAAGCGGCTGGGAACAGCGGCACTTCGACGCCTTCGAGGGTTTCCGAGCGCTGGGCGACGAGCCAGGCCACCAGCGCCTGCGCGGTCGTGAGCTTCATCCGAGCCGTCCTTCGTGGGAGGTGACCGGGCACCGCGGGTCCGCCGCCAGCGACGCCCAGCTCGCCCGCACCCAGGCGTGCGCGGGGTCGTCGCAGAAGGCCATGGACCGTTCGGGCGCGGGACCGGCCAGCACGTTCAGGTAGTACATGGGGTAGCCGGGCGCGGCCACGCAGGGACCGTGGTAGCCGTGCGGCACGAGGAAGACGTCGCCGTCACGGACGGCCACGTTCTCGTCGAGCGCGCCGTCCGGGGTGTAGGTGCGGTGGAACCCGAAACCTTCGGGTCTCGTGGTGATTCCGTCGCGCCCCGCGATACGGAAGTAGTAGATCTCCTCGTTGACGACCTCGCACGCGGAGGCTTCGTCGTGCTTGTGCGGCGGATACGAGGACCAGTTCCCGTCCGGGGTGATCAGTTCGCAGGCATTGAGCTTGTCGGCGTGATCCCACACACCGGGCGTCCCGAAGTTGGTGACCTGACGGGTGGCGTGACCAGCGCCGCGCACCTCGACCGGAACCTGCTCGGCCGGACCGTATTTCGGCTCCAGCCGCCTGCCGCACCGAGCCATCGGCAGCGCGACCTCCAGACCGTCCGTCGTGGACAGCTCGACCTCGGCGTCGCGCGGCACATACGCGAAATCGGTCACCCGCGTGAACACCGAATCCCGCCCGGCGAGTTCGAAGGTCATCCCGTCCACCCGCACCGTGCACGCCCCGGCCAGCGGCAGCACGAACGCCTCGAACTCCCCGGTGGAGATCACCCGCCGCTCCCCCGCCGCCAGCCGCAACACCCGCAGCCCGGCGTAGGACCAGCCCGCGTCCTCGGGGGTCACCAGCACGGGATCGCCGCCGTCGGCCAGCGTTCCGGCCCGGCGATGCAGTGGCGTCATCTCCGCCCCGCCCTCACGTCGCCGATCGGAGCGGCCGGTACGCCGACACCGGCTGCGGGCCATGGCATTGCACAGCGCGGATCGCTCATCGCGCCGCCTCCAATACACGAGCCGCCGCCCGCACCGCGCCCGCGACGTCCCCGTCGGGCGGATAGAGCAGGCTGCGGCCGACCACCAGCCCGCGCGCGACGTCGTGGCGCAGCGCCGCGGCCCAGGAGGCGAGGTCGGATTCGGGATCATCCGAGGGCGCGCCACCGAGCACGAGAACGGGTAAGGTGGTGGCGTCGAGCACCGAGACATCGTCGGGTGCGGGAATCTTCAGCCACGTGTACGCGGAGGTGACCCCGAGTCCGGAGGCGACCGTGATCGCACGTTGCAGGGAGGCCGAATCCTTGTGCATGGCCAGTGCGCCGCTGTGGTCCCGGGCGTACGGCAGCGGCTCCACCATGGCCATGAGCCCGTGCTCGGCCAGTTCGGACACCGCGCGGGCGCACGCTTCCAGGGTCGGGATGGTTCCCGGATCCGAATCCACCAGGCGCAGAAGCATTTTCCCGCCGTCGAGGCGGTATTTCACCAAGGATTCGGCGTCGTAGCCGGTGAATCGGTCGTCGATCTCCCAGTCCGCTCCGGCCAGCCCGCCCCGGTTCATGGACCCGATGACGATCTTGTCGTGGACGGCGTCGAGCAGCAGCAGCTCTTCCACGATGTCGGGTGATCCGAGCACCCCGTCCACGGCCGGGTCGGCCAAGGCGATGAGCAGTCGTTCCAGCAGGGTGCGGCGGTCGGCCATGGCGGTGCGGTCCGCGCCGACGCCCAGCGCTCCCCGAGCCGGGTGGTCGGCGGCGACCAGGAACAGGGTCCCGGTGCCCGACAGCAGGTTCGGGCGGCGGCGCCGGTCGGCGTAGGCGCGGCGGATGGCCTCGGGGTCGGTGGCGCGGGTACGCAGCAGGTCGTACCAGCGCGCGTCGTTCAGGTGCACAGCATCTCCTCGATCTCGGCGGCGGTCGGCATGGCGTCCGCGCAGGCCAGCCGGGACGCCACCAGCGCGCCGGCGGCATTGGCGTAGGCGGCGACCCGGTGCGGGTCCCAGCCCGCGAGCAGCCCGTGGATCAGCGCTCCCCCGAAGCCGTCGCCCGCTCCGAGGCCGCACAGCACCAGCACCGGGCACGGCGGCACCGTCCAGCGCTCGGATTCGGTGGCGATGAGCACGCCCTCCGCGCCGCGCTTCACCACGGCCAGCCGCACCCCGCGCGCCAGCAGCCGGTCGGCGGCTTCGTCGGGATCGGCGGTGCCGACCGCGACCTGCACCTCGGTCCGATTGCCCACCACCACGTTCACGTGATCGACCATCCAGCCGATCTCGGCGCGCGCGGTGTCCACGTCGGGCCAGAACATGGGCCGATAGTCGAGGTCCAGCACGGTGTGCCCGCGCCGGCCCCGGCGTTCGAGGATCGCGCGCTGGGTGGTGCGGCCGGGTTCGGCGCTGACGCCGGTGCCGGTCACCCACAGCAACGGCACGGAATCCACGACATCCCAGGGGATCTCGTCCTCGGTGAGGGTGAGGTCGGGTGCGATGGGCGACCGATAGAACAGGAGCGGCGGGTCCGCGGGCGGGTTCAGCTCGCAGAACACCACCGGCGTCTGGAGCCCCGCCGCCGTCCCGACATACCGGGACGCGACGCCGAACCCCTCCAGCGCGTCGCGGACGAAGTCGCCGAATCCGTCCGGCCCGACCTTGGTCAGCACCGCGGTCCGCCGCCCCAGCCGGGCGGCGGCCACCGCCACATTGGTGGCGGTGCCGCCGAGGAACTTGGCGAAGGTCCGCACCTGTGCGAGCGGCACCCCGCTCTGCTCGGGATACAGGTCGACGCCGACCCGGCCGATCGTCAGGGCCTCCAGCTCGGTCACGGCACCACCCGCTCCAATTCGTGTTGCAGCGCCTCGAGTTCCGCGCCGCCCGCCATCAACCGGGTCAGCTCGGTGAGATCGATCTGCGACTTCTCGTAACCGCCCAGCGCGGACCCGCGTTTGAGCAGCAGGAACCGATCCCCGACCGGGTAGGCGTGATGCGGGTTGTGGGTGATCAGCACGACCCCCAGCCCACGGTCGCGGGCCTGCACCACGTACCGCAGCACCACCCCGGCCTGCTTCACGCCCAGCGCCGCGGTCGGCTCGTCGAGGATCAGCACCTTGGCCCCGTAGTGCACCGCGCGGGCGATGGCCACGCACTGCCGCTGACCGCCGGAGAGCGTGCCCACGGGCTGCTCCAGGTCGGGAATGTCGATCCCCATGTCCGCCAGCCCTTCTCGGGCGATGCCCTGGGCGCGTTCGCGGTCCAGCAGCTCGAACGGCCCGTAGCGTTTGACCGGTTCGGAGCCGAGCACGAAATTGCGCCACACACTCATCAGCGGCACGACCGCCAGATCCTGGTACACGGTGGCGATGCCGAGGTCCAAAGCCGAACGGGGCGAGGACAATCGCAGCTCACGGCCCTCGATCCGCAGTTCCCCGCTGTCGTGCTGGTGCACGCCCGCCAGGATCTTGATCAGCGTCGACTTGCCCGCGCCGTTGTCACCCAGCACGCAGGTGACCTCGCCCGCGTTCACCACCGTCGACACATCGCGCAGCGCGACCACGCCGCCGTAACTCTTTCCTATGCCGACGGTTTCGATCAATGGCACGGTCATCGGCGTACCCTTTCGGCTCGCTTCTTGAATGCGTTGTTGACCAGCACCGCCGAGAACAGCAGCGCGCCGAGGAACAACATGAACCAGTCGCTGTTCCAGCCCGCCAGCACGATGCCCTGCCGCGCCATGCCGAAGATGAGCGCGCCCACGGCCGCGCCCACCACCGAGCCGAAACCACCGGTGAGCAGGCAGCCTCCGATCACGGCGGCGATGATGTACTGGAACTCCAGGCCCACACCCTGATTGGCCTGCACACTGGCGAACCGCAGCAGGTTGCACGCGCCCACGATCCAGCCCGCGAACGCGGTGGTCATGAACAGCAGGATCTTGGTGCGGGTCGCGGGCACACCGACCGCGCGCGCGGTGGGTAGCGAGCCGCCGACCGCGAAGATCCAGTTCCCGAACCGGGTGCGGGTCAGCACGATCGCCGCGACCGCGGTCACCACGATCCACCACACCACCGACGCCTGGATACTGGCGCTACCGATCTTGGTGGTGGAGGCGAAAACCCAACCGGCGGACTGATATCCGTCCGCCGATCGCACGCCGGACACTTGCACGGTGCCGGTGGCCCAGCGGGTCACGCCGAGATTCAAGCCCTGCAACGCCAGGAAGGTGCCCAGCGTGACGATGAAGCTCGGCAGCCCGGTGCGCATCACCACCCAGCCGTTGAGCGCCCCCACCGCGAGCGCGAACACCAGCGACACCGCGAGCGCGAACCACACGTTCCAGCCCGCGTGCACCGCGAGCAGCCCGGTGATCAGCGCGGTGGAGGCGGTCATCACGCCGGTGGACAGGTCGAACTCCCCGCCGATCATGAGCAGCGCGACGGCCACCGCCATGATGCCGAGCGTGGAGGCGTCGTCCAGCCACGTCGAAATACCCAGGGGTTTGAGGAATTTGGTGGTGACGATGGTGAAGAACACGAACACCACCACCGCGCCCAGCAACGCGCCCACCTCGGGGCGGACCACCAGCCGGTTGAGGATGGCGAGCCGATCGGGCGGGGCCACCGCGGTCTCCGAATTCTCGGATGTCGTTGTCGTCGTAGTCATGTCGGCGTCTCCCGGCCCGTTCACCGCGTGCCCTGGCCGACCAGCGCGGCGACGGCATCGACGGTGGTCTTGTCCACGAACGCCGGCCCGGTCTGCACCGGATGCCCGCCGCCCACGGTATTGAGGGTCGACTTGTAGAGCTTCAGCATGACCACGGGCAGATAGCCCTGCTCGTACTGCTGCTGGTCCACCGCGAACAAGAGGCTTCCGGCCCGGATCGCGCTCACCACATCGGAATTCAGGTCGAAGGTGGCGACCGTCGTGGTCGCCGACGACTCCTTCACCGCGTCCACCGCGCGGGCCGCGATCTGCGAGTTCAGCGTCAGCACCGCATCGATGGAACGATCGGCTTCGAGCGCGCCCTTGATGCGGGACTGCACATCGGTCGGATTGTTGATGTCGACCTGCAGCGTGGTGGCCGACCCGAAGCCCTGGATCGCGCCCGCGCAACGCACATTGGCCCCGACATTGCCCGCCTCGTGAATCACGCACAGCATCTTGTGTTTTCCGGCGTCGGCGAGGCGCTTGCCCGCGGCCGCACCGGCCTGGCGCTCACTCTGGCCGACGTGGCCGATCGCCCCGAACTTCGTGCTCTCGGCCTCACCGGAGTTGATGGTCACCACGGGGATGCCCGCGGCCACCGCCTTCTCCACCGAGGGCCGCAGCGCGTCCGGATTGGCCATGGACACCACCAGTCCGTCGACGCCCTGGGCGACGGCATTGTCGATCAGCTTGGCCTGCTGGGTCGGATCGCCCGCCGAGTTGTACTCGACCCGGATGCCGAGATCCTTCCCGGCGGCCTCCGCGCCGTTCTTCACCACGTTCCAGAAGGCGTCACCGGGCGAGCCGTGCGTCACGACCGCCACCGATCGCACGGTGCCGACCGTGACGGGCGCCGCGCCGGGACCGGTGGCGTCGGTACCGGGGCCGCTACAGGCGGCGAGCACGGCCGCTGCGGCCAGCCACGGCGTCAGGCGCAGCCAGTGGGGGCGGCGTGGACGGGAGAATGCGGACATCGTCGTCGCCTCCCCACTAGATCCGAGCCGAGGCGAGACCAGCGGCGATCCCGGCCAGGTGTCGCAGACTCCGGCGCGCGGCCGCCGTCGGGACCTCGGCGGTCTCGCCGGGGCGCAGCGCGGTGTCCTGCTCGATCACGTACCAGCCGCGGTAACCGCCGGCGTGCGCCTCGCGGACCAGGGCGGTGATGTCGACATCGCCCGCGCCGAGCGGAACGTAGAGACCTTGCCTGACCGCCTCGCTGTATTCGACTGTGCCGCAGCGTACTTCGGCGGCCATCGCCTCGCGGACGTCCTTGAGGTGAATGTGCCCGATGCGCTCGGGGTGGCGGCGGGCCAGTTCGACCGGGTCGGTGCCGCCGATGAGCAGGTGCCCGGTGTCGAGGCAGAGGTCCAGATCGGAGTCGGCGAGAAAGCGTTCCACCTCGGCGGACGTCTCGACGTGCGTGCCCACGTGCGGGTGCAGCACCGGGCGCAGGCCGTGTTCGACGACGATGTCACCGACGGCGGCCGCGGTATCGAGGAGCGTGCGCCACTCGCGATCGTCGAGGGGTGTGCGCGCGTCGTAGCCGTGCTCCCCGGTCGCCGCGGCCAGCACCAGCACCTCGGCCCCGGTGGCCTCGAATCGTGCGGCGGCCGAACGCGCGATATCCAGGGCGCGGCTCGGTTCACGGTGCAGGGTGAGGGCGAGGAAGCCGCCGACCGGCGCAATACCGTAGTCGCGCAGTGTCTTCCGTAGTTCGAGCGGATCGTCCGGTAGGTATCCGGGCGGCCCGAATTCGGTGGCGGACAGGCCGAGGCCCGACATCTGCGCCAGGACGGTGGCCGGGTCGAGGACGTGCCCCCAGCCGGGGACCTCGCAGACTCCCCAGGAGATCGGCGCGGCGGCGATTCGTAATGGACGCAAGGGATGGAGCGGTTCGGTCATCGGCACTTCCCAGACCCGTCGTTGGCCATCGTGAGGCTCGCTATTGGAGCGCTCCAACAATGTAACCCGGCTCACTCGGGTGTCAAGATCCCGACATGCGCCGAGAAGTGGCGAGCAAGCTCGGAAAACACTGGCTTGCAGGGAGAATCACGAGAACTGTAGGTGACTGAAAAGTCCGATTAGAGCGCTCTATTGCCCCGGCCCGCGGCCACGCGGTAGCGTGCGTCGCATGACCCGACCCACCATGGAGGATGTCGCCGCCCGCGCCGGCGTCTCCCGGGCCCTGGTGTCGCTGGTCATGCGCAACTCCCCCAAGGTCAGCGCCCACCGGCGCGACGCGGTGCTGGCGGCCGCGGCCGAACTCGGCTACCAGCCGCACGCCATGGCCCGCTCGCTGGCCAGCCGCACCTCCAACATCGTCGGCGTCATGGTGTCGGACCTGCGCAATCCCTTCTTCGCCGATGTGGTCGAGGGTATGGACCAGGCCGCCCAGGAAGACGGGCTCGAGCTCATCCTCAATACCGGTCGCCGCAGCGCGGGCCGCGAACGCGCCGCCCTGGAGAGCCTGCTCGCCTTCCGCCCGGGCGGGGTGATCCTGCTGTCACCGGTGCTGCCCGCCGCCGCCATCCGCGACGCGGCCGCGCGCTGCCCGGTGGTGCTGGTCTCGCGCACCTCCACCAGCACAGCGGTCGACACCGTCAACGACGACGGCGAACTCGGCGCGGCGCTGGCCGTGGATCACCTTGTCACGCTGGGCCATCGGCGCATCGTGCACCTCGACGGCGGCGCGGCCTTCGCGGCCCCGCCGCGACGCAAGGGCTACACCGCCGCCATGGCCCGCTACGGCCTCGAACCCATGGTGGTCCCCAGCGAGCACACCGACACCGCGGGCGCGGCCGCCGTCCGAAAACTACTGAACATCTTCTCCCCCAGCACCTTTCCCACCGCACTGGTATGCGGTAACGACTTCAACGCCGTGGGCGCGGCCGCCGCGCTCGAAGAGGCGGGTCTGCGTGTGCCCGAGGACGTGTCGATCGTCGGCTACGACAACACCTCGCTCGCGGCACTGCGGCACGTCGCGCTCACCACCATCGACCAGCCGCGCAGCCGTATCGGGCGACTGGCCGTCGCGGCACTGACCGAACGTCTGCGCGAAGGCCGCACCGAGCCGGTGCGCCAGCGCCTCGAGCCGTCCCTGGTCGTCCGCTCGACCACCGCACCACCCCGAGACTGACCCCGCACCGCGACTGACAGGAGCTTCGCCATGTCCCCGATCACTGTGGGCCTCGCCGGCACCGGCCGCATCGGAACCTCCCACGCCGAGACCCTCGCGACCCTGCCCGGCGTGGCCCGGGTCATCGTCACCGACGCGGACGCCGAGCGCGCCCGCGCCACCGCCGACAAGCTCGGGCTGGAGTACGCGCCCGACATCGACGCGCTGTTCGACACCGGGATCGACGGCCTGGTCGTCGCCACCGCCACCGACTCGCATCCGGCCCTGATCACCGCCGCCGTCGACCGCGGCATCCCGGTCTTCTGCGAGAAACCCATCGCCGCCGACATTCTGGGCACGCTGCGGGTGGTCGAACGCCTCGAGCGCTCCGCGGTCCCGGTCCAGATCGGCTTCCAGCGGCGCTTCGACGCCGGCTACCGGGCCGCCCGCGCGGCCGTCGCCGCCGGAGATCTGGGCTGGATCCACACGCTGCGGGCCACCACCCTGGACCCCGCGCCCCCGCCCGCGGACTACATTCCGCGCTCGGGCGGGCTGTTCCGCGATTGCGGCGTCCACGATTTCGACATCATCCGCTGGGTCACCGGGCGCGAGGTGGTGGAGGTCTTCGCGACCGGCGCCAATCGCGGGGAGGAGTTCTTCGCCGAGTCGGGCGATGTCGACACCGCCGCGGTGGTGCTGCGCCTCGACGACGGCTGCCTGGCCAATGTCTCGCTCAGCCGCTACAACGGCGCGGGCTACGACGTGCGGCTGGAGGTGCTCGGCTCGACCGGCAACGCCATCGTCGGCCTCGACGAGCGCGCGCCGCTGCATTCGGTGGAACCCGGCTACCCGCCCTCGGCGCTGCCGGTCTATCCGGGCTTCATGGACCGCTTCCACGGCGCCTACGTCGAGGAGCTCGCGACGTTCGTGGGCGTGGTCACCGGGCAGGTGGCCAATCCGTGCCCGCCCGCGGACGCCCTGGAGGCGTTCTACATCGCCGAGGCCTGCGAACTGTCCCGGCACCAGGGCAGACCGGTCCGGCTGGCCGACATTCGACGCTGACCGATCCCCGCCGTGGAAACTCCGGCTACCGCCCGGCGGCATCCCCGTATAACTTCTTTGTTTGCCCGGTGAGAACAGCGGGACCACCGAGCGAGAGTTATTGGGATGAACGGCAATTCGATACCACCCGGCTATGATCCGCACGACGAGTTGTGGACGCAGGACACCATGGTCTTCGAGGCCGTGCACGACGGCCCCGATCAGCCGTCCGGGGGCCGCTCCGGCGGCCTCGCGGGCCTGCTGGGCGGCTCGCCGGCCACGCGGTACGCGATCATCGGCCTGACGGCGACCATCGCGGTGTCCCTGGTGGCCATCGTGATTCTGCTCGTCTCCGGGCACAGCGGCTGGGACGCCGCACCGAATGCCGCGAAAGGCCCGGGCCCGACGCGGGTCCTGGTCACGACCTCGGCCCGGCCCACCACGACCACCGCCGCCGAGCAGGCCGACGTCACGACCGCGCCCGAGCGGACCACGACGACCACCACGACGAGCTCGACCACGACCACCACCACCACGACCTCGACGACCACCACCACGGTCAGTCCGGTCGTCGGCATCCAGATGCCCTGCGAGCAGGTCGGCATGACCGCCACGACCTCCGACGGCACCGTCCTGACCTGCGACGCGACCGGCGGGGCGAGCCCGCACTGGCTGCCCATCACCCGGCCCGCGCTCGGATCCCCGTGCAATGTGGGCGAAGCCGGGAGCTTCGCCTACAGCAGCGGCGGCAGCCAGCTGGTCTGCACCCGCCGCCCCGGCGGCGGCTCGACCCCGTCGTACGTGTGGGACAGCCCCGGGACCCTGACCACCGGCAAGCACGAGCCCGGCCAGGTCTGCAATCTCAAGAAGGACGGCATCGCCCAGTCCTCGAGCGGCCGGGCCGTCTACTGCCTGCCCGCCGACAACAGCAACAGCCCGATCGGGGTGTGGAAGCAGGTGTACTGATCGCCGTCGGTCAGCTCACCAGCAAACCGATGGCGAGCCCGGTCATCACGAGCGCGATGAGCGAGTCCAGCACCCGCCACGCCTTCGGCTTCGCGAAGACCGGGGCCAGCAGGCGCGCACCGAAACCCAGCGACAGGAACCAGATCAGGCTGCCCGCGATGGCGCCCGCGGTCAGGAACCAGCGGTCCGGGGTGGCGTAGGTATTGGCGAACGAGCCCAGCAGCACCACCGTGTCCAGGTAGGCGTGCGGGTTGAGCCAGGTGACGGCCAGGCAGGTGGCGATCGCCGCGCCCAGCGCGATCGGGGCGCCGCCGCCCGCCGACAGCGCCGACGCGGACAGCGCGCGCTTGGCGGCGAGCGCGGCGTAGCCCAGCAGGAAGGCCGCGCCGGCGTACTTCGCGACGGTCATCACCATCGGCGCGGAATTCACGATCGCGCCGAAGCCCGCGACGCCGAGTGTCATGAGCACCACATCGGAGCCGATGCACACCGCGACCACCGGCAGGACGTGTTCGCCGCGGATCCCTTGTCGCAGGACGAAGGCGTTCTGCGCGCCGATCGCCATGATGAGGGAGAGTCCGAAGCCGAGTCCTGAGATGGCCGCCAGGGCCGCCGATGATGCGTTCACCCTTCGAAAGTAGGCAACCGTCCAGCACCAGGCCAGCTAAAGATTCTGAGGTGCCATTAGAATCTCTTACTGTGGATCTGCAGCTCGACCAACTGCGCGCCCTCGACGCGGTCATCAGGGAAGGCACCTTCGACGCGGCCGCCCGCAAACTCAATGTCACACCCTCGGCTATCAGCCAGCGCATCAAGGCGCTCGAGGACGCCGCGGGCCGCATCCTGGTGCAACGCACCAAACCGGTGCAACCCACCGAATCCGGGCTGGCCGTACTGCGCCTGGCCCGGCAGATCCAGCTGCTCACCGGCGACACCGCCCGCGAACTCGGCGAAGCGCATCAGCCCGCCGATCGGCCGGTGGTCATTCCCATTGCCGTGAACGCCGATTCACTGCACACCTGGGTGGTGGCCGCGCTCGGCCGCGCCAACGCGATCCAGCCCGGCGCGACGGGGCTCTCGTTCGAGATCCATCGCGAGGACGAGGAGCACACCACCCGCCTGCTGCGCGACGGCACCGTGATGGCGGCCATCACCTCCACTGCCGCACCCGTGCAGGGCTGTACCGTGCGGCGCCTGGGAGCGATGCGCTATCGCCCGATGGCCCACCCGGAGTTCGCCCGCACCTGGTTTCCCGACGGCGCGAATGCGAAGGCGTTCGCACACGCGCCCGTGGTGCTCTTCGATCGCAAGGACGATCTGCAGTTCCGCCTGGTGCGCCACTACACTCGCAAGCCGGTGGATCCGCCGCGTCATTACATCCCGTCCTCGGCCGCGTTCAACGACGCCGTGCGCGCGGGACTGGGCTGGGGCATGATCCCCGACCTGATGATTCGTCCCGAGGACGGCCTGGTTCCACTGGACGACAAGGTTTTCGTGGATGTGCCGCTGTACTGGCAGCAATGGCGACTGGATTCACCCGCCCTGACAGTCGTCGCCGCGACCATAGCCGAGGCCGCGGAGCAATCGCTGCTGTGATAGGACACTGTTCTTGTGATCGGACACAAGGGGATTCATTGTGCGTGACCCGGGGTAATAGATGACGTGGGCGGAACCGGATGCAATAGTCGAAGGCATTGCGTTTAGCCAGGAAGGAATTTCGTTGTCCCAAATTGTGCGCGGCGTTGTCGCTCGCTCCAAGAACGCGCCCGTCGAAGTCACCGAGATCGTGATCCCGGACCCGGGTCCCGGCGAGGCCGTGGTCCGGGTGCAGGCCTGCGGCGTCTGCCACACCGACCTGCACTACCGCGAGGGCGGCATCAACGACGAATTCCCGTTCCTGCTGGGGCACGAGGCCGCCGGCATCGTGGAATCGGTGGGCGAGGGCGTCACCGATGTGGAGCCCGGCGATTTCGTCATCCTGAACTGGCGCGCGGTCTGCGGTTCGTGCCGGGCCTGCCGGAAGGGCAAGCCCCAGTACTGTTTCGACACCTTCAATGCCGCCCAGCCGATGACGCTGACCGACGGCACGCCGCTCACCCCGGCCCTGGGCATCGGCGCGTTCGCCGAGAAGACCCTGGTTCACGCGGGGCAGTGCACGAAGGTGGACCCGAGCGTGTCCCCCGCCGCCGCGGGCCTGCTGGGCTGCGGCGTGATGGCGGGCCTGGGCGCGGCCATCAACACCGGCGGCGTGAGCCGCGGTGACTCGGTCGCGGTCATCGGCTGCGGCGGTGTCGGCAATGCCGCGATCGCGGGCGCCAAGCTGGCCGGCGCGACCACCATCATCGCGGTCGACATCGACGAGCGGAAGCTGGAGTGGGCCACCGGTTTCGGCGCCACCCACACCGTCAACGCCGCCAAAGAGGATGCGGTGGAACGGGTTCAGGAACTCACCGACAGCTTCGGCGCGGACGTGGTGATCGACGCCGTGGGCCGCCCGGAGACCTGGAAGCAGGCGTTCTACGCGCGCGATCTGGCCGGCACCGTGGTGCTGGTCGGGGTGCCGACCCCGGACATGACGCTCGAGATGCCGCTCATCGACTTCTTCTCGCGCGGTGGGTCGTTGAAGTCCTCGTGGTACGGCGACTGCCTGCCCTCGCGCGACTTCCCGTACCTGATCGAGCTCTACAAGCAGGGCCGTCTGGACCTGGACGGGTTCGTCTCGGAGACCATCGCGCTCGACGAGGTGGAGGCCGCCTTCACCAAGATGCATCACGGTGACGTGCTGCGCTCGGTGGTGGTGTTCTGATGGCGCACATCGACCACGCGGTGACCGTCGGGACCTTCTCCCTCGATGGCGAGACCTTCGACGTCGACAACAATGTGTGGGTGGTGGGCGACGATCTGGAGTGTGTCGTCATCGACGCCCCGCACAATGTCGAGGCCATTCTCGACGTGATCGGCACCCGCGAGGTGAAGGCCATCCTGGTCACCCACGCGCACGACGACCACGTCCGGGTCGCCCCCGAATTGGCCAGGGCCACCGGCGCTCCGATCCTCATGCACCCCTTGGACCTGGTGCTGTGGCAGCAGACCCACCCGCAGATCAGCCCCGACGGCGAACTGGCGGACAAGCAGATCATCGCGGTCGGCGGCACCGAGCTGCACGTGCTGCACACGCCGGGCCACGCGCCGGGTTCGGTCTGCTTCTACTCCCCTGACCTGGGTGCGGTGTTCACCGGTGACACGCTGTTCCACGGCGGGCCGGGTGCGACGGGCCGGTCGTACTCCGATTTCGGCACCATCGTGGACTCGATCGCGGATCGGCTGCTGACGCTGCCGCCGGAGACCCTGGTGCACACCGGCCACGGCGAATCCACCACTATCGGCGCGGAGCTCCCGCAGCTGGAGGAATGGCGCGCCCGGGTCGGCTGATCCGTCGGGCAGTGGCCCGGGCCGGTCGCCGTACAGACCGGACCGGATCACTGCCCGAGCCCCTAATCCGCCCCCCAATGCGGCGGAGCGCTTGTCGTTTTCACGATTTCCCGGACGAATCCGCGCCTAGAGTTGTCCATGAGAAAACTGACAGCCGTTCTGGCGCTGACCTCCCTTCCCCTGCTCGCGGTGGGCTGTTCCGTGTCCACCGGTTCCTCGTCCGTGAGCAAGAGCGATGTCCAGGCCAAGGCCTCGAGCTTCTACAAGGACAAGGCGCACGAGGCCGCGAAATCGGTGTCCTGCGATGGAAGTCTGGCCGCGCAGGTCGACGCCACCCAGACCTGCACCGCCACCGCGGCCGACGGCCAGAACTGGGTGATCGGCACCAAGGTCACCAAGGTCGACGGCAGCGACGTCTACTACGACCTGACCTTCGCCGACGCCTATGTCGCCCCCGACGACGTGGCCGCCACCATCTCCGACACCTACCGCCAGAAGTTCGGCATGTCCCCGCAGTCCTCCACCTGCAACGGCCTGCTGCGCGGCGCCACCGGCGCCTCCATCCGCTGCGTCGTGACCGAGAACGACGGCACCCGCTGGGGTTTCACCGCCAAGACCACCAATGTGGAAGGCACCAAGGTCAACTACGACATGATCGTCGACGACCAGCCCCTGCCGTAAACCCCGTAATCCGAATCGACCCCAGCCCGAGTACCCGAACGCCGGTCGTCCGTCGGGTCTACCGGCACGTGTACAGCGTCGCGTCGGCGAGTTCGGCTACCACGTCCGAGATGTCGCCGCGGGCGCGAAAGGCGTTGAGCTGCCGACGCGCTCCGTTGCCGCGGGACAGCAGAGCGGCGATGGTGTCGGTGACGAAGGGCAGGTCGCCCAGGTGTTCCAGGGCGGGCTGGACGAGGGCGACGAAGTGGTCGAGCAGCTCGGGGACCCGGATCGGGCGGCCGGTGTCGGGGTCGATCACGGTGCCGTCCAGGCCTTCGTGCGCGGCGCGCCAATAGGCCGCGCGGAGTGCGGGTTCCGGGACCGGAGGCCCGGATTCGGCGGTGCGGGCGGTCATGGCGGCGGCGCGGACCAGGGTCGCCAGGAGCGCGGATTCCTCGACGGTGGCGGGGACGTCGCTGACTCGCACCTCGACCGTCGGGAACGTGGAGGAGGGGCGGACGTCCCAATAGATCATCTTGCGGTCGAGGATCACGCCGAGCGCCAGCATGGACTCCACGGCCGCCTCGTACTCCGCAACCGAGGCGAAGTAGGGCGGCGGACCGGCGCTGGGCCAGCGCCGCCACATGATGTTGCGCCAGCTGGCGTAGCCGGTCTCGCAGCCGCGGTAGATGGAGGAGTTGGCGGTCAGGGCCAGCAGTACCGGCAGCCAGGGGCGCAGGAAGTTGCTGACCCGCAGGGCTTCGGCGAGGCCGGGGACGGCGACGTGCACGTGGCAGCCGCACAGGCCTTGTTCGCGGGCGAGCCTGCCGAACCGTTCGGCGATGCGGCTGTAGCGCGGGGTGCCGGTGATGGCGAGCTCCTCGGGGACCGAGGGCGGTACCGCGGCGGCCAGGAGCAACGCGTCGTTCTTCTCGGCGCAAGCGGCCGCGCAGCGCCGGAGTTCCCGCAGTTCCCGGAGCAGGTCGTCGGTGGTGGTGTGCACGCGGGTGGTGGTCTCGACCTGGCAGCGCATGATTTCCAGTTGCAGGTCCATGCCGAGGTCCGCCGCGGTCCGGGCGACGTCGGCATTCCGGCCGACCGGCGCTCCGGTGCGCGGATCCACGAGGAGGAACTCCTCTTCGACACCGACCGTAGGCGGGGCTTCCACATCGGGTGGATACCTCCCGAGCATGGGTCCACACCTGTCGGAGCGGTCTCTCCGGGTCACCCCTACCAGTGTCCAGGATGCCCGGGATTGTCGGTGGGCGGGGTCACACTGTCGTCATGGCATACGACGAGGAGCTGGCCGACCGGATCCGCGACGCGCTGGGACCCGAGGTGGCCCACGTGGTCGAGAAGAAGATGTTCGGCGGCCTGGCGTTTCTGGTGGGCGGCAATATGGCCGTCGCGGCCAGCGGCAAGGGCGGGCTGCTGGTGCGCGCCGACCCGGACACCGCCGGGGACCTGCTGCGGGCCGGTGCGGTCGAGCCGATGGAGATGGGCGGCAAGAAGATGACCGGGTGGCTACGTGTCACCGCCGAGACGGTCACCGACGACGACGCGCTCGACGAGTGGGTGCGCCTCGGGGTCGGCTACGCCAAGACGCTGCCGCCGAAATAGCACAGGGGCAAACACTGTGCCCCACAGCACAGCGCGGACGCCGGTGTGTTCGGCTTCACCCAATTGTGAGCTGCCACAACGGGTTCGCTGCGACTTGTCATGCCGTCTTTACACCGCACCACAGTGCGGAAACCTGCGTCGCGCACTGTGGTGAACATGAGGCAAACCGAGATACATGCACTGGCATGCGAGGTCTGTGGTCGTCTGCCCCATCCCACCCGCACGCGGCTGGCCCTGGCCAAGCTCGCCGCGGTCCTTCCCGTCGAACTGGCCCTGCACGCCCTGGTCATCCATCTCGAGCTGCCGTATCTGGCGACGGTGGCGATCCTGGCGGTGACCGCGACCATCCTGGTCATCTGGGTGGTCGAGCCGGGGGCGATGCGGTATCTGAGCCGCTGGCTGCACGCCCCGGAACTGCGGCACCGGCACCGCCTCGACAGCGCCGAGCGACTCTGGCGCATCCGCGTGCGCCTGGACGACAAGCCCGGCCGATTGGAACTGCTGGCCAAGCAGCTGGCCGACCGGCGGGCCAATATCCTCGCCATGCACGTGCACCATCTCGAGAACGGCGTACTCGACGAACTGGTGGTCTCCACCCCCGCGGAGGTGCTGCCGCAGCGCCTGACCCACGCGGTCGCCAAGGCGGGTGGCGTGGCGATCGGCATCTGGCCCGCGTCGGCGCTGACCCTGGTCGACGGCCAGACCCGGGCACTGGGCCTGGCCGGACGGGTGGCCGCGGATCCGGGTGAGCTGCCGCTGGCGATCGCGGAACTGCTGGGCGCGCAATACCTTCCGGATCCCGATCCGGCCCGCGTGCCCGGCGGCACACTGCTCGAAGTCGAGGCCGAATCCGACCGTGCGGCCATGACCTTCCTGCGCACCGGCGAGCCGTTCACGCCCGCGGAGGTGGCCCGCGCACACCGGCTCATCGACCTCGCGGTGGTCGCCACCCGCCAGCCATAACCACCCCGACCTGCGGATTCCCGTCGTGCAATCCAACTTTCGGCCCCTCGAGCCGAGCCACTCCGATTTTCATACCGCGCAGTTTCACTTCATGGCAGACTCCCTCGTGCGCGTTCGCTCGAAACGCGCTCGAGGGGTTGGTTGATCGATGAGTGTTCGACGGGCAGGGATCGATGTCGGCGGGAATCCGCCCGCCCGCAAGACGGTTCGCACGGCGAAGCTGGCGGCGGTGCCGCTGTCCTTCGCCGGACGGCAGGTGGCCGGGGCGAGCCGGCGCGCGCTGGGCCGCCCCGCCGGCGAGATCGATCGTGAGATCCAGCTCCGCACCGCCGAGCACATGGCCGACGTACTCGGCGAGTTGAAGGGCTGCGCCGCCAAATTGGGGCAGATCCTGGGCGTCTACGAGCTGGCGCTACCCGCCGAGCTGGCCGAGCCGTACCGGATCGCGCTCGGCCGCCTCCAGGATGCCGCGCCCGCCATGCTGCCGCGCACGGTGCACCTGGTGCTGGCGGAATCGTTCGGTCCGGATTGGCGAGACAATTTCCGCGAGTTCGACGATCGACGGTCGGCCTCGGCCAGCATCGGCCAGGTGCATCGCGCGGTCTGGCACGACGGCCGTCCGGTGGCGGTGAAGGTGATGTATCCGGGCGCGCGGGCCGCGGTCGACAGCGATCTGCGGCAGTTGCGCGGATTGGCGTGGCTGACGTCGGTGTTCGCCCCGCACGTCGACGGCCGCGCGGTGGTCGACGAGCTCGCCGAATGCCTGCGCGCGGAAATGGATTTCGAGGCCGAGGCCCGGAACCAGCAGCGCTTCGCGGACGCCTACGCCGGCGATCCTGATTTCGTGGTCCCGCAGGTCGTGGCCCAGCGCGGGGATGTGATCGTCTCGGAGTGGCTGGACGGGATTCCGCTGTCGCGCTTGATCACCACCGGCTCGCGGGCCGAGCGGGATCGGGTGGGCATGCTGGCGGTCCGGTTCTTCTGGTCGTCCGCGCCGAGGTCGGGCCTGCTCTACGGCGACCCGCATCCGGGCAATTTCCGGGCGCTGCCCGACGGCCGTCTGGGTGTGGTGGATTTCGGGGCGTGCCCGGTCTGGCCGCCCGCGCAGTTCCCGGCGCTGGTGCACGATCTGGCCGACGCACTCATTCATGGCGGCCCGGCGGACCTGGACGCCGTGACTCAGCGGCACGGTTTCACCGACGCGCAGCGTGGCCTGGACAGCGCGGCGCTGGCCGCGAAGCTGTTGCCGTTCACCGAACTGCTGCGCCACGAGACGTTCCGAGTCGATACCGACTGGTTGCGTGGCCGCACCCGGGATGCCCTGAGCCCCAAGCTCGACAATGCCTACCGGCAGCTCGGCGTCCCCGCCTACCTGATGCCGTTCCAGCGCGCGCTGATCACCCTGCTCGGGCTGGTCGCCCAGCTGGGCACCACAGGTCCGATGCGAGCGGAGATCCTGCGCTGGTCACCGGAATTGAGCGCGGTGATGGATCGCTGCGCACCCACCCCTTGATCACTGTCCCAGACAGATCTACCCTGGAGTGATGGGCGCAGAGCGGCTTTCAGCTCCCGACCACGAGGTCGTGGTGATCGGTGCGGGCCCGGGCGGGATCGCCGCCGGGGTCGAGCTGAAGCGGGCGGGGGTGCGCGACTTCGTGATCCTGGAGCGCGCCGACGAGGTCGGCGGCAGCTGGCACGAAAACCATTACCCCGGACTGGAAGTCGACATCCCGTCACTGGCGTATCAGTACTCGTTCGCGCGAAATCCGGACTGGAGCAGGTTGTTCGCCTCCGGCGCGGAGGTGAAGCGGTATCACCTCGAGGTGGCCCGTCGCTTCGGGCTGTACCCGCATCTGCGGTTCGGAACCGAGGTGGCCGCCGAGGAGTGGGACGAGGACCGGCACCGCTGGTCGCTGCGGCTCGCCGACGGCAGCGCACTGTCCGCGCGGTTCGTCATCAGCGCGGTGGGCGCGTTCGTCAGCCCCAAGGTGGATCCCGGGATTCCCGGACTCACCGGCTACCGCGGCCGGATCCAGCGCCCCTCGGACTGGGACGACAGCTACGACCTGGCCGGGCAGCGGGTCGCGATCATCGGCACCGGCGCGAGTTCGGTCCAGATCACCCCCGCCATCGCGGGCGAGGTGGGCAGCCTCGCGGCCTTCCAGCGCACCCCGGTCTGGTGCCTGCCCAAACCGAATCCGCGGATCCCGCGTGCCGTCCGGCTGGCGCTGCGCGTCCCGGGGGTGCAGGCGGGCGTGCACGGTGCGGCGCTGGTGGCGGTCGACGCCGCACTGCGGACCATGTCCAGCACGCCTCTCCCTGTGGTCCGCCCCGCGTTGCGCGCGATCGACGCCGCCGCCATCCGCGGCTATCGCGGCCTGCTGCGACTCATGGTGCGGGATCCGGAGATTCGTGAACGCCTGGCCCCGGACTACGGCCCGATCGCCAAGCGCCCGACCCTCAACACCGGCTACCTGCTGGCCTTCAACCGCGACAATGTCGACCTGGTGACCACCCCGATCGAGCGGTTCACCGCGCACGGCCTGCGCACCACCGACGGCGTCGAGCGCGAGTTCGACATGATCGTGCTGGCCACCGGCTATCACGTCTTCTCCGATCCGGAGACCTACACGCCCGGCCTGGTGGTCGGCCGCGACGGCCTGGATCTGGGCAAGTACTTCACCAAGAACGGCCTGCAGGCCTACGAGAGCGTCGCGCTGCCCGGCCTGCCCAATCGGTGGACCCTGGTCGGCCCGTATTCGTGGACCGGCAGCGGCTGGCACGCGTTCGTGGAGATGACCGCGACCCACGCGGTGCGCGCCATCTCCGAGGCGCGCCGCCGCGGCGCGACCTGTGTGGCCGTGCGCCAGGACGCGCACGACGCCTATCACCGCCGCGTCTACCGGCATGGCGCGGCCATGCGCTACTACCTGGCCGAACTGAACGCGCACGTGCCGACCTACTATCGCAATTCGCAGGGCGACTCGACGTACATCCGGCCCACCGGGTTCTTCTCGGCGCGCCGGGCGCATCACCGATTCCCGTTCTCGGACTACGACTTCGACCGTCTTACCGCCTGACCGTTCCCGCTCTCGAGGATCCGTGCCCATGATCGAACTGCCGAAATCGGTCCGGATCGCGCTCGGCGCGGCCGGCTACGGCATCAGCGACCGCCGTCTCGCACCGGCTGTCACCGGTTCCGTGATCCTGGTGACCGGGGCCTCCTCGGGCGTCGGGCGCGCCACCGCGCTGCGGCTGGCCGCCAACGGGGCGACCGTGCTCGCGGTGGCCCGCCGGGCGGCCCGGCTCGAGGAACTGTGCACGGAGACGGCGGGTTCCCCGGGCCGGGTGTACGCCTATCCGGCGGACCTGTCCGACACCGATGCCTGCGCCGCGCTGATCGAGCGGATGCTCGCCGATCACGGGCACGTGGACGTCTTCGTCAACAACGCGGGCAAGTCGATTCGCCGCTGGCTCTCCGATTCCCTGGACCGTTGGGACAATATCGACGACACCGCGCGCATCAACTTCCTCGGCCCCGCGCGGCTGGTCATGAGCCTGCTGCCGTCCATGCGGGCCCGGCGGCAGGGCCACATCGTGAACATCAGCACCGCCGGGGTGCACGGGCCCGGCGTGGGCTGGACCGCCTATATCGCCTCGAAGTCGGCATTCAATTCCTGGATGCGCGGCGCCGCACCGGAATTGCGGGCCGACGGCATCGACGTCACCGCGGTGCACCTGCAATTGGTGCGCTCGGAGATGCTGGGCCCCTTCCGGATCTACCGCTACACCCCGAGCATGTCGACCGAGGAGGCGGCGAGTCTGGTGTGCCGGGCGATCGTGGACCGCCCCTTGGCGATTCGCCCGTGGTGGGAGCGGGTGAGCGCGCCCCTGTCGTACGCGCTCGACAGTTCCCCGGCGGCGCAACGCATGCTGACGCTGTACGCGAAGGCCGGGAACGGGAACAACCGTCCGGTGGATTGGGCCGGTCCGCTCGGCCGCCTGGAACGCACGGTCAATCTGCTCGACGACGCGGTCACGGTGGCCGGGTGGATTCCGGCCAGCGGCGTGCTGGAACAACTGCCTCCGGCCCGGATTCCCCAGCTGGCCATGGCATTACGCGACGGGGTCGAGCTGGCCACGGTGCTGTCGCTGTTCGCGGCGCGGTTCCCGGACCGGCCCGCCATGATCGACGACGACGGCCCGATCACCGCGGCAGAGCTGGACCGGCAGGTGCGGGCGCTGGCGGCGGCGCTGCGATCCCGCTGGCGAATCGGGCATGGGCAGCGAGTCGGTGTGTTGTGCCGCAACCATCGCGGATTCGTGCTGGCGGCGTATGCGGCCGCGCGGCTCTCGGCGGATCTGGTGCCGTTGAACTACGGTTTCGCCGGGCCGCAGATCGGTGAGGTACTCGATCGCGAACGCGTCGAATTGCTGCTCTACGACGGCGGATTCCACGATGAGATCGAGAAGGCCGGGTACCACGGGCGGCGCGTGGTGGTCCGTGGCGCAGCCGGTGGCCTGCCGACGGTGGCGGAATTGGTGGCGGCGGGAGGGCCACCGGTGCGCGAGCCCGCGTCCGGGGGCGCGCTGATCCTGCTCACGGGCGGGACCACCGGGGTACCCAAAGGCGCGCCGCGCACCTTCGGCGCAGGCACACTCAGATCCTCGAGCCCACGCATGCTGCTGGCGGTCGGCGATCTCGCCCGGGTCGCGCCGATCCCGCGGCTGGGTCAGCCCATGGTGATCGCGCCGCCGCTGCATCACACCTACGGGTTCCTGGCCACCGCCGGTGCGTTCCTGCTCGGTTCGACCGTGGTCGTGCACGAGCGTTTCGATGCCGCGACCCTGCTCGCCGATATCGAGCGGCATCGCGCGCAGATCGTGTGCGTGGTGCCGACCATGCTCGGCCGGGTGATGGCGCTGCCGCCCGAGGTGCGGCGCTGCCACGATCTGTCGAGCCTGCGCATGATGGTGTGCGGGGCCGCTCCCCTGCCGCCGTGGCTGGCCACCGCGTTCCAGGACGAGTTCGGCGAGGTGCTGTTCAACGGCTACGCCTCCACCGAGACCGGCGTCGGAACCTTCGCCACGCCCGCCGATCTGCGGGCCGCGCCCGGCACCGTGGGCCGCCCGCTCGCCGGGATCGTGGACATCCGCATCGTCGACGGCGACGGCCGCGAACTGCCCGCCGGCGTCACCGGCCGGATCGTCAACAAGAACCCGAGCATGTTCCACGGCTACAGCGACGGCCGGACCAGGGAGATGGTCGGAAAGCACATGGACTCCGGCGATCTCGGCCATTTCGATGCCGAGGGCAGGTTGTTCGTGGACGGCCGTTCCGACGACATGATCGTCTCCGGCGGTGAGAACGTCTTCCCGCAGGAGGTCGAGGAGGCGCTGCTGGCTCACCCGGCGGTGGCCGACGCGGGCGCGGTCGGGGTGCCCGACGACGATTTCGGGCAGCGGCTCGTCGCGGCGGTCGTGCTGGAGCCCGGGGCGCGGGTGGACGCCCGCACCTTGCAGCGGCACATCAAGACGACGCTGGCCGGGTACAAGGTGCCGCGTGACATCGTCTTCGTCCCGGAACTGCCGCGCACCACCGCGGGCAAGTTACGGCGGCAACAACTTCCGGCGATCATCGATGCACAATGGGGCGCATGACGCAGCGACAGAATGTTTCCTCCGGCGCGCACTGGGAGCCGATCGTCGGTTATTCGCGCGCGGTCCGGGTCGGCCCGTGGATATCGGTCGCCGGGACCACCGCGGTCGATTCGGACGGCGGCGCGGTGGGCGGCGACGATATCGCCGAGCAGACTCGTGAAGTGTTGCGCCGAGTTGTGGCCGCGCTGGCGGAAGTCGGCGCGACACCCGAGAATGTCGTGCGCACCCGGATTTTCGTCACCGATATCTCCCGCTGGGAAGAGGTCGGCAAGGCGCACGGCGAAGTCTTCGCGGCGATCCGCCCGGCGGCGACAATGGTCGAGGTGAGCAGCCTGATCGCCCCCGCGCTGCTGGTCGAAATCGAGGCCGACGCGATCGTGCCGGAAACGGTTTGAGCGCATCGTCTTTCAGCCGCGCATACCCTCGATTTCGTGCCGGAGAACGTCCAGGAGTTTCTCGGGGTCGTCGAATTCCGCAGGGTCGATGGGTGTTCCGAAGTGGATGGTAACTGGATGGTGGCGGTTGAATCTGCGGCGGGCGCCGCCCCGGCGCATGGGTAGCACGCCGTCGGTGCCGGTGGTGGCGACCGGGATGATCGGAACACCGGTCGCCATGGCCAGCGTCGCGACGCCCGGTTTGTACGGTTCGCGCTCGCCGGGCGGGACCAGGCGGCCCTCCGGGTAGATGATGAGCACGCCGCCGTACCGCAGCACCTGCGCCGCGCGGCTCACCGCGGTGCGCCCGGAGTCCGGATCGCGCCGGACCACCGGAATATGACCCAGCAGCCGGACCAGCCGTCCGACGACCGGCCAGGTCCACAGCTCGGCCATGGCGATGGCCACCGCGCGCCGCCGCAGCGCACCCCACAGGAAGACCGCGTCGAGCAGGGAGATGTGGTTGCTCGCGATGATCACCGGACCGGTCGAGGGCACCCGATCGCGGTTGAGCACGGTGACTTGGACGAAGCGGGACCAGGCCAGGGCACGCAGCGTCCGGCGGACCAATTGCGTTGTGAGCCAAGCCCGTTTGCCCAGTCCACGGGGTCGTCGCGCATCGGTGTTCATGGCCCTCCCGGATCAATGGTTGTGACAACGGTTTTCATCCTCGTTCGGTGACCGATCGGAGAACACCGCAGAACTACTCAGCCGCAACCGTGTTTTTCGAGAAATAGCCTATGGCTATCAAGGCATTTTGCGCGTAGCCTGGTGGTTGCTGCACTCACGGCAATATCACACCGAAACTTCTGCGGAGGTCGTGTGCTGCCATGGTCGGAAACTGGTGGCGTAACACCGTTTTGCTACAACTGCGTCGACCCCCGGCAAGCGCGGCGGTGCTGTTCGTCGTGGCCGATGACGGGACCCCGGTCATCACATTCCCGAGACTCAATTGGGCATGGGTGGCGATCGCTTCCGCGGCAGTCCTGTTCTTCGGGATCACTGTCGCAATGTTGGTGAGCCTCGCCTATTTCGACGAGCCCACCAGCACCGTGCCGGATGCTCCGGCATCCTGTGAACCGTTCTGCGGCGCATCGACGCCCTAGAGTGGTTGCCTCGCCACGCCCACAGATATTCGACTCCCCGGTCATTCCGCTCGGTAGCGTCTCCGAATGCCGGAGTCGGCTCCGGCGAAATGGAGTCATGACCTGTGGGAGAGCGAATGAGGTTCTGGAAGGTCTCAGCCGTTTGTCTCGTCGCGGCGGTCACCGCGGTGGCCGCCGGTTGCGGAACCAAGTCGGACGACAAAGCTACCGGTTCGGACGAGGTGCGCACGATAGCCAAGGAGGCCTACACCTACGGCTTTCCGATGGTCGACATGTACCGCATCGAGAATTCGTATGTGGTGGACAAGAACAGCAGCCAGTACATGGGCGGCTGGAACCAGCTGCACAGCATCGCCAGGGTTTTCACCCCGGCGGACACTGCGGTCCAAACGCCCAATTCGGACACACCGTACTCGTTCCTGGTCGCTGACCTGCGGACCGAGCCGCTGGTGCTGACCGTGCCCCCGATCGAGGAGAAGCGCTACTACTCGGTCCAGTTCATCGACAACTACACCTATGTCTATGACCTGCTCGGAAGCCGGACCACCGGGAACGGCGGCGGCACATACCTGCTCGCCGGTCCCGGCTGGACGGGCGACAAGCCCGCCGGGGTGGACAAGGTCATCACCTCGGCGACCGACTTCTCGATGGTGCTGTACCGGACCCAGTTGTTCGATCCGGCCGATCTGGACAACGTCACGAAGATCCAGTCCGAGTACCAGGTGAAGCCGCTGTCATCGTTCGAGAACAAGGCGGTGCCGGCCGCCGCCCCGACCGTCGACTTCATCCAGCCGCTGACACCGGAGGAGGAGCAGACCTCCCTCGACTTCTTCAAGGTCCTCAACTTCACGCTGAAGTACGCGCCGGTCCAGCCGAACGAGAAGGAGCTGCGCGACCGGTTCGCGAAGATCGGTATCGGCCCGGACGGCGATTTCGATCCCGCGAAGCTGAGTGCCGATGACCGCAAGGCGTTCCAGGACGGCATGGCCGACGCCTGGTCGGAGCTGCACAACTTCCAGAAGAACGAGCTGGAGACCGGCAAGGTGAACTCCGGTCAGCTGTTCGGGTCCGCCGAGCAGCTGAAGGGGAACTACCTGTACCGGTTCGCCGGTGCGGTCATGGGCATCCTGGGTCTGCCGGGCGCGGAGGCCATGTACTTCCCGCTCACCAACGACACCACGGGCGCCAAGCTGAACGGCGCCAACAACTACACCCTCACCTTCCCCGACGGGAAGCTCCCGCCGGTCAAGGCGTTCTGGTCGGTGACCATGTACAAGTTGCCGGAGATCCTGCTGGTGGAGAATCCGATCAACCGCTACCTGATCAATTCGCCGATGCTGCCGAACCTGGTGCGCAACCCGGACGGCGGGATCACGCTCTACCTCCAGCAGACGTCGCCCGGCGCGGACAAGGAGGCCAACTGGCTCCCCACTCCGCCCGGCGATTTCGAGATGATCCTGCGGACCTACTGGCCCGAGCAGGCCATTTCCGACGGCAGCTGGACCCCGCCGAAGGTGACCAAGGCCTAGGCCTGGTCGTTCGACGGCAGGAAAGGGTGACGACGGTGCCGGGCGAGGACTCGATCTCGAGCCTCGCCCGGCCACCGTCGTTCCTTTCACAGTGACCATCCGCGGGCGGATACTGCACTTGTAACGTGTACGAACCACCCGCCACGTGGCGGGACCGATCCACGGGGGTGAACTGCGATGACACGGTTCGATCTGGTGATTCGCGGGGGCACGGTGTACGACGGGACGGGTGCGCCCGGGGTGCGGGCCGATGTCGGGGTGACCGACGGCAAGGTGGCCGTCATCGAGGGCGGCGGGCTGCCCGATGGGGAGCGGACGATCGACGCCACCGGCACATGGGTGATGCCCGGCATGCTGGACGTGCACACCCACTACGACGCCGAGGTGCTGGGCAGTCCCGGCCTGGGCGAATCGGTGCGGCACGGTGTCACCACGGTGGTGCTCGGCAACTGCTCGCTGTCGACGGTGTACTCCGAGGCCGAGGACTGCGCCGACCTGTTCGCGCGCGTCGAGGCGCTGCCGTGGGACGCGGTGCACTCGGCGGTCAAGGAGCACAAGGACTGGGACGACCCGCGGTCGTACCGGAAGTCGCTCGCCGACCGGCCGCTCGGCGCGAATGTCGCCGCCTTCCTGGGACATTCGGACATGCGCGTGACGGTCATGGGCCTGGCCCGCTCCGTGGACGCGCAGGCCCGGCCGACACCCGCTGAGCTGCAACGCATGTGCGCCATGCTGGAGGCGGCGCTGGACGCCGGATTCCTGGGGCTGTCCACGATCCGCAGCTCGTTCTCGAAACTGGAGGGCGTGCGGTTCCCGACCCGGCAGCTGCCGTCCACCTACGCGACGTGGCGGGAGTACCGGGCGCTGAACGCCGTGCTGCGGCGACGCGGCCGGGTGCACCAGAGCACCCCGAACCTGACCACCCGCACCGAACTGGTCAAGTACTTCGCGCAGAGCGCAGGCCGGTTCCGCGCGCCGCTCAAGACGACCCTCATCGCGGGCATGGACGTCAAGGCCGACCGCACCACCGCGCGGGCCGCGATGGCGTCGGCGTGGATCGCGAATACCGTTGGCGGAGCCCGCTTCCGGTGGCAGCATCTGCCGGTGCCGTTCGAGGTGTACGCCGACGGCGTGGATCTGGTGGTGTTCGAGGAGTTCGGCTCCGGCAGCGCCGCGCTGAATATCCGGGACGCCATGAAGCGCGGCGAGCTCCTCGCCGACGAGGACTACCGCCGACGGTTCCGCAAGGATCTGGCCAAGAAGTACGGGCCGCGAGTCTGGAACCGCGACCTCTACGACGCGGTGATCGTCGCCTGCCCCGAGGCGGACGTGATCGGGAAGTCGTTCGGCGCGGTCGCCGACGAACGCGGCATCGATCCGGCCGACGCCATGCTGGATCTGACGGTGGAGCACGGCCCGGCATTGCGGTGGCGCACCGTCATCGCCAATGACCGTGAGGAGGTGCTCGACCGGTTGCAGCGCTCACCCATGATGCAGGTCGGGTTCGCCGATTCCGGTGCGCACCTGCGGAATATGGCGTTCTACAACTTCGGGGTGCGGATGCTGGAGCGGGCGCATCAGCGGGGGTTCCTGCCGATCGAGACCGCGATCCACCGGCTCACGGGCGAACTCGCCGATTGGTACGGCCTGGACGCCGGGCGCCTGCGGGTCGGCGGGCGCGCCGATATCGCGGTCGTCGATCCGGCGGGGTTCGACGGCACGTCCAGTGCGTACGCCGAGGCGCCGTTCCCCGGGGTCACGGGGTTGCAGCGCATGGTCAATCGCAATGACCGGGCGGTCGCGGCCACCGTGGTCGGTGGCCGCGTCGTCTACGAATACGGTGAATTCGCACCGGGATTCGGCACCACCCTGCACGCGGGCAGCTTCCTGACCGCGCAAGGGTGAGGCCCTAGACGAGTTCCGGGGTACGCCCGCGGGCGCGGTATTCCTGCGGTGGGCAGCCCTGCCAACGCCGGAAGGCGCGGATGAAGGATGCCGCCTCGGCGTAGCCGAGGCGGGCCGCCACCTGCTCGGTGGTCATGTCGGTGCGGTCCAGCAGTTCCTCCGAGAGGGCTTGGCGCACCTCGTCGAGCAGGGCGCGGAATGAGGTGCCCTCCTCGTTGAGCCGCCGCGACAGGGTGCGCGGGCTGACGAACAGCCCGGCCGCTACGGCCGACTGATCGGGGATCACACCCGGATCGCGGATGAGGACGCCCCGCACGACGGCCGCGAAACCGGAGCGGACATAGCGGCGCGCCAGCAGTTCCTGGCACATCTGCTCGCAGGTGCTGCGGGCCTGCTCGGTCGGTTGCGGCAGGACGACGTCCAGGAACGAGGAGTCGAAGGCGAGTTCGTCGACGCTGGTTCCGAAGAGCGGCTCGACGCCGAAAACAGACCGGTAGCGGCTGGTATCGGGCGGTGCGGCGTGCCGGAAACTGACGCGGCGCACCGGCACGTTCACCGAGTACAGCTCACGGCCGAGCATCTGGATTCCGGCCAGGACCCGCTCGGCCAGGAAGCCGCGCACGTCCTCCGGAACGTCCCGGTCGTCGAACCGCAGCCGCCCTTCGCCGTCCACTTCCTCGAAGGTCACCTGCCCGAACGCGAAGACCAGCTCGGCGTATCCCGGCGACACCACGATCGCGTCCCGCATGGTCCGGCTGGCCAACAGCGCCAGACCCCAGGGCCCCGACAGCGAGACGTGATACCGCGTCCCCGCCTCCACGCCCAGTCCCGGTTCCCGGCCGAACCGGGCGAGGAGATTCCGCACCACCGCGAGTTCTTGCCGCGCCGTCACTTCCGTGGTCTGTTCGGCCACCGATTCAGGCGCCAGACCCGCTCCGGCGAGGCACTCCCCCGCCGGCATCCCTCTCTCATTGGCGAGCCGGGTCAGAATGTGCACGCCAGACGTGTGCCTGGCTAGATCCCAGTCGAGCATGTGCGCTTTGTCCTCTTCGACTACTCCCGACCCAAATGTCTGTTCCCCATCGGGTTGGCGCAACATATCAACGAGAGACCGCCCGGTGTGGCGCATCCGACATATTCGATCGTCCAGCGGTGATGCGCGCGACGCGCGGAACACGATTCGTCACGTAACAGCCGATGCGCCGGTGCGATTCACCCACAACCGGTTCGGACGACGACCAGCAATCGAGGTCTGCCCACCATGAGTTCCACCGCGATCCTGCTACTTCCCATGCTCGCGACCCCCGCGTTCGGCATCGGCATCTGGCTCGGCATCCGCTCGGTTACCGGCGAATACGCCTCCGAACGCCGCCAAGCGCGCTGCCGACGCACCCGATAACGTGCACGGTATGAGCAGCTCATCGACCCGCACCGTGGTCGTCACCGGCGCGTCCTCCGGCATCGGCAAGGCCACCGCCGCGGCCTTCGCGGCCCGCGGACACAAGGTGATCGGCACCAGCCGCAATCCCGATGCCCTCACCGAGGCCGACCGCGCGCCCGGCGTCGAGTACCGCGCGCTCGACATCACCGACCTGGAGTCGATCGAACGCTTCACGGCCGAGCTCGGGGCGATCGATGTGCTGATCAACAATGCCGGGGAGAGCCAGGCCGGGCCGCTGTCGGACCTGCCGCGCGAGGCTATCGAAAGACTGTTCCAGCTCAATGTTTTCGGGGCTGTGGCGTTGACCCAAGCTGTCTTGCCCGGCATGCGTGAGCGTGGGTACGGGCGGATCGTCATGGTCGGATCCATGCTCGGCAGCTTCCCGATGCCCTACCGCTCGTCCTATGTGGCGACCAAGGCTGCCTTGCGCGGGTTCGCGACAGCGGCGCGGTTCGAGGAGACTCCGTTCGGGGTGTGGATCACCACCGTCGAGCCCGGCCAGATCGATACGGGGCTGAGTGAGCGCCGGACCAAGTACATCGCCGATGGGTCGCCGCATGCGGCCGACTTCACGAAATTCATGGCTCGTCTCGATGCTCAGATGAGCAAGGGCATTTCGCCTGTGCGGGTTGCGGAAACCATTGTGGCGGCGGCCAGCTCCGATCGGCCGAAGCCGCTCTATGCGGTGGGCAGCAATGCGCCGTTGATGTTCGCTGTTCGCCGGGTACTGCCGCGAGGCGTCATGGAGCGTGTGATTGCCGCGGCGCAGGGACTCAAACGATAGAGAAGCCAAAAACAAAGAGACCAAAAGACAAAAGACGCCTGGAGAAGGGAGAGGGTGGCCGAGCTTGCGAGGCTCCCTCAGCTACCAGCCCCACTCACGGCTCGGCCGCGCGTCGTCCCGGGGAAGACGAAGGGATGGGGTTGGGCTTTCTGTAGATGGTGATCCGTGCAGTCCGTGGGCTGGGATCGGCGGGTAACGGCTCCCGGCTCGGCGTCAGCCCCGGTGCGGTAGTGCAGGCGAGGCGACCACGCTCCCGATTGGCCTTGCGTACGCCTGCGGGACGTGAGCAGCGGTGGTGGACGCAGCCCGAAGGGCCCCACCTTTGGTGAGGCTGGAACGGGCATCAGGGGCGTGACCACCACTTGACCGGTGGGCGAGTGCGGTCACGCAGGCGCGCGAGGGAAGCGGCCATCAGCTCGCCCGCATGATGGCGGTCGTTGACCTGCGGGGTTCGGCTCGGGTCGATATGCGCTGGTGGTATCCAACCGGTGCGGCCTGCGTATTCGGAATCCTTCGGCATAGCAACGGTTTTCCAACCGCCGGGTCCGTCGTGGATCAGGGCATGGCAGGCATCGCAGGCCAGCGTCAGGTTTTCGATGTCGGTCTTGCCGCCCTTGTTCCATTCGGTGACGTGGTGAATCTGAGTCAGAGTGGCGGGCGCATTGCAGCCGGGGCGGGTGCACCCGCGTTCGGTGGCGATCAAGGCCATGCGCTGTGCGGCGTTGGCGAGGCGCTTCGTGCGCCCCAGGTGCAGGGGGCGTCCCGCATGGTCGAAGATCGCCAGGAACGGCTTGGACTTCTGCGCGAGCTGCAAGGCTTCTTCCAGCGGAACAGTCCCACCTGAGGCAGTGGTGGCCACACCGGCGGCGGCCTCGACTTCCGCGAGCGAGATGGTGATGATCGTGGAGACCGGCAGGCCCCGGTGCCGGCCGGTGTTCTCCGGTCCATTTCGGGGCGCAGGAACGCCAACAGCGCGTCATGGTTGCGCTGCGCAGCCGTACGCGGATCACGGGCGGCGGCACGCTCCAACCCCGCGAGGGCTTCGTCAGCGAGTCCTTCTGTGGTCCAGGGGCTTTCAACGTCATCGGCGTTGCACATGCCCGGCCGTGCCAAGCCGGCGAAGATCGGGTCGAGCACCGCGCGCAGCGCGGGCGTCACCTGCGCGGTGATCACCGACATGCCGTCCACCCCCTGCTTACCGAGCGTCACGCCACGGCGGCGCTGCCGATCGACCTCACGGGTGAAGCGCCCATCCGGGTCGAGGTAACCGAGGATCCGGTCACCGATCTTGGGCAGGTCATCCGGCGTGGACTGTGCGGCGAAGCTCGCCAACTCGAATTCGGCGAGATCCCGGTCCTCGACGTCGGTTTCGGCGGGGATGCGGTCCATGATCTGCGCGATCCGCCGTGCCGAATCCGCCGACACCATGCCCATCTGCTGGTAGGCGGCGGTCCACGGCAGCCGAGGCTCCAACACCTCACCGCCGGTCTGACGCATCCCGAGCTGTTCCGCGGCACGCACCCGCGCGCACGCTTCGGCGTGACCGAGGCGCAGAGTCTGTTCGAGGTACTTCGAAACCCTTTTCACTCCAGCCTTTTCGGGCAGGTTCCGAGTCTCGATCTCCCGAACCAGCTTGTGCTCGAATGCGGCCATCCGGCGGCGCGTGGTCTCCCAATCCCGCATCAGTTCCACGAGATCCTCATCCGATATCGGATCCAGGGAGTCATTGAGCAGGACGTCCACAGCATCGAACACCACACCGGTGGCATCGCCCACCGTGATGTCCTCGCCGAGAATCGGCCCGCCCAATTTCATGCCACTATTCTATCAATTTCACCTCCACCTGTAACCCGAATAGCTATGCATAACAAGGCATTTTAGATTTCAGCTCTACAATTACGACCGTTCGGTAAGCCGCAAATCCCGGCCGATAATCTCCCGCATGATTTCAGAAGTCCCCCCGTACACCCGAGTGATCCGAGCGTCCGCAGCCATGCGCGCAATCGGGTATTCACGCATATACCCGTACCCTCCGAACAACTGCTGACACCGGTCGATACACCGGAACTCCATCTCCGAGGCCCACAGTTTGGCCTTGGCGGCGTCCGCAGGCGTCAACCGCCCCGCGTTCAATTCCAGCACACATTTGTCGATGAACGCTTCCGCGACCGACACCTCGGTAGCCACGTCGGCGAGCGTGAACTTGGTGTTCTGGAATGCCCCGATCGGCTGCCCGAAAGCCTCACGCTCCCCGACGTATTCGATGGTCGTCCGCAAGGCGGCCCGGGCCCGGGCCAGGCAGGCGACGGCGATCTGCATCCGTTCCTGGGGGAGGTTCCGCATCAGGTACGTGAATCCGCGCCCCACCTCCCCGAGCACGTTCTCCTTGGGCACCCGGACATCGGTGAAGTTCAGCTCGGCGGTGTCCTGCGAGTGCAGACCGAGCTTGTCCAGGTTGCGGCCGCGTTCGAAGCCCTCCATGCCGCGCTCGAGCACCATCACGGTCACCCCGGCGTGGCGTTCGGCGGAGGTCCGGACCGCAGTGATCACCAGATCCGCGTTGATGCCGTTGGTGATGAACGTCTTCGCCCCGTTCACCACGAAGTGATCGCCCCTGTCGACTGCCGCCGTGCGGATTCCGGCGACATCCGATCCCGCGCCCGGTTCGGTCATGCCGATGGCCGCGATCCGGGTCCCCGCCACGAATCCCGGCAGCCACCGCTCCCGCTGTTCCTCGGTCGTCAGATCCACCAGGTACGGGGTGCAGATGTCATTGTGCAGCGCGAAGTTCAGGCCGACTCCCGCGCAGTCGGCTTCCATGAATTCCTCGATGAGGATCTGGTTGAACCGGAAGTCCGTGACTCCCAGCCCGCCGTAGCTCTGCGGCACCGCGAATCCGAGCAGCCCCAGGTCTCCGGCTCGCGCGAACACCGATCGCGGCACGATCCCGGCCTCTTCCCATCCCAGGTAGCGCGGCGCGACCTCCTTGCGCGCGAATCCCCTCGCCAGCTCGGCGAATGCCAGATGATCGTCACCGTAGTGCCCTCGTTCCATGGACCCATGGTTGAGGACGGGCGTGGCACGGGACCAGAGAATCCCGGCCAATTCCGGGTGTCTCGACATCGGGTGAGCGGTGGTCGAGGACGGATTCGATCCGCCCTCGACCACTCTCACGCGACGCCTACCCGTCGACCGTGAGCACCGTGCCCGCGGCGACCGTCAGGTTGCCCTCGCGCACAGCGAATCCCAGCCCCGGCTCCAGCGGAACCGCGCGGCCCAAGGCCACCGCCAGTTCGACGGTGTCCCCCGGCATGGCGCGCCCCTCCGGCAGCGTCACCTGCCCGGAGACGTCGCCCGTGCGGACGAAGAACTGCGGGCGGTAGCCGCTGGCGATGGGCGTGCGCCGACCGCCCTGCGCGGCGGTCAGCAGCCGGACGCGCGCGGTGAACCCGGTGTGCACGGCGATGCTCCCCACCGCCGCGACCACCTGGCCGCGCGCCACCTGACCGCGCTGTACACCGCGCAGCAGCAGCGCCACATTGTCACCGGCCTCGGCCGATTCCATGGTGCGGCCGAAGGTTTCTACGCCGGTGACCACGGCCTCGATCGCGCCGCCGTAGCCGAGCACCGCGACCTTGTCGCCCATCCGGACCACGCCGCGCTCCACCGCACCCGTCACCACGGTGCCGCGGCCGGTGATGGTGAGCACATTCTCCACGGGCATGAGGAACGGCGCGTCGAGGTAGCGCTCCGGCATGGGCACGTACTCGTCGACGGCGTCGAGCAGCCGCACCAGCTGGTCGGACCAGTGCTGGTCGCCCTCCAGCGCCCGCAGCCCGGACACCGGCACCACGGGTACGCTGTCGCCGTCGTAGCCGTTGGTGGACAACAGCTCTCGCACCTCCAGCTCGATCAGCTCCAGCAGTTCGCCGTCGGCGACGTCGGACTTGTTGAGCGCGACCACGATGTGCTCGACGCCCACCTGCCGCGCCAGCAGCACGTGCTCGGCGGTCTGCGGCATCACGCCGTCGTCCGCCGACACCACCAGGATGGCCCCGTCGAGCTGGGCCGCGCCGGTGATCATGTTCTTCACGAAGTCAGCGTGCCCCGGCATGTCCACGTGCGCGTAATGCCGTGTCGCCGTCTCGTATTCGACGTGGGCGATATTGATGGTGATGCCGCGCTCGATCTCCTCCGGCGCCCGGTCGATGCGGTCGAAGGGGACAAAAGCGGTGCCGCCGCGTTCGGCCAGCACCTTGGTGATGGCGGCGGTCAGCGTGGTCTTGCCGTGGTCGACGTGACCCATGGTGCCGATGTTCAGGTGCGGCTTGGTGCGGACATAGGCCTGCTTGGCCATGATGAATTCTCCATCCGGGATGTTCGAGGGGGACCTCAGCAGCGAGCCGACCTTCCCCGTCTGAGGTCCCGGGACGTCCCGGAGAAGGTCAGCGTCGTGCGCCGTCGAATGCGGATGCCTGCAGGGCAAGCGCAGGGAGGTGGAGCGCGGCCATCGCACCCGCGACTGCGGGGTATGCGGCGATGGACTGCGGGAACATGGGACACATGCTGCCCGGCCGAAGCTGATTCGCGCCAGTTATTTTCGCGCCGGACCGAAACGGCTCACGGCCACGAACCCCGCCGCGGCCAGGATCATGATGGCCGAAACCAGAAGCGCCACATCGAGTCCGTGATGGAAGGCGACCGTGGCGGTCTGCAGGACCTCGTTGACGTGCGGGGCGTACTTCAGCGCTGTCGCCAAGTCGACGCCGGCCGGAATGCGGCCGCGCTCCACCGCGTCGATCGCGATCGGTTGCAGGTTGTCCGGCAGCCCCAATTCGGTCATGCGAGCGCGCAGATCGGCGGTGAGAAACCCGTTGACCAGCGACCCGAGTACCGCGACGCCCACGGCCGCGCCCACCTGCCGCATGGTGTTGGTGGCCGCCGCGGCCATTCCCGACTGCTCGGCGGGCACTCTGGTCAGGACCGCCGAGGTCAACGGCACCACCGCGATTCCGAACCCGAGCCCCGCCACCGCCAGCGTGACCGCGAGCGGCGTGAATTCGACCGTGCCGTCCAGCGAATGCCGCGTCAGCAGAATCCCGCCCGCCCCCAGCACGCACCCCACGATCATCGGCATCCGCGCCCCGCTGCGCGCCACCCAGAACCCCGCCGCCAGCGACCCCGCCACGATGGCGACCGCCATCGGCGCGAACACCGCCGCCGTCCGCCCGGCCGAATAGTGAATCATCACCTGCAGATACAGCGCGGTGAAGAAGAAGATCGAGAAGACCCCGAAGTAGACCGCGAACGCGACCACCAGCGCGCTGCGCACCGGCGGCAGCCGCAGATACCGGAAATCGAAGACCGGGTTGCGGACTCGCGTCTCGACGATCAGGAACGCCACGAACGCGACCGCCCCCACCGCGAAGAGCGCGATCACCGGCGGCGCGTCATACCCCCGGCTCTCCCCGGTGATCGCCGCGAAGATCACCGCGCCCAGGAAGATCGCACCGAGCAACGACCCGAGCCAATCCATCTGCCCCGGTTGCGGATCCGCGCTCTCGGGCACATACCGCAGCGCCGCCGCCAGTACGACGACACCGATGATCAGGTTGAACCAGAAGATCGACCGCCACCCCCACGCACCGACGAGCGCCCCGCCGAGTACCGGCCCCGCGGCCAGCGCCAGCCCGGACACCGCCGCCCATACCCCCAGTGCCTTCGCGCGGGTTCGGGCCTCCGGGAAGACCTGCCGCAGCACCGACAACGTGCCGGGCTCGGAGGCGGCGGCGCCCAGGCCCATGACCGCGCGCCCGAGAATCAACGCCGGCACGCTCGCCGCCAGCGCCGAAGTCACCGACCCCACACAGAAGATCACCAGTCCGATCACCATCACCCGTTTGCGACCCCACCGGTCGCCGAGTGATCCGGCGGCGAGCATCAGGCTCGCGAACACCAGCGTGTAGGCGTTGATGACCCATTGCAGCAGCTGGACATCGGTGCTCAGATCCGAGCGGATGTCGGCCAGCGCGACGCTGACGACGGTCGTGTCGAGGAAGGTCACGAACAGGACCGCGGTGACCGTGGCCAACGCGATTCCGGGCCGCGCCGCACCGCGCGACGTGTCACCGATTGCCACCTCCCCAGGTTACGGGGCACCGATAGCGGGCGTCCGGTTTCGATCGGCGTGGCGGACGGCCGTGCGATATCGGTTCGGCGACAGTCGATCAGCTCGACAGGGTCGCCGGCGTACCCGGCTTCAACACGCCCTCCAGCTCCGACCACGGGGCGATGACGTCGATGGTGGCTGCCGCATCGGGGGTCATCTGGCCCTGCGGGACAGGTGCAGGCTCGCCGGGGTGGCGGGCCGGTTCGGGCCTTGCAGGTGCCCTCGACCTCGACCCTGACCTGCGACAGGTTCACCTCGATGTGGATGTCGGTCTCCCGTCGGTCATCCGATCGGAGGTGGCCACGAAGTGCTAGCGGCCGCGCTGCTGGTCGACCATCGGGCCGGTGGTCACCGCGGGCGTGCCGACGCCGCCGGGACCGGTGGGCGTGTGCGCCGCCTGGCAGGCGGCCATGCCCAGCGACAGGGCGCATACGGCGATGACGGCGGCGGACTTCAACCGCATGGGATGCCTCCAGGGATTCGTGGGCGTCCGGTTCGTCGCCCACGATCAGAGTCGGTCCGGCGGCTTGGAACCGGCCAATGGCCCACCAATCGGCCCGGTGGCGCGGAGGATGGAGGCGGTTCGCGGCGGCGCGGCCGGTTCCCGGACGGCGGAAGGTGAGGATCGGTGCAGGACAGGCGGCTGATCGGCGTCGGCCCGGCCCCTCTAGACTGCCGAACGGGGAGGTCGGTTTGCTGAGGTTCTCGGTACTGGGCGAGGTCCGCGCATGGCGCGGGGACACGCCCCTGGATCTGGGCCCGCCACAACGGCGGGCGGTGCTCGCCGCACTGTTGCTGCGCGAGGGCAAGGCGGTCACGGCCGCCGAACTCGTCGAGGGCATCTGGGGCGAGGACCCGGTGCTGCGCGCCGTCCCCGCGCTGCGCACCCACGTCGCCAAACTCCGCCGCGAACTCGAACCCGACCGCGCCAATCGCGGGCCCTCCAGCCTGCTGGTCTCCGTCGGCGACGGCTACGTGCTGCGACTACCGCCCGGCCGCACCGACATTCACGATGTCGCGGGCCAGGTCGCCGCCGCCGAACGACTGCGGCACGACGACCCCGACAGCGCCCGCGGCACCCTCGAGTCGGCGCTGTCCCGCTGGCAGGGCGCGGCGCTGGGCGGACTGCCCGGCCCCTACGCCGAACGCCAGCGCGCCCGGCTCGAGCAGTGGCGGCTGTCCATCCTCGAGGACCGGCTCGCCCTCGACATCGAAACCGGCCGCAGCGCCGAGGCGGTCGCCGAACTGGGCCCGCTCATCGAGGAACATCCACTGCGGGAACGCTTCCGCGCGCTGCTCATGACCGCGCTCTACCACTGCGGCCGACAGGCCGAGGCGCTCGACGAATACGGCCGCGCCCGCCGCGCCCTGGTCGACGGCGTCGGCGTGGAACCCGGCCCGGAACTGAGCGAGGTGCACGCCCGAATCCTGCGCGCCGACCTGCCGAGCGTGGGCCGCCCGGCCCCCACCCGGCTCGCCCCCGCCCAATTACCGCCCGATATCGCCGATTTCACCGGCCGCTCCCGGGTGGCCGAGCAGATCGCGGGCCAGCTCACCGGCGGCGGACCGGCGGTGGCCATCTCGGCGGTCGGCGGCATGGGCGGGGTCGGCAAGACCACCCTGGCCCTGCACATCGCCCACCAGGTGCGCGACCGGTTCCCCGACGGCCAGCTGTATGTGAACCTGCGCGGCGTGGACCCCGACCCGCTGCCCACCGGCGATGCCCTGGGCGGATTCCTGCGCGGCCTCGGGGTCGCCGAGGGCGATATCCCGGCGGGCGTCGACGACCGGGCCGCGCACCTGCGAACCCTGTTGAGCGACAAGCGGATTCTCATGGTCCTCGACAATGTCCGCGACGCCGCCCAGGTGTCGCCACTGCTGCCCGGCACCCCCGGCACCGCGGTCCTGATCACCAGCCGCTCCGCGCTCACCGAACTGCCCGCGGTCCGCCGCACCCGCCTCGACGTCCTCGAACCCGCCGAGGCCATGACCCTGCTGACCCGTATCCTCGGGGCCGAACGCGTTGCCGCCGAACAGGATGCGGCGTTCGCGGTGATCGAGCAGTGCGCGTGCCTGCCGCTGGCGGTGCGGATCGTCGGCGCGCGGCTGGCGGTGCGCCCGCAGTGGACCATCGCCTCCCTGGTCGCGCGGCTGGCCGACGAGAACCAGCGGCTGGAGGTGCTGCAGACCGGTGACCTCACCCTGGAGGCCGCCTTCCGGCTGGGCTACGGCCAGCTGAACACCGAGCAGGCCAGGGCTTTCCGCACCCTCGCCCGCGCTGACGTGCCCGACTTCCCGGTGGATGGCGCCGCCGCGCTGCTGGGCGTCCCGGTGCCCCAGGCCGAGCTGGTGTGCGAATCCCTGGTGGATCTGAGCCTGCTGGAGACGCCCGCGCCCGGCCGCTACCGCTTCCACGACCTGCTGCGCCTGTTCGCCGCGCGCCTGGCGGGAACCGCAGCGAGCCATGACGCCGGTGAGAGCGAGGCCGAGATCGTGACCCGCCTGCTGGACTACTACCTGGCCACCACCAAGAACCTGCTCGGCGCACTGGATTACAGCAACACCACCCTGCTGCTGGTGCCCACCACGGTCCCGGGCCACACCTTCGCCGGCGGCGCGGAAGGCCAGTCCTGGAACGATATCGAGCGCCCGGTGATCATCGCGCTGCACCGGCAGGCGGCCCGGCTGGGCGGCCGGGCGGTGGCGCTGGCCGCGGATCTGGCCTGGGTGATGGCCGAGCTGATGGACACCGGCAGCCGCGCCCGCGAACTCGCCGACGGCCTGAAAGCCCTGCTGGACACTGCGATCCGGGACGGCGACCACGCCAGCGCCCGGCGGCTGCGGGTGGCGCTGGGCGCCATGATGCAGATCGGGCTCGGCGAGGTCGAGGCCAGTCTCGAATTCCTGCAACCCATCTCGCAGCCCGCCGACGACGCCGAGCGGCGGTTGCAGGTGCTGGCCGAGATCCTGCTCGGGGTGGCGGATCGGCGCGTCGGCAACACCAAGGACTCGCACCGGCACTACGCCAATGCCATCGCCTGGACCCGGGCCCTCGACGATCGTTCGCTGGAAGCCTGGATTCTGGCGCTGGCCACCCGCACCCTGTGCGAATCCGGGCAGTACGCCGAGGCGGTGGCGGTGGCCGAGCGGGCCATCGCGCTGGCCCAGGAGTCGTCCAACGCGGTCGCACTGGGCTGGGCCACCCACGAATTGGCGGCCACCCGGTCCATGCTCGGCGACCACGAGCTCGCGCTCGAGCTGGCGGCCGACGCGGTGCGCATGACCCACCGCAACGGGGTGCGCCTGTGGGAAGGCTGGGCCCGCACCCGGCTGGCCCAGATCCACCTGCGCGCCGGGCACGATGCCGCCGCGGAATCCGAGGCGACCCAGGCCCTGCGGCTGCTGAGCAAGGCCGCCGACCCCCTGGACCGGGCCCGCGCCCTGTTCCTGCGCGCCAGCGCCCGCACCGGCGACGCCGAGGCCGCCGCCCGCGAGCACGCCGACGCCGCCGAGATCTTCCGACGCGCCGGACTGCCCGCCCCGACGCCCGCGACCCTGTTCTCACCAGGGCCGGATCAGTCATAGAGAACGTTTATTCGCTTTTTATCGGCCCATGGGAACCTGCATCCACGCGGGCGCCCCGGAGCTGCAACCTCCGGGGTTCCCGCGCGCGATGAGGTCATGGCCGCATGCGTCACGAGGGGTGCGCATTCGGTTCATGCGGGTCGGACGGCCGTCGCCCACCGCGGCGACGGCTCCACCGCATGGCCCGCGATCACACCGGGGCATCCAGGGCCAGACCGAGGTCGCGCAGGTGCGCTGTGGCCGTCCCCGATTCGAACTCGGCTCGTTTGGCGGCCGTGAAGTAGCGCTGCATCGGATAGTCGAGGTAGATGCCGGTACTGGCGTGCACGTGGACGGCGGTGTGCGCGACACGGTGGCCGGCCTCGGACGCCCAGAACTTCGCCACGTCGATCTCGGATTCCGCTGTCAGGCCGCGCGATTCCCGCCAGGCGGCCTGCCACAGGGTCAGGCGTACCGCCTCGACATCGATGTAGGCATCGGCCAGGCGCTGCCGCACCGCCTGGAACGCGCCGATCGGCTTGTCGAATTGCTTTCTGGTGCGGGCGTATTCGGCCGTCATCTCCAGCGCCCGTTCGAGGACGCCCAGCTGGTGGGCGCAGACGGCCAAGGCCGCGCGGCGCCGGGCCCACGCGGGCGCTTCGGGCGCTGAGATCGCGGCGGCCCGCGGGACCAGAACCGCATCCAGTTCCAGCAGGGCCGCGTCGGTGCCGTTCACCGCGTGCTGCCGGGTGACCGTGACGCCCTCGGCCTCCCGCTCCACCAGCAGCAGAACCGAGTTCGCCCCGGCGCGAGCCTCGATCAGGTACCCGTCGGCGAAGGCTCCCGCCGCGACCACCGATTGCGAACCCCGGACCCTCCAGGTCTTCTCGTCGCGCTCGGCCTCGAAGGACGAGAAGTCGCGTGCGAGTACGGGCGCCAGTGTGCTCTCACCCCGCAGCATCGGCCGCAGCCATCGCCGCACCTGCGCGTTGTCGCCGAATTCGGCCAGCACCGCCGCGACCACGGCGATGCTCGTGGCATAGGGCGCGGGGGCGACGGTCCGGCCGATCTCGATCAGCACGCTGCACTGTTCGAGCAGCCCGTACCCGCCGCCGCCCACCTGCTCGGACAGCGCCGCCTCCAGCAGTCCCGCACCGGCCATCGCGCCCCACAGCTGCGCGTCGAACCCGGTGTCATCCGGGCGGGGATGCCTGCCGGCCCAGTCGGTGAGCAGTTCGCGGGCCAGTCCCGACAGGTCCCGCTGCGCCTCGGTGTATTCGAAATCCATTGTTCTGCTCCAGTGTTCGGGTCAGCGGGTGACGGGCAGCCCGAGGGCGTTCTTGGCGATGATGTCGCGCTGCACCTCGTTGATCCCGCCGCCGAAGGTCAGGATGAGCGCGGTGCGATGGAACCGTTCGAGCCGTC
The DNA here is from genome assembly GCF_040630785.1 of Nocardia sp. NPDC005746. NCBI lineage: Bacteria > Bacillati > Actinomycetota > Actinomycetes > Mycobacteriales > Nocardiaceae > Nocardia > Nocardia sp. NPDC005746. The sequence continues at coordinate 381,392 of NZ_JBEXYE010000003.1, forward strand.
CGAGCAGCAGCGCGCCCGGAGAATCCGCGCGCAGCACGGCCGCGGCCCCGAGCACCTCCATGAGCAGCCGGTAGCCCTCGATGGCGAATTCGGTGCCGAACACCTTGGTGGCCGAGGCGTCCGCCGGGCCGAGTTCACCGCGATCGGCGGCCCAGGCGGTCCGCCAGTTCCGCAACTTCAGGTACTCGGTGTTGGCGTGCACGCGGGCCAGGTGCAGGCGCACCCATTCGGCGTCCATGACCCGGGTCCCGTCCGGCAGCGTGGTGGCGCGCGCCCACGCGACGACCTGGCGCAGCGACTCCTCCAGCGGTGCGGCCGAGGCCAGCGCCACCCGTTCGTGATTGAGCTGATTGGTGATCAGCGCCCAGCCGCGGTTCTCGCCGTGCACCAGGTTCGCGGCGGGCACCCGCACGTCGGAGTAGTAGGTGGCGCTGGTTCCGACACCGGCCATGGTGTGCACCTTCGTCCACGAGAACCCTTGCGCCGCGGTCGGAACGATGAAGATCGACAGCCCGGCGTGCTTGCCCGCCGCCGGATCGGTGCGCGCGGCCAGCCAGATGTAGTCGGCGTATTCGATGAGGCTGGTCCACATCTTCTCGCCATTGACCACCCACTCGTCGCCGTCGCGCACCGCGCGGGTGCGCAGCGACGCCAGGTCGGTGCCCGCGTTCGGCTCCGAATAGCCGATGGAGAAGTGCAGTTCGCCTCGCGCGATACGCGGCAGGAACCAGGCCTTCTGCTCCTCGGTGCCGTAGCGCATGATGGTCGGCCCGACGGTGTTCACGGTCAGATACGGCAGCGGCACGCCCGCGGCCGCGGCCTCGTCCAGGAAGATCAACTGATCGAGCATCGAACGTCCCTGTCCGCCATGCTCTTCCGGCCATCCCAGCACCAGCCAGCCGTCCGCGCCCAGCCGGCGCACCACCTCCTTGTAGACCGTTCCGTCGCCGTGCTCCCCGCCCGGCCCCGACCGCAGCGCCGCCCGCACGTCGGGGGTGGCGAGGTCGGCGAAATACTCGCGCAGCCGCTTGCGCAGACGGTGCTGATGTTCGCTCAAACTGATGTGCATAAATGGAAGGTAGGAATCGGCCGGGCCGGATCCGCCCCGCTGGCAGGAAGCTGCCAGATTCCGGGGAAACCCCCGGTCACCTGCCAGGATCGGGGAAGTGATGCAGCGACAGCCGACCGGCGCGACCGGGCACCTGGCCACCGGGATCGTCCGGTTCAGCCAGGACGGGCACTGGGACCAGGACGTCCACCACCTGCTCCGCTACGCCCGGCGTGAGGCGGTGGTGGCGGTCTCCAACCCCACCCACTCCACCGATCACCTCCGCCTGGGTCAGGTGGTCGTCGACGACCTGCTGGCCGCGGGCAAGGAGGTCCGGCTCCTCTACTCCCCCGACTATCTGGAGATCCGCGACCACCAACCCCTGCTGCGGCAATCCTCGCTCGGCGCGCAGATCCGCGTCACCGACAACGACTTCCACAATGTCCTGATCCTCGACCGCACCGTCGCGGTGCTGTGGAGCGGCGCCGGAGCCGACCACCCCTACGCCTACCTGGTCCGCGAACCCGCCCTGCTCCGCGCCCTGCACCAATTCGCCCTGCTCAGCTGGCAATCCGGCCACGGCCTCGCCGGCCGCGTCCCCACCGACCCCATCGAACTGAGCCCCACCGCCCGCGCGGTCCTCAACACCCTCAACCTGGGCCTCATCGACGAGACAGCCGCCCGCCGCCTCGACATGTCCCTGCGCACCTACCGCCGCCACATCGCCGACCTCATGACCCGCCTCGAGGTCCGCAGTCGCTTCCAGATCGGGGTGCGCGCGGCCCAACTCGGCCTCCTCGACGAACCCCGGGAGTAGTTCTCACACCGTCGAGCACCCCCACCGGTGGCAGCGCGACACCGGGCACCTCTGCCGGTGGTGCCACCCCAGGGCACGGCACCCGACTGGGGCTTCTCCGCAGGTTGTCCTGGGGCATCGGGTCATTCGATATTGCTTGGCATGAACGTGGTGGCGGCGCTCAAGCTCAATATGACCAATGTCGACGACCCTCGGGCCGGGAATCACGAGCGGTATCGGGCCGCGCTCGCGATGGCCGAGTACGCCGAGCGGGTCGGGTTCGCGGTGGTGAATGTCGAGGAGCACCACGGGTCGGGCACCGGGTGGCTGCCCGCGCCGCTGCTGATGGCGGCGGCGGTGGCGGCGCGTACCGAGCGGATCCGGATCAGCATCGGGGCGTTGATCGTGCCGCTGTACGACCCGGTGCGGCTGGCCGAGGATCTGGCGGTGCTCGACAATCTGGCGGGCGGGCGGCTCACCGTTCTCGCCGCGATCGGGTACCGACCGGCCGAATATGCCGCGCTCGGACGGGATTTCGCGCGGCGCGGCAAGCTCATGGACGAGGCGCTGGAGATCATGCTCGCGGCCTGGCGGGACGAGCCGGTGCGGCGAGGCGGGCAGTCCTTCGAGGTCACGCCCAAGCCGTTCAGCAAGCCGCATCCGCATCTGCTGGTCGCCGGGATGAGCCCGGCGACCGCGCGGCGGGCCGCGCGCTTCGGGCTCGGGCTGGCACTGCCGTTGCCCGCGCCGGAGGTGGAGGAACTCTACGAGCGGGAACTGATCCGCTGCGGCACAAGCGGTTACATCCACAAACCCGAGCCCGACAGCCGCCACACCCTGCTGCACGAGGACCCGGATCGGGCCTGGCACGACTTCGCCCCGCACATTCTCACCGAGATCCGCGAGTACGCGTCGTGGGGCCGCGAGGGCATTCACCGCCCGCACGACGCCGTGCCGGATTCGGTCGAGTCCCTGCGCGCCCACGGCTATCTGGAGATCCTCACCCCGGCGCAGCTGCGCGACCAGATCGCGGACGGGCGCACCGAGATCCTGATGAACCCGCTGATCGGCGGCCTGCCGATCGAGGCGGGCTGGGACAGCCTGCGCCTGCTCGGCGAGGACGTGCTGTCCCTCACCACCGTTCGATGACCCGACAACCGGCAAGAGGAAGTTCATGACAGATCTGCGCCCCGGGCGGCTGACGGCCGCCGCCAGGAAATTCCTGACCTGGGACGAGAATCCCGCCGTCTTCGGCGTCACCATCCCCTGCCCGGTCCCGGTCGGCATGGGCCTCGAGGACGCGCGGAAGCTGATCAACACCCTGATCGACACCCACGAATCGCTGCGCAGCCGATACAGCTACGGCGAGAACGCTTCCTGCGAGATCGAGCCCGAGTCCGGCGGGGTCATCGACCCCGGCCGCGTCGACGTGCGGGCCATGGACATCGAGGACCTCGACGCCGAGGCACTCACGACCTTGATCCAGGAGCAGTCCGCCGCGGCCAATCTACGGCTGGACCCGACCGCCGGGAAGATCGTCACCGCGGTACTGCTCACCCGCTCCTTCGACGTGAGCATCCTGCTGTTCACCGCCCACCACATCGCCATCGACGGCATCTCGATGTGGGTCCTGTGGGAGGACATCGCCACCTACGCCCGGCAATGGGAGGCGGGCGAGGAGATCGCGTTGCCGCCGGAACCGATCACCGGATCGGAGTGGGCGGAATTCCTCGACGAGTACGCGAAGACCCGGGTCGGCGAACGCGATTACTGGCTGGCCGCCTCGGATATCGAACCGACCACCCTGGACCGGCCCGCAACCCCGAAGTCGGCGCACTTCGACGGCGTCATCGACGGCGCGCTGGCACAGCGGCTGCTGGTCGAACTGCCCGCGGCGCTCGGGGCCAGCTACACCCGGATCCTGCTCGTCACACTGGGTTTGGCCATCGAGGACGCGACCGGCGTGGCCCGGCCCATCACCGTGCAGAAGCACGGCCGCTACAGCCGCTTGCGGCCGGGCACCGATCTGTCGCGCACGGTGGCCTGGATCTCCGACGACTACCCGTGGTTGTTGCGCCCCGCCACCGGCACCCTGACCGACCGGCTGCACGACGCCCTCGACGGATATCCCACGCACCCGGAGGATTTCACGCTGTTGCGCTGGCATCACCCCGAAAGCTGGTCGCATTTCCTGACTTTCAACTCGCCGAAGTTCTATTTCAACTTCCTCGGCGACGTGGGCGTGTGGATTCCCGACGCGCATTCGCGGGAGCAGGCCCGGCTGAAGATGTTCGACATGAGCCTGTTCCTGGGCACCAGCAAGCCCGAAGGCGTCGAGCAGGTGCACTATTCGGTGCACTCCCCCGACGGCGGGATCGGCGCGGACCGGATGCGGGCCATCGTCACCCGCTGGCTCACCATTATCGAGAGTGTGGAGGTCCGATGAGCAGGATCATTCTGGTCGGCATCGGCAGTCGCGGCGATATCGCGCCGCTGACCGGGCTGGGCGTGGGGCTGCGCGACGCGGGACACGAGGTGGTGGTGGCCGCGCACACCCTGTTCGCGGAGCAGATCACCGGATGCGGGCTCGAATTCCGGGAGATGACACACGATATCGACATCGACATGACCGATCCGGATGTCAATCGGCTCTCCGCCGGCTGGAAGTTCTCCTCCCCCAAGGGAGTTCGCAGCCTCGGGCTGGGCATGATCCGCGCGCTGATCGACGAGCCCGCCGATGTCCTGCTGCTGCCGCCGCCGACGGAGTACGCGGGCCTGGCACTGGCCGAGGCCAAGGGCGTCCCTTCGATCGGGCTGCGGTTCCAGCCGTTGTCCGCCACCGCCGAGCACGCGCCTTCCGCGTACGGCGCTCACGATTTCGGCGCGCGCGGCAACCGGCTGGCCGCCGACTTCGGCGCCTGGTTCAACGACCGCTTCTACGCGAGCACCGTCGCCTTCTTCCGCCGCGAACTCGGGCTGCCGCCGATCTCGGTGTACGACCTGCGCCGGGCCCGGACCGCGGCGGGCTGGCCGATGCTCAACGGCTACTCCCCCAGTGTCGTTCCGCGCCCGGCCGATTGGCGGCCGGGTCTGGAGGTCACCGGCTACTGGTGGCCGCCGCGCCCCGACGGCTGGAAACCGCCCGCCGAACTGACCGACTTCCTGGCCGCCGGTCCGCCGCCGGTGTTCATCGGCTTCGGCAGCATGGCCGACAGCAAGGAAGGCACCGCCCGCACCGGCCGGATCATCGCCGCGGCCCTTCGCCGGGCGGGCGTGCGCGGCGTCGTGCAGAGCGGCTGGCTCAACCTCGACGTCAGCGGCGACGACGTGCTGACCATCGGTGAGGCCCCGCACGATTGGCTGTTCCCGCGCATGGCGGCGGTGGTCCACCACTGCGGCGCGGGCACCACCGCCGCGGGCCTGCGCGCCGGCGTCCCGGCCATCGGCGCGCCCGTCTACGCCGATCAGCCCTTCTGGGCGCAGCGCCTCATCGATCTGGGCGTGAGCCCGGCGACCATCCCGTACGCGAAGATGTCCGAGGACCGGCTCACCGACGCCCTCCGCCGCGCCACCACCGATACCGCGCTGCGCGACAACGCGACTCGGCTGGCCGCCCGGATCGCCGCCGAGGACGGGGTCGGCCAGGCCGTGAAGGCCATCGAGGCGCACCTGGGCGCGCTGCGGAAGGGGTGACGTTGTAACTCGCCCCGCCCGGACCACCCGCCCCCGCCGGGTCCAGCGGCCCGACTGTGGTTAGATAGCGCGCAGTTTCGCCTGGTAGTTGCTGTGCATCGAACCCTATTGGCTGCTATTCAGCGGTGGAGGCGGGCCTCTTGAGCGTGCTGCGCGGACACAAACTGCTCTACTCGAATCTGGCTCTGATCGTGCTACTCGCGGTCGGAGCCGCATATCTGTTGATCACCGTGGCGCGGGTGCAGAGACCGGGCAACACCTACTCGGTCACCGTGCAACTGGATCGCTCCGGCGGTTTGCAGGCCGGTAACGATGTGACCTGGCGCGGGTTCCGGGTCGGCTCGGTCCGGTCGGTCGACATCATCGACGGCGGGGCCGGAATCGCGGCGACGGCGGACATCGAGAAGAAGTACCGGATTCCGGCCGACACCGAGATCGCGGTGGCGGCGCTGTCCTCCGCGGGCGAGCAGTACATCGATTTCCGGCCGCACACCGACGCGCCGCCGTACCTGCACGACGGGCAGGTGGTGCGGTTCGACCCGAGCAAGATCAGCACCCCGACGCCGATATGGCAGACGCTGACCGACAGCAACGAGCTCATCGCCTCGATCGATCCGGACAAGATCGGGGTGATCCTCGATCAGATGGACATCGCGCTCGGCGGCGGACCCGATCAGCTGCGCGGGCTCATCGAGGGTCTGAGCGTGGCCACGACCGGCTTGGACAACCGGCTCCCGCAGACCGTCAGCCTGCTACAGAACCTGCAGGTCATCGCGGGAACCACCGCGCACGCCCAGCCGGATCTGGCCACGGTGACCCGCAATTCGTCGATCCTGGTCGAACAGGCCCGCGCCGCCGACGGCGAACTGCGCGGACTGCTCGATCGCGCGCCCGAGCAGATCGCCGTCCTGGGCGCCACCCTGGACCGGAACATGGATCCGATCCAGAGCCTGGCCACCACCATGCGGGCCATCGTGCAGGCCGCGCTGCTGCGGCTGCCCGCGGTCCGGGCGCTGTTCCCGGCCCTCGTCATCGGCACCTCCGCCATGGGCGTGCCCGCGCACGACGGCGAGTTCTACACCATCCTCGACATCTGGAGCCGGCCGTGGTGCCAGTACCCGGTGCCGGCGCTGGCGGCGACCATCGCCACCGACCGCACCTTCGGACGCTGGAACTACTGCAACAATCCGCCCGACGACCAGCAGATTCGCGGGTCCGCCAACGCGCCGCGCCCGAACATTCCCAACAATGGCGCGCACCGGCCGACCGGCGTCGACCCGCAGGAGCGCACGCTGCCCCCGGTCAAATGAGCCCGCCGCCACGCCCGGGAGCGGGGCGGATTCGGCGTGCCGTGCATTTCGAACGGGCGTGTCGGCGCGCTTGACGCGTTTTGTCCCGCGAATCGCTCTCGGCACCAGTCAGAATGATCTACCGGTACCTCTTGGTCCCGTGCTTGTGTCAACGGAAGAGTCCCTTCGCCCTGGCAGGCGAGTTCGAACAGGGCGGTGGGCAAGGCTAGGAGAGGGTCGAACGCGATGAGCAGCAGAAGTTCCCTCGGCTTGGCGGCGCGATCGGCGGTCTTCGCCGGTGTGGCCGCCGCAGGACTCGCGGCCGCGCCCGCGCAAGCCGAACCATTGTGGCCCGGTGGACCGGACGTGCCCGGTATTCCGGCGATCATCCCCGGCATCGCCCCCGGCGATGTCAATGCGCCGTGCGCGACGGCCGGCACGCGCGCCTGCCTCAAGCTCAGCACCAACGAGGCGTGGCTGATGGACAACGGCAAGGTCATCTTCGGCCCCACCCCCATCTCCCACGGCATGCCCGGCTACGAGACTCCGCCGGGCGTCTTCCACGTCGCCTTCAAGAAGCCGTTCCACTGGAGCACGATGCACAACGCCCCGATGGAGTACGCGGTCTTCTTCAACGGCGACATCGCCTTCCACATCGGACCGGTCGACAAGAAGTCGCACGGCTGTATCCGGATGACCCCGGACGGCGCGCGGGAGTTCTTCAACTACCTGAACCCCGGTGACATCGTGGAAGTTGTTCCGTAGCAACACCTTCCGGTGGCGCATCGGCGCGGGACCTCCCGTGCCGGTGTGCCACCGGTCTTTTCGGGCGACGAATCAGGCGGCGCAGTTGTGGTACGCCGTGATCAGCCAGCGGTTCTCCCGGCGGACCAGGGTCCAGGTCGCCAGCACCCAGCGGTCGGCCGGGGCCTCGGTCTCACCGGCCATGAGAATGGCGGCGCGGCTGACCACCACAGCCGTGTCGGGGGCCGGGAACCGGACCTGCCGGGGTTCGTCCAGGACGCTGGAACCGCGCAGCGGGCCCGCGAATCCGGCGGCCATGCCGTCCCGCACCTCCGCGCGGCCGCTGCGGAACACGCCGGGCAGGATCGAGGTGGCGTCGGGGTCGTAGTCGGCGACGAACGCGTCGGCGTCATTGGCGGCCCAGGCGACGTAGAGGTCCTTCAGGACGGTCAGGACGGCGTCACGGTCGGTGGTCTCGCGGACGGCGGTGTCGTTCATGGTTACTCCTCGGTCGACGGCCGCCCGGTGTGGCGGCTCACGAGTACCTACCGGCGAGGTGCGCCCGATTCATCGCTCGCGGTGTAGAAAGTTCGGCAGGGCCCTGTTTCGACCGGTGGGGGCCGGGTTTCGAGGAGTGAGAGCATGGCGGACGCCGACTTCGCGGCGCGCACCGACCGATATCGGCGCGAATTGCTGGCCCATTGCTACCGCATGCTCGGGTCGGTGCAGGACGCCGAGGATCTGGTGCAGGAAACCTATCTGCGGGCCTGGCGCTCCCGCGACAGTTACGACGAGACCCGGGCCGGGATGCGGACCTGGCTGTACCGGATCGCCACCAATGCCTGCCTGACCGCGCTCGAACAGCGTGGGCGGCGGCCCATGCCGTCGGGCCTCGGGCACGCACCGGGCGACGATCCGCGCGAGGACCTCGTGCACGGCGGGGAAATCCCCTGGCTGCAACCGATTCCGGATGTCCTGCTCGGCGACCCCTCCGATGCCGCGGTGGCGCAGGGCAGTCTGCGGCTCGCCCTGGTCGCCGCCATGCAGCAGTTGCCCGCGCGTCAGCGCGCGGTGCTGGTGCTGCGCGAGGTGCTCGACTGGCCCGCCGCGGACGTGGCGCAGGCTCTCGACATGACCCCGGCGGCCGTGAACAGCGCGTTGCAGCGGGCACGGAAAACTCTGGGCCAGAACGGCATTCGCGAGGAGGAGGTGACCGAGCGGGCCGAGCAGCGCGCCGTGGTGGACAACTATGTCACCGCCTTCCGCAAGGCCGACCTGAGCGCCCTGGAGAAGCTGCTGTCCCATGACGTGATCATGGAAATGCCGCCCATGCTCAATTGGTACCTGGGCCGCGCGGCGTATGTCGGGTTCATGGCGCGGGTGTTCGAATGGAAGGGCTCCGATTGGCGGTTGGAGCCGGTGTGGGCCAACGGCCAGCCCGGCCTGGCGGCCTATTCCCGCGACGGCGACGGGTACGAGCGGCACACCCTGCAGGTCTTCACCGTGCGCGACGGTCTCATCACCAATCTGATCGTCTACCAGCTCGACGAGATCTTCGACCTGTTCGGCATGCCGCCCCGGCTGACCTGACGCTCAGTCGTCGTCACCGGCGGTCAGCAGGCCGTGCTCGTGTGCGAAGGCGGCGGCCTCGGTCCGGCTGGCGACGCTCAGCTTGGCGAGAATCCGCGAGACGTGCACCCCGGCGGTATTGGCGCTGATGAACAATTCCGCCGCCAGTGCGCGATTGCTCAGGCCCTTGGCGACCAGGTGCAGGACGTCCAGCTCACGCGCGGTCAGGCCGGAGCGCCCGGACATGGTGCCGCTCTTGGCTTTCGGGGCACGCTCGGCGGATCCTTCGAGCGGGAGGCGGGCCCGCTCGGCCAACGCCGCGGCGGCTGCGGCCAGCGGGACCGCGCCCAATGCGGCGGCGACGTCGAGGCACTCTCGCAGCGCCGACACCGCCTCGATCCGATTGCCTTCGGCCGCGGCCGCTTCCGCGAGACCCAGCAGGGCGATGGCCACATCGTAGGGCCGTCCGACACCGCGCCACGCCGCGACGGCCTCCGACCAGCGGGCCGCGGTGCCCGCCAGGTGCGCGGTGAACGCGGCACGCTGGGCGGCATCCACCGGCGACGCCGTCGGGAGCGTGTCCCCCAGCGCGAGCAATTCCGGTGGCGCTCCGGTGATTCGAGCACCGAGCACCACCAGCGGCCACGCCTCGTGCGGATGCGCGAACAGCGTCCCGACCCCGTCGCCGCCTTCGAGTACCCGGATCAACTCCGTCGCCGCCGCGCCCTCGTCGTCTCCCACCAACGCCAGTGTGGAGTTCAAAGCCGCCAGTTCGAGTCGATACTGCGCCGCCCACCGACTGTCCCCCAGCAGCCGCGCGGCGGTGACCGCCCCTTCCCTGGCCGCCACGAAATCCCCGGTGGCCAAGGAGATCCGTCCGAAGCACACCAGCAACGCCGCCCTGCTCAATGGCGGCAACTGCGCGAGCTGGGTCTCGTCGACCACCGCCCGCGCCTCGTCCCACCGCCCCAGGGCCGCCAGCGCCTGCCCCCACTTCACGAACAGAATCGGCGCCGACTCCGCGAACCGGAACGACTCGTGCGCCGCCCGCAACCCCTGCCGCACCGCGGTGATCGCCGCCTCGTACCGCCCGGCCCCCACCAGCACCGCCGACTCCCACGTGGCCACATCCACCACGATCCGCGCATCCCCCGCCAGCGCCGCCGCCCGATGCGCCTGCGCGAAATGCCCCAGTGCCCAATCTGTTTCACTGGCCGCGCCGGCCACCCGCTCGCGCCCGCCCGCCCCGAGATCCCGGCCGGACCGCGCACCGTCCCCGGCCGACGCATCACCCCCAGGCCACACACCATCCCCGGCGAGGCCATCGCTCGCGGGCCGCGCAACGCTGTCCCCCGGGCCGCCACCAATGGGGCGCGCACCACTCCCGACCGGCGCATCACCCCCGGGCCGCGCACAGCTCTCGATCGCCCCCTCGCCGGTCGTCCGCGAAAAAGGTTGCGCCAGCCCATCCCCCTCCGGCAGGACGTCCCCGTCATCGGCGGCGTCGGCCGTCAGGGAGCCCCCGGCGGCCGCAGCGCCCGCCAATCCCAGGTGCGCGTGCGCCCGCGCCACCAAGGCGTCCGCGCCGAGCCGCCGCGCGATGGCCAAGGCCTCGCGCGCGCGGGCCGCCGACCCTGCCGCGTCGCCTTGGAACACCCGTGCGGCAGCCGATTGCACCAACGCCTCAGCTCTCTCGAGACTGTCCGGGGTCTCGGCCATGAGCGTCAGCGCCCGCTCGAGGTCCGCTCCCGGGCCGGTCCCGGTGGTCGCACGCAGATAGGCGCGCCGCCGGTACATCCGGGCCGAGCGCTCGGAATCGGCACCGGCGTAGTCGATTTCGCCGTCCTCGCCCGCGACTGTCCCACCATCCAGGTGCACGGACACAAGCTCGCCGACCGCGGCGGCGTCCTGGCTCCACACCGGCAGCGTGGCAGGTGCGGCGGCGGCCGCGGGGGCCAGTAGGGCGAGGGCCGCGTCGGCGGCGGCGATGCCGCGTTCGGTGGCTCCGCAGGCGACGGCGACGTCGACGATCTGTTCCAGGACAGACAGTTTGGTGGTGGGGAGGACCTCGGTGGGGGCGGGGACCCGGTCCCAGAGGGCGAGGATTTGTTCGAGGAGGCGGAGGCGTTCGGGGTGGGTGGCGGGGACTCCGGCGGTGGCGGACCAGTAGGCGCGCAGGGCCCGGTCGAGGTCCCCGGCGGCGCGGGCGTGGCGGGCGAGGTCGGCGTGGGATTCGGAGTCGAGGGCGTCGCCGCGGGCGTGCAGGGCCGCGGCGGCGCGGGTGTGCAGACGGGTGCGCTCGATGGGGAGCAGGTGGTCGTATATGGCCTGGCGGATGAGGCCGTGGCGGAATTCGTAGCCGGTGTCGGTGGTGAGCAGCAGGTGGCGGTCGACGAGTTCACGCAGGGCGCCGGGTAGTTCGTCCGGAGGGAAGTCGACCGTCGCGGCGAGGAGGTCGTGATGGATCGGGGAGCCGAGGACCGCGGCGGGGGCGACGACGGCGCGCGCCTGTGCGGACAGACCGGTCTGGAATCCGAGGAGCAGGTCGGCGAGGTCGGCGGGGAGTTCGTCGGGGCACTGGCCCAGCGCCTCCACGAACAGCGGGTTGCCGCCGCTGCGGTCGAAAACCTTGGTGATGAGCGCGGTTCCGGGTTCGCGCCCGAGCAGGGCGGCAAGCTGACGGCCGACCTCGTGCCGGGTCAGCGGATGCAGTTCCAGGACGTGCACGCCCGGGTTGCGGCGCAGTTCGGCGACCAGTCCGCGCAGCGGCCCCGCCTCGCCCGGCCGGTAGGTGCCCACCAGCAGGGCATTGGCGTCGGCGAGATTGGCGGCCAGAAAGGTGAGCAGCTCCCGGCTGGCGTCGTCGGCCCAGTGCAGGTCCTCGAGTACCAGTACCACCGGCCGCGCCATCGCCAATTGCTCCAGCAGCGTGAGGATTTCACCGAACAGCCGGATCCGATCGGCCTCGGGCGCCGCGCCGCCGGTATGGACGGCCAGCTGCGGAAGCCAGTTGGCGAGCGCCGGATGCGGCGGCAGCAGTGTCGCCACCGCCTCACCGCCGAGTCGTTTGACGAGTCCGCGCAGCACGGTCAGGAACGGCGCGTAGGCGACACCCGCGGCGCCGAGTTCGGGACATCGGCCCAGCAGTACCAGCGCGTCGCCGCCGAGTCGCTCGGTGAACTCCGCGACCAGCCGGGACTTCCCGATCCCGGCCTCCCCCGCGATGAGCACGGTCTGCGTGCGGGCATCACCGACCGCCTCGACCACCGCGGACACCTCCGCGGCCCGACCGACCAGGACACTGCTGCCGGGGAAACTCACCACGCCACGATCATGCCGCACCTTCGCATTTCGCCCAGCCCGGACACAAAATAACGAATTGTCGTGATGTGGCCACCCGGTCTTTATCGGAAAACTCGATGGCATGAGCGACACCGAGAACCGCGCCATCCACCCCTTCCGCATCGACATCCCGCAGGCCGACCTCGACGACCTGCGCGACCGCCTGACCCGCACCCGGTGGATCGACGAGATCCCCGGCATCGGCTGGGAGCGCGGCGTGCCCACCGCCTACCTGCGCGAGCTCGCCGCCTACTGGGCCGAGAAGTTCGATTGGCGCGCGGTCGAGACCGCCCTCAACGCGCACCCGCAATTCACCACCACGGTCGGCGGCCAGCGCCTGCACTTCCTGCACATCCGCTCGGCCCGCCCGGACGCGACCCCGCTGCTGCTGATCCACGGCTGGCCCGGCACGCCCGCCGACTTCCTGGACCTGATCGGCCCGCTGACCGATCCGGCCGCCCACGGCGACCCCGACGCCCCGGCTTTCCACCTGGTCATCCCGACCCTGCCAGGGCACGGCTTCTCCGGCCCGCTCACCGAAACCGGCTGGCACGACGGCAGAGTCGCCGCCGCTCTGGCCGAGCTGATGGCGCGCCTCGGCTACGACCGTTACGGCGTGCAGGGCGGTGACCACGGCGCGTTCGTGGCCCCGCGCCTGGCCCGCGAGCACACCGACCATGTGATCGGTGTGCACGTGAACGCCCTGGTCACCTTCCCGACCGGCGATCCGGCCGATATGGCCGCGCTCGGCGACGCCGACCGAAAGCGGCTGGCGGGCATGAAGCGCTTCCAGGACGACGGCTCGGCGTACATGAACCTGGCCGGTTCCCGCCCGCACACGCTGGCGCAGCTGCTGGCGGATTCGCCCGCGGGACAGCTGGGCTGGATCGTGGAGAAGTACCAGGAGTGGACCGACGAGCGTCACGAGTTGCCCGAGCAGGCCATCGACCGCGACCGGATCCTGACCACGGTGGCCGTCTACTGGCTCACCGACACCGCGCGCAGCGTCGCCGACTACTACTTCGAGCGCTTTCACGACCACACCATGTTCATGCCCAATCCGAAGGGCACGGTGCCGACCGGTGTCGCGGTGTTCGCCAACGGCGACTACGCGATTCGGCGATTCGCGGAGCAGGCTCACCATGTCGTGCACTGGTCGGAGTTCTACTCCGGTGGCCACTTCCCCGCGCTCGAGGTGCCCGACCTGCTCGTGGGTGACATCCGAGCGTTCTTCGCGGGCCTGACCAGCTGATCCAGCGGCGGCCGGACATCCTGGGCCCCACCGCCGCCGCGATGACCGCACTGTCGCCCCAACGCGCAGTGCGGTATTCGCCGTTGTGAGGACCGGTCACGCATATTGCCGCGAAACGTGACCCCGGCTACAGTTACGGTCCAGTAGGAACGCCAGCGTTCCCAGACTGCTGTGGAGGCAACGCGCATGATCAAGGCAACGCAACCCCTCACGGCGGCACCGATTTCCGGACCCCTGCGCGACGCGCGCGGTCTCTCGGCCGCCCTCGTCGCGCATTTCGCCGAACACGTGGCCCGCTGCGGCACCCTGCCCGGGGACGCGCTGCGCGGTGAGGTCACCACCGTCACCCGCACCTGCCTGGAACTGGCCGCCGGCGTCCTCGAGGGCCGGGACGTGAGCGCCAAGATCGAACGGCTGCAACGCGCGGGCGCGGACTGGGCGCGCGAGGGCATTCCGATCGGCACCATCCACCGGGCGGTGCACGACGGCTTCGCCCTGGGCTTCGATCTCATCGTCGACGCCACCGGCCCCGAGGACTACGCCCGGCTCGCGGTGACCGCGCGCCGCCTGTTCGAGGTGCTGGCCATGGTGGATTCGACCTTCGCGGTGGCCTATGTGCGCGAGCACCGCGCGGTGGTGGCCGAACACCACACGGCGGTGCACACCGTGGCCTCCGCACTGCTGGCCGGGCATCCCGCCTCCACCATGGCCCGAGCGGGCGGGATCGAGATCGACGAGTCGTATCACGTACTGGCCCTGAGCATCCCGCCGCATCCGGGGGAATCCGACACCCGCGTGGACGGCGAGGTGGTGGCGCGGCGCAAGCTGCGGCGCATCCAGTCCGAGCTGGCGCGGCGCGGCGACGGCCGGGCGCTGTCGCTGCTCAGCGCCGACGGCGGCACCGTGCTGCTGCCCGCCACCGCCGCGACCGGCGACGAACTGGCCGACCTGATCTCCGGATTGTCCACGGCCGCACAGGTTCCGGTCACCGCCACGGTGATCCACGCGGAGACGCCACGCATTCCCGAGGCCGCCGAGCAGGCGCACGAACTGCTCGACATGGTGCACCGCCTGGAATGCGTACCCGGCCTGCACCGTTTCGACGACCTGGCCATGGAATACCAGCTGACCCGTCCCGGCCCGGCCCGCGAATACCTCGGCACCCTGCTCGATCCGCTCGACGCGCATCCCGAACTGCTGGAAACCCTTCGCCGCCATATCGGCAACGACCTGAGTCGACGGCATACGGCGCGCTTGCTGGGCGTGCACACCAATACCGTCGACAATCGGCTCAAGCGGATCGGGCAGCTGACTGGATTCGATCCGGCGCAGCCGTCGGGGCTGTGGTATCTGCGGTCGGCGCTGGTGGCGCGCAGTTATCGGAAGTCCGATCGGGTGCGGATCGGGCGGCCCGACACCATGGTCGCGACCAGTGCCGCCAAGTGACCATGTTCGCGCACGGCGCGCCGGGAGGCGGCGACCGACCACACGGTGCGCACCTCGGCCGGTGGTAGCGGGCGATCGGCGAGGCGATCGGCCAGCCAGTCCACCATCACGGGAATGGAGATGAACTGCAACGGCAGATGCGTGCTGAGCCGGTCGCGCAGGTAGCGCACGTGGGCGCCGCGCTCGTGGTAGCGCCGCACGTGGGCGTCGACGTCGGCGACCGCGATCACCTCGTCGTTGACGCCCTGCACGACCAGCAGTGGCATGGCGGGAGCCTGGGCGCCGGGGCGGATGTCGTCGAGGACGGCCCGCATCTCGGGGCGGGTCAGCAGCGCGCCGAGCCCACCGCGGATGTGCCGGTTGGCGTTTCGCCCGGCATAGCGGGCCAGCAGCGGAAAGGTGGCGATGGATTCGGCGTCGTCGAGCAGCCGCAGGTACTCCTCCGACACCAGGCCGCGCACGCAGCCGTCGAGTGCCGGGTAGGCGCGGCGCAGGCCGGAGGTGAACACCATGGCGAAACCCGCGAACGGTGAGCCGTTCAGCCGGACGAACGCCTCGGCGGGATCGCCCACCGGTGACCCCGCGACCGCGCCGACGATATCGAGTTCGGGCGCGTAGCTCGCCGCCAGCTCGGCGGCCCACACGGTGGCCAGTCCGCCACCGGAGTAGCCCCACAACCCGATTCGGGTCCGCGGACCCAGGCCCAGTGGCTCGAAGCGCAGGGCCGCGCGCAAGCCGTCGAGTGCGCGGTGGCCCGGTTCGCGGGCCGCACCGAAGTGGCCGTCGAGGCCCTCGTGGTCGGGCACCGACACCGCCCACCCGCGGGCCAGGGCGGCGGCGATGAGCGGGAACTCCACCTGCGGGATGGCGCCGAGCGCGCGGGCGCGGTGCCGTAAAGCGTAGGAGGGGAAGCATTTCGGGGCTACCGCGTCGATGGCGCACTGGAACGACACCAGCGGCCGGTCCACGGCCGGGTCGGCGTCCCAGGGCAGCAGGACGGTGGTGACCGTCGCCTCGGGCGCACCGTCGAGATCGGTGCTGCGGTACAGCAGTTGCCAGGCTCGCACGCGCTGCGGAATGCGTCCGAACAGGGCCAGCCGCACGGGCCGCGACCTCAGGATGGTGCCCGGCGCGACGGACGCCGGGTCGATCGGCGATCGATAGAACGGATCCTCCCCCGGCAGCAGCGGTCTTCCGCCGACCGCCTCCGGTTCTGTTGTGACACTGCTCGTTTCGATCGCATCGCCGATCGTCATCGTCGTCCTTTCCGTTCCGCAGCGGCTAGATGTGGCCGCTGCCGCCGATCATCCAGGGGTTGAAGGTGCAGACCAGGGCCGGGTGCGCGACCGGGTCGAGGGCGCGCAGGGCGATCGAGGCCGCCCGCGGCGAGTACATGACGGTCAGGTGGTCGGACACGTCCTCGGGGCAATCCTGTTGCAGCGTGATGTTTTCCACGCTCGCATCGGGGCCGGGGGTGAGGAAGGTCCACTCGTAGGGGTTGGATATCTCGTCGTGGCGGGTGCCGACGGCGGTGTATTCGACGCCCGGCACGGTGTCGCCGTCGGCAGTGAGCCTGGCGTAGAACGGCGAGCCGACGACCTGCTCGGTATTGGCCTGGCCGATCAACGGCTGATAGAAGCCGAGAATGTTCACCCCCAGGTTGGTGATCACCCGCCCCAGCGTGGCGATGCCGAGCAGCGAGGTGCCGTGGCTGGTCGCACCGAAGCTGACGACCTTGCGCACCTTGCCCTGTCCGCCTTCGAATTTCAGGTACTGGCTGGTGACCGGCCCGCCCTGGGAATGCGCGATCACGTCGACCGCGGGCGCGCCGGTGGCGGCCAGGACGCGATCCACGAACCCCGCGAGCTGCTTCGCCGAATCCCCCATCGGCCCGACACCGAAGCGTCCCGGTAGGATCGGCCCGATGCCGCCGCCCGCGAGGGGTGTCTCCCGGCCGAAATTGAAGGCGAAGACACAGAATCCGGCCCGCGCGACCTGCGGCGACAGGAACGCGAAGCTGTCGTAGGTATTGAGCCAGGTGCCGTGCACCAGCACCACCGGCCGCGGATGTTCGGCGCTCGGCTTGCAGTTCCAGTCGTTGGCGCCCGGCGGCGCGGCGTCCGGGTGGGTCAGCCCGTAGGCGAAAGCGGCCAGATAGGCCGACATCTCCGGACCCACGCCCATGGTGTCGGTGGCGGTGCTGACCACCGCCGAGCCCGAGGAGCTGCCCGCATCGGGCGCGGCCTCGGGTTCGGAGCTGGCCACGCCGGTGGCGAAGGCCACGGCGAGCGCGGTGACGGTGGCGAACACGGCGCTGCCGCGGGTACGGATGGTCGGTCTCATGAACTCTCCCCTACGGTCCTGCGAACCCGACCGAACGCGTCGAATTCCCTTGCGACCGTAGGAGCGGGCCACCGCCCGTGTCACCGGCATTGTGCCAGGTGACAGCGTGTGCGGTCCGGGCCTCCCGGGGATTGTGGCGGGGAACAGCGGTCAGGGCGCGGGGGTGCTCGCGATTGCGACGGCGGTGCGGGTGAACAGCGGGACCAGTTCCGGCAGCGCCTGGGCGCCCTTGGTGTGCAGGCAGGCGCGCACCCGGTCGTCGATCCCGCCGAGCAGCATGTCCACCATCTCCCGATCCGGTTCGGCCACCAGATCGCCGTCGCGCACCCCGACCTGCGCCACCGCCATGATGTAGTCGGCGAACCGGTCGTGCACGCGCAGCCGGTGAGCCACCAGACCCGGTCCGGCGGCGAGGGTTTCGACATACAGCGCGCGGGCCGCGCCGGGCTGGATGGCGAGGAAGCCGAGGTAGATCTCGAAGGAGATCCGCACCCGGTCCGCGAAGGACACGCCTTCGAGCCCGGTGACGGTGTCCTTCAGTTGTTCCAGCGCGGCGCCGACGGCGAGATCGTAGGCGGCGGCGAAACATTCGTCCTTGCCGCCGAAGACGGAGTAGAAGGTGCGGCGCGCCACCTGGGCGCGGGTCACGATATCGGCGACGGTGGTGGCCGCGAAGCCGAGCTCGCCCACCGCTTCCAGGACGGCGGTGCACAAGCGCCGGTATTGCGAGGCCTCCACCTGCTCGCGGGTCAGCCCGTGCCGGCCACGCGGCAAGGGTCCCGGTTCACCGATGGTTTCCACACTCACGTCCCCAGAATAGGTTTCCACGTCACCGAGCGACTAACGGTCCGGCCGATACCACAGCGGTTCGTCCATGATTCCCTGGCGGAGAACGGCGGCAAACATGGGGTCCAGCGTATAGGTACCGACTGGTCTTGATCGTTTGTCGAGGCGGACGGGCTCACCCGGCCCGGCCGGCGCGCCACTCCCGGTAGGCGGGCCGGGAGCACACCGCGCACGGTCGGTAACCGGCCGCGATGGCCGTCTGCTCGTCGGCGAAGAACACGCGATGGGATACGTAGCCGCCGCGGGCCAGGGCGCGCAGGGCGGCCGGGCAGTCGAGTCGGCCGTAGATCTTCAGGCGGCGGTGGCCACCGAGGACACCGGGCGTGCGGCTGCGGTACGGGCGGCCGTCCACCCCGAGCAGGACGTACTCCCTGTCACGCACGGTCTCGCGCATGGTCAGGCATCGTGAAAGACGAGGCCGAGGGTGCGTCGCCGCCCCGATCGGACCAGGCTCACGCCGTGTCGCATGGGCGCGGCCGACCAGCCTCGGGAGCTGCGGACCGGACGGTCGCGGGTGGTGAAGACGAGACCGTGCCCCTGCGGCAAGGCCATCGCCGCGCCGCGCGATTGGGCGCGGGGCCGCTGCTCGACCATGAGGAACTCGCCGCCGGTGTAGTCCACCCCGGGGACATCCAGCCCGATCACGACCTGGAGCGGAAACACCATGTCCCCGAACAGGTCCCGATGCAGGGCGTTCCAGTCGCCGGGTCCGTAACGCAACAGGATCTGCGACCCCTTCGTCTGACCGGCCCGGTGGCACTGGGCGATCCAGTCCTCGAGCCGGTCCGGCCAAGTGCCGGGCCGTCCCAGCCGGGCGGCCCAGTCCCGGGCGATGGGCAGCAGCATCGGATAGAGGGCGGCCCGCAATGCCGCCACGGGTTCGGGCAGGTCGTGGGTGAAATAGCGGTACTCGCCGGAGCCGAACCGATGCCGGGCCATGTCGACCGTCGACCGGAAGTGGTCGTCCACGTCGTACAGTGCCGCGAGCGTGCGGCATTCGCCGGCGGTGAGCAGTGACCCGGTGAGCGCGTGCCCGTACGCGTCGAGCTCACCGGCCAGGGCCGCCCAGTCCTGATCGGCGACCCCGGCCGCGGCACCGCGGATGACGGCGGTCATCACGCGGCCCGCTCGAGCTCCAGCAGCAGCTGCTTGCGTTCGATGCCCCCGGCGTAGCCGGTCAGCGATCCGTCGGCGCCGATCACGCGGTGGCAGGGACGCACGATAAGCAGCGGGTTCGCGCCGATGGCCGAGCCCACCGCGCGCACCGCCGCCCGGGACGCGCCGATCCGGTTCGCGATCTCCCCGTAGGTGACGGTGACGCCGTACGGGATCTGGTCGAGGGCCTGCCACACCCGGCGCTGGAAATCGGTGCCGCGGCCGCCCATCCGGAGGTCGAAACTGTCCCGCTCCCCGGCGAAGTACGCGGTCAGCTGGTCGACGACGTCGGCGAAGGCGTCCGCGTCGGCCTCCCAGTCACCTTCCACCAGAAGGCTTTTACTGCCCGCCATCGACACCGCCGTCAGCTCCACCCCGGTCCCGCGCCGTTCGCCCGCGAGCAGCAGCTCGCCGACCGGGCTGGCCATTGTCGTGTACACGCTCATCGCTTCCTCCTGCGTCGTCTCGTTCGTGTCCGCTTCCCACTCTGGCCCAGCCGATCAGGGATGACCGGCGGGAATCGGCCATCGCGTTTCCGGCCTCGGCACGGGCGACTCGTACCATGGGCCCATGGCTGCCGATTCGGTCGTTGTCGCCGGGACCTTGGTGGATGTCACCGTCCCGACACTGCCGGGCCACTGCCCCGGGGTCAGCATGGCCGGGTTCCGGGCGCGCGCGTCGGGCCCGGACCATCTGCCGGTGGTGCCGTTCCCGGCGGTGACGATGTTCATCGACCTCGGGGACATGGTGATGGCCGAGGACGCCGGCGGGAGCCGGGCCACGGGCAGCGGCGTGGTGGGTCTGTGCCCGATCGGGGTGTACGGGCAGGCGCAGAACGTGGATCTGCTGCAGGTGCGGCTCTCGCCGCTGGTGGCCTACGCGACGCTGGGCGGCTCGCCGGAGGTGTCCGGTGGCGTGATCGGGCTCGACGAACTGTGGGGTCCCGAGGTCGAGCTGCTGCGGGAGCGCATGCACGAGAGCCGTTCCTGGGACCAACGATTCGCGATCCTGGACGACGCCTTGACCGCGCGGCAACGCAGCGGACCTGCCGTCGACCCGGAGGTGAGCTACGCCTGGCGGCGAATCATCCTGAGCGGCGGGCAGATTCGCGTCGAGGCGCTGGCCGACGAGATCGGGTGGAGTCGCAAGCGATTGTGGTCGCGATTCCGAGTCCAGATCGGCCTGACGCCCAAGCGGGCCGCACAGCTGGTCCGATTCGACGACGCCACCCATCGGCTCGCCGCGGGCAGCAGCGCCGCGCGGGTGTCGGCGGAGAGCGGATACGCCGATCAATCGCATTTCAGCCGGGAGACGATGACCTTCGCGGGCCTGACGCCGACGGCTCTCGCGGACGCGCCGTGGCTGGCGGTCGACCCGGTCGCGTGGGCGGGCGGTCGCGCACTGAGTCGCTCCGGGAACATTTCTTCAATACACCCCGACGAAACCCGCCGATGCTGGGATCCATGTCCAGACACGACGGTGAGAACCAGACCCGGCCCGGCAAGTACGACCAGCCACCGCGCGGAATCCGCATCCTGCACTCGTTACGCAAGGACCCGGACTGGGAGGCCCTGACGCCCGAGGAGTTGACCGCCCACGTGGCGGGGGCGAATCGGCTGGCGGGTTCGAAGTTCATGCGAGTGGTCACCGGGCTTCCGGCGCGCGGCACCGGCATCGAATGGCAGCAGGTGACGTTCCCCGATCGCACGGTCCCGATCCGGGTGTACCGTCCGGTCGGCGAGCACGCGGGCGCCCTGCCGCTCGTCCTCCATGTGCACGGCGGCGGCTTCGCGGGGACCGCGGCCCAATGCGATTGGGGCAACAGCCATCTCGCGGCCGAGCTGCCCGCGGTGATCGTCTCCGTCGAGCATCGCCTGATCGCGCCGGACACCCCGCTGACCGCCGCCGTCGACGACGACTGGGATGTGTTGCGGCACATCCTGGATCAGCCCGGCGAATGGGGTATCGACCCGGCGCGCGTCATTCTCGCGGGCGAGAGCGGCGGCGCCTTGATCAGCGCTCTGACCGCGATCCGAGCCGCGGCGACCGGCCTGCCCCTGCTGGCGCAGGTGCTGATCAACCCGGCCTTCGACCTGACCGACACCATGTTCGACTACCCGACGATGACCCGCTACGCCGAGACCCCGACCTTGAATCTGCCGCGGCTGAAACTGTTCCGGCGCTTGGCCGTCCCGCCGGGCGAGGACCCGCGCCCGCTCTCGCCGCTGTACGCCGACCTCACCGGCCAGCCGCCCGCGCTGGTCGTGATCCCGACCCTCGACCCGCTGGCCGACCAGGGCCGCCGCTACGCCGAACGTCTCGGCGATTTCGGCATCCCCGTCCAACTGTCCGAATACCCGGGCGCGCCGCACGCCTTCATCGCCATGCCCGGGCTGGTGCCGCAGGCCAAGGCCGCCCGCACCGATATCACCGCTTTCCTCCGCACCCGCCTGTCCGACTCGATCACCACCCGCAGCACACTCGACAGGTAAACTTGCAAGTCTTCCTACCTTGTGCCACCCTGGGAGGGTGAACGCAGAAGCCGGTCCATCGGCCGACGTCACGGCCGCCGCGAGTGAACTCCGCGTCGTGGCCAGTCGGCTGCTGCGCCATCTCCGCTCGGCGAGAGCCGGTTTCGAGATGACACCCTCCCAGGCCGTGGCCCTGAGCCGTCTCGGCCAGGAAGGTCCCCTCTCGGTCGCCGACCTGGCCCGCGCCGAGCGCGTGCGCCCGCAGTCCATGCGCACCACCCTGGCCGCCCTCGAAGACCGCGGCCTGGTCACCCGCGCCCCGCACCCCACCGATCAACGGCAGATCCTGCTGTCCCTGTCGGCCGAGGGCGAACGCCTCCTGCGCCTGGCCCACCACGCCAAGGAGGACTGGCTGGCGACCGCCATCACCACCAAACTCTCCCCCGCCGAACAGGATTCGCTGATCGCCGCGATCCCGCTGCTGGCCCGCCTGGTCGAGGACTGAACCGATCCCCACTCCCACCGAAGGATCCCGCTGTGACGGACACTCTCCTCGACCCGACATCCGCCCTGGTCCTCATCGACCTGCAGCGCGGCGTCGTGGCCGCCCCCACCCAGCCGCACCCCACCGACG
The DNA here is from genome assembly GCF_040630785.1 of Nocardia sp. NPDC005746. Classification (NCBI taxonomy): domain Bacteria; kingdom Bacillati; phylum Actinomycetota; class Actinomycetes; order Mycobacteriales; family Nocardiaceae; genus Nocardia; species Nocardia sp. NPDC005746. The sequence continues at coordinate 404,020 of NZ_JBEXYE010000003.1, forward strand.
ATGTGGTCGCCAACTCGGCGGCCCTCGCCAAGGCCTTCCGCGCGGCCGGCCTCCCCGTGGTCCTGGTCCGAGTCTCCTTCTCCCCCGACGGTTCCGACATGCCGCCCGGCCGCACCATGCAACCCACCGGCGCCTTCACCCCGCCCCCGGGCTGGGACGAGATCCTCCCCGACCTGGACCCCCACCCCTCCGACATCCGAATCACCAAGCACCAGTGGGGCGCCTTCCACGGCACCGACCTCGACCTCCAACTCCGCCGCCGCGGCATCACCACCGTCGTCCTGGGCGGCATCGCCACCAGCATCGGCATCGAATCCACCGCCCGCGCCGCCCACGAGCACGCCTACAACGTCGTGATCGCCACCGACGCCACCTCCGACCGCGACCCCGCCTCCCACGCCCACTCAGTGGAGAAGATCTTCCCCCGCCTGGGAGTCACCGCCACCACCGAGGAAATCCTGAACACCCTGCCGATTCGGTAGAGCCGATCCACCCGGAGTGGCAGTCACCTCCACTATCCCCGGCCCGGCAAGGAGGGCGTCGGCCGGTTCGGCTGGGTCACCGATCCCGAAGGCCACCGCATCGAGTTGTGGCAGTCGGCCTGACCCTCCGCTCGATCAAATCGAGACCGGCTCGGGCAGGCGCTCCTCCTCGCGTCGCACCGGCTGATTCTCCTGCGGCCCTTCGATATTCAATTCCGGCAGGATTCGGTCGAGTCGGCGCGGCAGCCACCACGCGGCCCGGCCCAGCAGGGCCAGCACGGCGGGGACCAGGGTCAGGCGCACCGCGAACGCGTCCACCAGCACACCCACGGCCAGCGCGAAGGCGATGGGCTTGATCATGGCGTCGTCGGTGGGCACGAAGGAGGCGAAGACCACGACCATGATGGTGGCCGCCGCGGTGACCACCCGAGCATTGTGCCGGGTGCCATCCACGATCGACCCGGTCGCGTCGCCCTCGCGCAGCCACTGTTCGCGAATTCCGGAGACGAGGAACACCTCGTAGTCCATGGCCAGCCCGAACAGCACACCCACCAGGATGATCGGCAGGAACGCGACCACCGGTCCGATCTTGGCGACACCGAGAAGATCCGCCGCCCAACCCCATTGGAACACCGCCACCGTCACCCCGAGCGCGGCCGCGACCGACAGCAGGAAGGTCAGCGCCGCCTTCACCGGCACCGCGATCGACCGGAACACCACGACCAGCAGCAGCAGACTCAATCCGACCACGACGCCGAGGAACGGGAGCAGCGACGCCGAAAGCCGTTGCGAGACATCGATGGTGACCGCCGTGTCACCGGTGACGGCCACCCGGGCGTCGGGGACCGCGGCGGGCGCCTGGTCGCGGATCGCGTGTACGAGGTCGGCGGTCTGCCGGGATTCCGGCGCGCTGCCCGGAACGACCAGAACCAGCGACTGCCCGGTCCGCCGCGTCGGCTGCGGCGGCGCCACGAAGGCGACGTCCGGCAGCCCGCGCACGGTCTCGGCCACCCGTGCGGCCGCTCCGGCATCACCACCGGCGTCGACGACCACCACGAGCGGGCCGTTGAATCCGGGACCGAACTTCTCGGCAATGGTGTCGTAGGCCTGTCGCTGCCCGGTCGCGGCGGCCGCGGATCCATTGTCGGGCAGCGCCATTCGCAGGGAGACCGCGGGAATCGCCAGCACGATCAGCGCCACCGACACCGCCGCCACCGTCAGGATCGGCCGCGCGGTAACCAGGCGAGCCCAGCGCGCACCCAGACTGTTCGCACCGGTGGTGGCGGCCCGGCGCTCGGCCCGCGACCCGGCCGACGGCGTCAGCCGAGGACCGGCGAATCCGGCCAGCGCGGGGAGCAGCGTGATCGCCACCGCGACGGCGACCAGCACCGCGCCCGAGGCGGCCAGACCCATGACGGTCAGGAACGGAATCCCGATGACGCTCAGCGCCGCCAGCGCGATGATCACCGTGGTTCCGGCGAAAACGACCGCGCTGCCCGCGGTCTGACCGGCCCGCACGACCGATTCCCGGGGCGAGAGCCCCGCGGCCAGCTGCGCTCGATGCCGCGACAGAATGAACAACGCGTAGTCGATCCCGACCGCCAGCCCGAGCATGAGCGCCAGCGTCAGGGCGGTCGAGGACACCGGCACGACCGCGGCCACCCCCAGCATCCCGCCCACCGTGACGGCGATGCCGAAGATCGCCGAGAGCAGAGGCATCCCGGCCGCCAGCAGCGATCCGAAGGTGATGAGCAGCACCAGTACGGCCACACCCAGACCGAGGACTTCGGTGAGACCAGGTTGCATCTGGCCGACGCCGTACACGGTGCCGCCGACCGATACGTCCAGTCCGGCGTCCCGCGCCGAGTCCGCCGACCGCTCCACGGTGGTGCGGGCGGCGTCGCTCACCTGGGAGCGGTCACCGGTGAAGGACATCATCCCGATCGCGGTCCGCTGATCGGGTGAGGTCGTTCCTGCCTGCTGCGGCGTCGTCACCCCGACCGCGCCCGGCGCGGTTCCGGCGGTCTCCAGGGTGTGCGCGATGGCGGCGCGGTAGGGCGCTTCCGAGATGAGGTGACCCGGCGGCGCGGTGAAGACCAGTTGGGCCGTGGCCCCCGCCGCGCCCGGCGCGGTCTCGGCCAAGGCGTCCAGCGCATGCTGCGATTCGGCCCCCGGCACGGTGAACCGGTCGTCGAGGTGGCCGCCCCCGACGGCGGCGCCGCCGATGACGGCGATCAGCAGCGCGATCCAGATCGAGACGACCAGGCCATGGCGTCGGAAGGCGAAGTCGCCGATCCTCCCCAGCACTGCGCTCATGGTTGATTCCCCTCGTACAGACATAAATGTTGACGGGTGTGAACTTTATGGGTGTTAACTTGCCACCGAATCTGTACAGGTGTCAACATCAATGTCGTGGCCATCACTGAAGACGCGCCGCAACGACCCGCTCGCGAGGCCCCCTACCACCACGGGGACCTGCGCAACGCCCTCGTTCGCGCCAGCGCGGAGCTCGCCGAGATCGGCGGGCCCACCGCCGTCACCGTCCGCGCCGCCGCCCGCGCGGTCGGCGTCACGGCCACGGCCGCCTACCGCCACTTCAAGGGGCAGGAGGAGTTGCTGGCCGCGGTCCACGACCGAGCGGCCGAGGCCCTGTTCGAGGCCCTCGACACGGCGATGAAAAGCGTTCCGCAGCAACCGGACCCGACCGCCACCGCCATCGCCCGGCTGGCGACCGCCGGCCGCGCCTACATCGAGTACGCCGACCGCGAACGCGGCCTGTTCCGAACCGCCTTCTGCACCACCGACCTCGACATCGACAAGGACGTCACCGAGGACCCGATCTTCCAGCTGATCGGCGTCGGACTGGACGCCCTGGTCACCGTGGGCTTCATGGATCCCCGCCAACGCCCCGGCGCCGAATTCACCGCCTGGGCGGCGGTCCACGGCCTGGCGACCCTCCTCATCGACGCCCCCCTGGCCGACGCGACCGACGCCGACCGGGAAGCGGCCATCCACCACGCGATCGCGACCGTCCTGCGCGGCCTCGCCACCGGCCCCCACGCCGAGCCCTACCGCTCGAAGGACCCGCACATCGCCCTTCCGGCCTGAACCGGCGCGGTTCGCCGGGCGGCGGCGTCGGCATCAGCGGCACGAAAGTCAGCCATGCCTGGAAACTCATCCGCTTCCCGATATTCGAAGTCGGGGATTGCTCGAATGGGGATACGGTGGCATCGTCCGAAACTGATGACGTTGTGACATAAGGTGTCTGAGTCACATCGGGTGAATCGCCTGTTGCGCCGGAACGTTTCCCGGCGATTACCCGCGGTGAAATCTTGATTTCACGGTCCGGTCACGAATGCGCGGACATTCGAAATCGGCTCCCGAACAATCGAATTCCAACCGGTTGGAACTCGATCGACAGGGTGCGATCACTCCCGTACGATCTGGCCATACGGGGAGAACCGGCCGGTCGAACGGGGGAATCGGAGTTGAGGAGTCGCTTACCGGCGACCATTCGCAATGCCGCGGAATGGACGCGACGCCTGGCGCGCACCGCACCGGGTGTCATCGGCACGGTGGGCGCGGCCCTCGCCCTGCTCGCCTTGATCGGCGGCCTGGTGACGGCGAATCAGCAGAGCGCCAAGCTCTCTCGCCACGACACCGTGCTGGCGCACACCGAGCCGCTGGCGAATGCCGCGCAACGCCTCTACGTGGCGCTGTCGACCGCCGACGCCGCGGCCTCCACCGCGTACCTGTCCGGCGGCATCGAGTCGCCCGAGGTCCGGATGCGCTACGAGAACGCGCTCACCGACGCGGCGGCCGCCCTGGCCGAGGCCACCACCGGCGCCTCGGACAACGAGACCCGCACGATCCTCGCCAAGATCTCGTCCGAATTGCCCAGTTACACCGGCTATGTCGAGGCGGCCCGAGCCAATAACCGCCAGGGTCTGCCGGTCGGTTCCGCCTATCTGCGCCAGGCCTCGGCCCTCATGCAGGGCTCGCTGCTGACGAACGCGGCCGAACTGGAGGGCATCCGCCTCGATCAGCTGCACCGCGACCAGCGCGCCATCACCGGCCTGCCGCTGTGGAGCGTCGGCCTGCTGGTGCTGTTGCTGGCGGCCTGCGGCTACGGCTCCTGGCTGCTGGTGAACCGCACCAACCGCTGGATCAATCCGGGCGTGGTCACCGCCGCGGGCCTCACCGTGATCGCCCTGCTCTGGATTCTGACCACCACCATCGCGGCCTCCGCGTCGATCGATACCGGCGCGACCGCCCGCTTCGAGAAGATCGCGCAGGCCCGGATTCTGGCCCAGCAGGCCCGCACCGAGGAAACCCTGCAGCTGATCACCCGCAGCGACAGCAAGACCAGCGAGGACCGCTTCGCCGCGGGCAGCGCCAAGCTGCGCGCGGATCTGGGCGACCTGGTGAGCACGGACTCGCCAGCGTCCAAGGCCTTCTCCGGCTGGCAGGACGGCCATCAGAAGGAAGTGGCCGCCTATCTGAGCAACAACTATCGAGGCGCGGTGGACCAGACCGTGAAGGCCGACGGCACCGGATCGGCGGCCCAGTTCGCCGCTCTCGATGCGGCCTTGAAGACCGAACTCGAGCGCACCCGCCAGGAAGTGCGCGACGATGTGAACACGGCCGGAAACGCTCTCACCCTGAGCCCCCTGGGCACGCTGGCACTACTGCTGGCGGCGGCGGGCTCGATCGTCGTCGGGGTGTGGCCACGGTTGAAGGAGTTCTTGTGAAGCGGATGCGGATCATGGTGCTGGCGGCGGTGGCGCTGCTGGCCGCCGCGTGCGGTTCGACGCCGGAGGCCCCGCCCTTCCAACTGCCTCCCGACAATCGACTGCCCGCGGGCGCGAAGGTGCTGACCGCGGGCCCCAACCAGCGGATCGACCAGTCTTGCAACCCGACCGCGAGCCTGCGACCGCAGGGCCCGCAGCCGCAGCCGGGTTCCATGCCGGCCGGATCGACCATGGCGGCCATCGTCGCCAACGGCAAGATCCGGGTCGGGGTGAACCAGAACGAATTCCTGTTCGGCTACCGCAATCCGGCGACCGGCGAGATCGAGGGCTTCGACATCGATCTGGCGCACGAGGTGGCCAGGGACCTGTTCGGCGATCCGGACCGGGTGGAGCTCAAGCCCATCGAGACCGCGAACCGGGTGCAGGCGCTGACCAAGGGCCAGGTCGACATGGTGGTGCAGAGCTTCACCGCGACCTGCGCGCGCCGCAAGGACATCCAGTTCTCCACGGTCTACTTCGAGACCGACCAGCGGGTACTGGTGACCAAGGGCTCCGGCATCCGCTCGGCCGCCGACCTGGGCGGCAAGAAGGTGTGCGGCATCCCCAACTCGACCACCCTCGACGCCGTCTTCGCGCTCCCGCAGCGGCCCATCGTGATCGGCATCGACAACTGGCTGGACTGCCTGACCGCGCTGCAACAGGGCGAGGTCGACGCCGCGAGCACCGACCTGCCGCTGCTGTACGGCCTGAAGATCCAGGACCCGAATCTCGAGGTGGTCGGCGACGCCATGGCCTCGGACAACTACGCCATCGGGATCCAGCAGCAGGCCACCGATTTCGTGCGCTTCGTCAACGGCGTGCTGGAGCGGGTGCGCAACGACGGCACCTGGCAGCGGCTCTACAACAAGCGGCTGAGCGTGCTCGGGCCCTCCAACGGTCCCCCGGCGCCCAAGTACAGCGATTGAGTTCGGCCATGCAACCGAATCCGGGGCACATTCTCAGCGTCGCCGAGATCGACCGCGACATCGCCGAGCGGGCCCGCGAGATCGAGATCATCGCCGCGACCCTGGTGGAACTGGACAAGCATCCCGGTCTGGTCCTGTTGCGGCGATTCCCGCCCACCGGGGTGACCGAGCAGCGCTGGGGTCCGGCCCGCGCGGCCCTGGAACTGCTGTGGGAGGACTTCGGCCGCCTGGGCACGGTGCTGGATCGCGCGCGGTCCGCGCGGGCCCGCCGGCGACTGGACGCCCTCGACCGCGAGGAGCTGACCCGGCTGCTGCGCGGGCAGCCGATCGAGCTGGCGCGCACCGCGATTCCCATGTCGCAGCGCGCGCTGGGCGGGCCGCGCGAGCAGGTCCAGCTGATCGGGATCGCCGAGCTGCTCGAGCGCATGCACGCGGCCTTCCCGGTCGTGGTGCGGGTGCTCGAAGCCGTGGAGGCGGTCAATGACCGGGTGATGTCCGAGGTCGCGCCGCTGCGCGCGGAGCTGGACCGGGTCGGCTCGACCATGCCGCAATTGCAGTCGCTGGCAGTCGATCTCGACGAACTGTCGGTGCAGGTCGCCACCGATCCCCTCGCGCTGGCGCCGGACGCCCTGGACCGCCGGTTGACCGAGCTGTCGCGCCGCATGCGCGAGGCCGCGGCCGTCCTGGCCGATCTGCGGGCCATGTCCGCGGACTGGGACACCGCGGTCGAACGCGTGCGGACGCTGATCGACGTGCTGCGCAAGACCTATGAGCGCGCCGACCACGCGCGCGCCGAAGTGGAGAGCATCATCCTGGCCGCGCCGCTGCCCCGTCACGCCGACGACAGTTCCGTCTACAGCGCGGAATTGACCGCGCTCGACGCCGAGCGGCCCACCCCGGCCGCGCTGTGGGAGCTGCGCCAGCGCATCGCCGCCGCCCTCGACACCGCGACCCACAACGAGCAACTGGCCCAGGGGCTGCTCGACCGGCGAATGGAACTGAAGGGACGCTTCAGCTCCTATCGCGCCAAGGCCGCGCGCCTGGGGGTCAGCGAGGAACAGGATGTGCTGGCCTCGAGTCGCATCGCCGCCGGACTGCTGGCGCGCCGGCCCTGCGACCTGGCCGCGGTCACCCGCGCCATCACGGACTACCGCCAGCTCATCGCGCAGAAATCGGGGAGGCGATCATGAACTGCACCGAGCCCGGCTGCACCGGGACCATCGAGGACGGATACTGCACCGTCTGCGGCACCGCCCCGAGCCCGGGGGCGGCCACGCGGAGTGACATAAGCGGATCCAGCGTTGCGGGAGGTTCGGGGACCGCGGCGAGAACCTCGGCCCGGGGCGCTGCGGGCTCGGCGCCCGGGGGCAGCCCGACCGGCGCCCCCGCCACCGGCGCGGGCAGCGCAGCGTCGGACCGCTGCACCGAACCCGGTTGCACGGGAACGATTCTCGACGGCTACTGCGATGTCTGCGGCAGCGCGCCCGCTCCGGTCTCGGCGCTGACCACCACCGCGCAGGCCGGTAACGCGACCACCGGCACTGGATCCACGGCGACCAGCCGGGCCTCCCGCAGCGGGCGCTCGGTCCGCACCGGCCGCTCCGGTTCGTCCGGCGCGAGCCGCGGCCGCCTCGGCGCGGGCATGGTGAAGGTCCCCTCGGTCCCCCGCCGCGATCCCACCGAAGCGGTTCTCGCCGACCCGGAAGTGCCCGAGCACCACCGTGATTGCGGCAAATGCGGCCGCCCGGTCGGCCGCAGCCGCAATGGCGAGCCGGGCCGCGCCGAGGGCTTCTGCGCGCACTGCGGCACCCGCTTCTCCTTCACCCCCAAGCTGTCGAGCGCCGATCTGGTCGGCGGCCAGTACCAGGTGCTGGGCCCGCTCGCGCACGGCGGCCTGGGCTGGATCTACCTGGCGGTGGACCACAAGGTCGACAACCGCCCGGTGGTGCTCAAGGGCCTGCTCAATACCGGTGACGCCGACGCCATGCGGGCGGCGGTGGCCGAGAAGCGGTTCCTCGCACAGGTCGATCACCCGAACATCGTGCGGATCTACAACTTCGCCGAGGACACCGGCCCCGACGGCAAGCCGGTCGGCTACATCGTCATGGAGTACGTGGGCGGCAAGTCGCTCAAGCAGATCCTGCGCGAGCAGCGCACCGCCGATCAGCAGTACCTGCGACCCGCGCGCGCCATCGCCTACATCCTGGAGATGCTGCCCGCCCTGGAGTACCTGCACGATCGCGGCCTGGCCTACTGCGATTTCAAGCCCGACAACGTGATGCAGACCGAGGAGCAGCTCAAGCTCATCGACCTGGGCGCGGTGATCGGCCTGCACGATCAGACCGAAACCATCTACGGCACACCGGGTTACCAGGCCCAGGAGATCGCGCAGACCGGTCCGACGGTGGCGTCGGAGGTGTACACGGTGGGCCGCACGCTGGCGGCGTTGATCATGCGGATCCCGCCGGTGAACAACGAGCTGGGCCCGCTGCCCGGCCCGGACGCCGAACCGCTGATGGCCCGCCACGAGTCGCTGTACCGATTCCTGCTGCGCGCCACCGACATCGACCCCGACGCGCGGTTCACCTCCATGACCGAGATGGGCGATCAGCTCACCGGCGTGCTGCGCGAGGTGTTGGCTCGCGACGACGGGCGGCCCCGGCCGGGGTTGTCGACCCGGTTCGGCCCGCCGCGCGGAGTGTTCGGCGTCGGTGACCAGTTGCCCGACGACCCGCGCGACATCATCGCCGCGCTACCGGTCCCGCTGATCGATCCGGGCGACAGCGGCGCCGCCCTGCTCGCCTCGACCAGCGCGGTCACCCCCGAGGACCTGGAGCGCGAGATCAACGCGGGCCTCCAGTCGGTGGTCACCGGCCAGGCCGAGTCGGTCGAGATCCCGCTCCGATTGATCCGCGCCGCACTGGAATTCGGTGACGCCGACGACGCCCTGCGCCGCCTCGACGAGGTGGAGTCCACGCTCGCCGGGGACTGGCGGCTGACCTGGTTCGCGGGTCAGGCCCGCCTGCTGCAACGCGATTGGGCCGCCGCCACCGCCGAATTCGACGCCCTCTACAGCGCGCTGCCGGGTGAGGCTGCCCCGAAGCTGGCCCTGGCCGTCACCGCCGAGCTGCTGGCTGCCGACGGCGCCACCGCCGACGCGGCCCGCGCGGAAACCTATTACGACCTGGTGTGGCGTACCGACCGCACCTTCACCAGCGCGGCCTTCGGCGCTGCCCGCTCACGCCGCGCGGCCGGTGACAACCCGGGCGCGGTCGCGGTGCTGGATCAGGTCGACGCCGCTTCGGCGGTGCACACCGAGGCGGGTGTCACCGCCGTCGAGACCTTGCTGGCCGTGAACGATCCCGCCGAGCTCACCGAACAACTCATGCGCGACGCGGGGGCCCGGATCGGCAAGCTGACCCTGGACTCGAAACGCCGTGCCGCACAGGCCCGGCTGCGAGTCCTGGACGCGGCGCTGCGCTGGCTGCGCCTGGGCAGGGTGCCCACCGACCACTCCCCGCTGCTGGGGGTGGCGCTCGATCAACAAGGGGTACGGACCGGTTTGGAACGCTGCTATCGCGATCTCGCGCACGAGACCGACGACATGTGGGAGCGCATCGCCCTGGTGGAACAGGCCAATGCCGTGCGCCCGAGGACGCTGCTGTGACGGCCCGCTGCCCGAGCTGCGGCACCTTCGCCGCGGACACCGACCGCTTCTGCGAGGCGTGCGGGAGCAAACTGGGGGTCCGGCTGATCGCACTGCCGCCCAAGGAGTTCCGGCCCGGTTCCGGCTCCACGGTGCCGGTCGCCCTCGCGGCCCGCACCGCGCGCCGCGAGGGCGGGGACGGCACCGGCTTCGCGGCGGGTCCCGCGCCCGACTGCCACGGCTGCGGGGGCACGGCATTCGATCCGGACGGCTACTGCGCCAGTTGCGGTGAGCTGGGCCCGGAGCGCGATCGCTTCGAAGCGGATCTGGGCGCGGCGTGCTTGGTGACCGACCGTGGTCTGCTGCATGCCCGCAACGAGGACGCGGTCGCCGCGGCCGTGCTCGACAGCTCTTCACCGGATCGTCCCGCCACCGCGGTGATCGCGGTCTGCGACGGGGTGTCCACCTCCGAGGATCCGCAGGCCGCCTCCGGCGCGGCGGTCCGCGCGGGTCTGGACGCCACCCTGGCCGCACTCGCGGCCGACCGGTCCGCCGAGGAGTGCGCCCTGGCCGGGCTCACCGCCGCCGCCGACGCGGTCACGGCCGTGGGCACCCCGGACGGCAAGTCCCCGTCGTGCACCTATGTCTCGGCGATCGTGCAGTTCCAGCCCGACGGCGGCGCGGCCGTCACCGTCGCGAATGTCGGTGACAGCCGGGCCTATTGGCTGCGCCCGGGCGACGACTCCGAACGCCTCACCGTCGACGACACCCTGGCCCAGGCCATGGTGGACAACGGCCTGCTGGACGCGGCCACCGCCATGGACGGCCCGCACGCGCACGTGCTCACCCGCTGGCTCGGCGCCGATTCCGAGCACCAGTGGTCCCCCAGCTGCGTGCGCACCCTGCGCACCAGCGAACCCGGCGTCCTGTTGCTGTGCAGCGACGGCCTGTGGAACTACCTTCCCGAGGCGGCGGCCCTGTCCCGCTTCACCGGCTCGCAGCCCGCCCTGCTCGCGGCGCGCGCCCTGGTGGAGCACGCGCTCGGCGCGGGCGGCAAGGACAACATCACCGTCGCGCTCGTCCCCGTCCCGTCCCTAGCACCGTCAGGAGACACCCCGTGACTTCCGCTGATAACCAAGGCCTTTCGGTCGCCGTCGACCAGAACGAATTCCTCGCCGAGGGTGCGCGCACGGTCGACGCCATCGTGACCGTGGAGGCCACCGACGATCTGGTGGTGTCGGTGGCGCCCGCGCCCCGGGTCGAGATCCTGATCATCGACACCTCCGGCTCGATGGGCGGCGCGGGCAAGTTCGCGGGCGCGCGCCAGGCCACCCTGGCCGCCCTGGACGTCATGCCCGACGGCACCCGGTTCGCGATCGTGGAGGGCACCGACAAGGCGCAGGTGGTGTTCCCGCACAGCGGCGCGTCCGCGGTGGCGAGCCGGCAGGAGCGCGCCAATGCCCGTCGCGCCCTGGACAAGCTGTCCCCGCACGGCGGCACCGCCATCGGCACCTGGCTGGGCCTGTCGCGGCTGATCGCCAAGCAGCACCCGGGCGCGATGGTGCACGCGATCCTGCTCACCGACGGCCGCAACGAGCACGAGACGCCGGAGCGGCTGGCCGAGGAGATCCAGTTGTCGACGGGCGTCTTCACCTGCGACTGCCGCGGCGTCGGCGCGGACTGGGAGCCGAACGAGCTGCGCGCCATCGCCTCCGCGCTGCACGGCACCGTCGACATCGTGAAGACCGCGGACCAGCTGGCCCAGGATTTCGCGGCCATGATGGAAACCTCCATGGAGAAGGCGATTCCGGAGCTCACGCTGCGGGTATGGACGCCGGTGGGCGCGCGGATCGCGTTCATCAAGCAGGTCGCGCCGTTCATCGAGGACCTCACCGCGCGCCGGGTCGAGGCGGGCCCGCAGATCGGCGAGTACGCGCTGGGTTCGTGGGGCGCGGAGGATCGCGACTACCACGTGCAGCTCGACGTCGAGCCCGCCGCGGCCGGTCGGGAGAAGCTGACGGCGCGGGTGAGCGTGCTGGCCGACGGCGAGATCCTCGGGCAGGGTCTGGTCAAGGCGGCCTGGACCACCGACACCGACAAGTCGGCGATCATCAGCCGCCGTGTCGCCCACTACACCGGCCAGGCCGAACTGGCCCAGACCGTGCAGGAGGGCCTGGCCGCGCGCAAGCAGGGCGACTTCGCCACGGCCACCGCCAAACTCCAGCGCGCGTACCACCTGGCCACCGAGTCCGGCAATGAGAACACCGCCAAGTTGCTGCTCAGCGTGGTCGATGTGGTCGACGAGCGCACCGGCACCATCCGGCTGCGCAACAAGGTCGATCCCGCCGACGAGATGGCCCTCGACGTGCGTTCCACGAAGACGGCCCGCGTCCGCAAGGAGCCGTGATGGCGTTCTGCACCGACGGGCACGAGACCACCGCGAGCGACTACTGCGACACCTGTGGTGCGCCGGTCGGGGACGGGTCGGCCACCGCCGCACCGCCTCCGGCGCTGTGCCCGTCCTGCGGGGTGCCCGCGGAGGGACGGTTCTGTGAGAACTGCGGGCACGATTCGGCACTGCCGCCGCCACCAACCGCGCCGACCGCGACGGGCGGGCACGAGCAGTCGGCGGGGACGGTCGGGGAGCCCGAGGGGTCGACCGCTCAGACCGAGGGCGAGACCCGGGAGAACCCGAACGGCGGGCCGGGCTGGGTGGCAACGGTGACCGCCGATCCGGGGCACTACGCGCGCATGCAGGCCCAGAAGGGTCCGGACCTGGACCGGGTCGACTTCCCCGACTACTACCCCGATCGCCGAATCCCGTTGCGGGGGCCCAATATCCTGATCGGGAAGCGCAGTGTCTCGCAGGGGGTGCACCCGGATATCGATCTGTCGGTCGCGCCCGCCGATATCGCGGTGTCGCGGTCGCACGCGATCCTCCACATCAGTGGCGGCACCCTGACCGTCACCGATCTCGGGTCCACCAACGGCACCTGCATCAACGAGAGCCCGACCCCGATCGCGCCCAAGACCGCCATTCCCCTGCGGGACGGCGATCGCATCCATGTGGGCGGCTGGACGACCATCACCCTGAGCACGGAGCACGACTGACCCGACCGATTCGGGCAATTCGGTGATCTTGGACCGTTGTCCAGGTTAGGCTCCCCGCTCTATGAGCTTGACGCGCCGAGACTTCGCCCGCACCACCCTGGCCGCCGTCGCCGGCACGGTCGCCACCGGCCTGACCGGCGCTGCGGCCCAGGCGATTCCGCACGCCCGGACCGTGGCGGCGGCGCCGCAGGCGTGGATGTCGGCGCTGGCCGACACCACGCCGCTACCGCGCCTGACCATTCCCGGCACCCACGACTCCTGCGCCACTGATCCGGCCAACGGCACCGAATGGTCCCACACCCAGAACTGGTCGCTGCCCGACCAGTTCGCGCACGGCATCCGCTTCCTCGACATGCGCTGCAACGGTCTGCAGGACCACACCGCCGACTCCTTCGGCGTCTACCACAGCGGCTTCTACCAGGGCATCACCTTCGACACCGTGCTCGATCAGTGCCGGACCTTCCTGGCCCGCAATCCGGGCGAGGTCCTGATCATGCGGGTCAAGAAGGAGGACGGCACCAACAACGACGTGGGCTCGAACTTCGAGCGCATCTTCAACGGCTACCTGGACGCCAAGGGCTACCGCTCGCTGTTCTGGCTGGAGAACCGCTTCCCCGCACTGGGTGAGGCGCGCGGCCGGATCGTGCTCATCGCACAGTTCGCGAACTCCCTGGGCTGTCTGCAGTGGCCCGGCGGCGACAACGGCGTGTTCAGCACCGATCGGATCTACCTGCAGGACCGGTACAAGAACAAGGGCCTGGCCGGACTGGATTCGGGCTCCTCGAACTTCGGCTCGTCGGGCGGCGACAAATTCGATTACGTCCGCGACTGTTTCGACAAGGCCGCCGCCGATCCCGCCAACACCGTCGAGTACATCAACTTCACCAGTTTCGCCGACAACGCCTGGCCCAAGGACAATGCCGCGGCCATCATGCCGAAGATCGACGCCTACCTCACCGCGCACCGCGGCCAGGCCGCGCACTACGGCATCGTGCCCATGGACTTCCCCGACCGCTACCCGTCGGTTGTCACCCAGTTGATCGAAAAGAACTTCGCCTGAGGCGATCTCGCCGGCGGTCGCCACCGCGGCCACTGTGGTGGCCGTGGTGGCGGCGGATCTCCGATCCCGCAATCGATCTCAGCGCCGTAGCAGCGTCCAGAACATCCAGATCCCCGCGCCCAGCGCGAAGGCGACGACCAGCGCCATGCCGACCAGCGGGGCGAAGGTGGCGAGGTCGGCCGGACCGCCCGTGGTCGCCTGGATCAGGAATCCGGCGGCCACGGGCCCGATGAGCAGCAGCCCGATGAAGGTCAGCAGCAGGGCGGCGATACCCAGGGTGGGCAACTTACCAGCATTCTTCATCTGTCCTCGAATCCATGTCTCGTGAGATGCATTCGAACAAGATCAACGTTAACAGTTTCTGCATGTCAGAGTGGTCACCGAAACGCAAAGGTCACCTCGACCGACGTCTGGCGACAGCCGGTGCGACCTCGGGTGACATCCGAGTCCGACATTCCGCTACCTTTCAGCAAATCAACCTCGCATTATCAGCGCTGCGCACGCAGCGTGCGATGGAGAATAGTGCGCAATTCCCGCGCTTGGCCGGCGCCCCCGGAACCGGCCAATTCCCCGGGCAGCCGGTGCAATTGCCGCAGGGTCCGGCTGGAGTGCGTCTCGGAGGCGATCGCGAGCGCGTGCCGGGCCGCCTCCAGCGCCTGATCGGCCGCACCGGTCCGCGCCTGCGCCACCGCCAGCAGCGCCAGACCCCGCCCCAGATCGCGGCGATCCTCGATCTGCCACAGCGGCAGCGCTTTCAGCAAGGTCTCCACCGCCGCTTCCGGCTTGCCCAGGTGCACCAGCTGTTCGCGGCTTCGATGCGAATGAATCCCGGTGTGCAATAGCCGGCCAGATCACCATCCCCCGCGGCGGAATCGGCGGTGGCCTCCCACCGCCTGGCCGATGGCCCGATCGGATTCGCTTCCCCCCTTTCGTAGCGCGTGCCCGTGCGCCAATTGCAGGCCAGTGTGCGCAGCCGGGGCAGCTCGGCGGAATTGCGCAGCGCCGCCCGCGCCAATTCGATCGCGATCGCGGGATTGCCGGAATCGGCGGCGACGCCACAGGGACGGTTCCAGCCGCGGCAGCCGCTCGCGGCCCCGTTCACAGGGGCCGCACAGCTCGCCGGTGTTGTGGCGTGCCAGGCGGCCACCGCAGCGAATACACGACTTCGCACCTGAACTCACCCGCATCCCACCTACCTGCCGAATCCCGACGATCGAACGGATGGCGCGTACCCGAGCAACCATTCGATGCTATCGGACTATTCGGACACCTAGATCAATTGGCGCGGAACGGATTATCGGCTGTGAGTGCACAGGAATAGATCAGAGGCGACTGGCGGCGGCGAGCCACTTTTCCGGCTCCGACCTCCTGTCGATTATTCCGATGCCGGACAAAACGGGGGTCAAGCTGACACTCCGCAACCCATCATCAGCCACGCAGCAATCTAATGGTCATCGATACCGACAACGGGTGACACGCCAGCGACGACGCGTGACATGCGATCGGCGACAGGCCGTTACGCCGAGAAGCTACCCAGCGGCACACTCACCGGCGGATTCGCCGCCGGGCGCACGGACAGCACGTGGTCGCGGTATTCGCGGGGAGTCAGACCGGTCTCGCCACGGAACACGCGATAGAAGTTGCGGTCACCGGTGAAGCCGCAGGAGTCGGCGATGGCCGCGATCGTGCGGTCGGGGGCCGCGACCAGCAGTTCGCGGGCGCGCTCGACGCGCATGCGGCGCAGCAGCATCATGGGGCCGCCGTCGATATCGGCGAAGAGCCGGAACAACTTGCGCCGCGAGAGTCCGCAGGCGACGGCGATCCGGTCGGGCGTCAGCTCCGGGTTGCCCAGGTGCGCCGTCAGGAAGGCGATCACCTGCTGGCGTAGGAGGGCGTTCGCGGCCGATTCGTCGGGCAGCTGGTCGCTGCCCAGGGCCAGTCCGGCCGCGAGCAGCCCGATGCCGGAGTTCAACAAGGCCGTATTGCCCAGGGCCTCGGGCGACAGGTGCACCAGCCGCCGGAAGAAGTCGATCACCAAGGCTTCGTGCCCGATCGGCTGCAACCTTCTGGCCAGCGGGAATTCGTCGTCACGCAAGCCCGCGGCGCTCAGCAGCAGGTCGCGCCGGACCCGGATCATGATGCCCTCGTACCTGGTGGTGATCGCCTCCTGCGGCCGGTCGCCGTCGACCAGGACCATGGTGCCCACCGGGGTGCGCAGATAGGTCGCGCCGCAACGGACGTCACAGACGCCGGCGGTGGTCAGCCAGGCCAGCGCGTGCGGCTCGTCGGAGGCGGCGATGTGGCGGTGGGTGCGGCGCACAAGGGTGTCCGAATTCGCCACTCGGGCAATCGATATCGGCTCGGAATGCACGCAGGGATCGAGTACGCCGTGGAATGGTCCGTCCGAGAGCGGTTCCATCGAGCATTTCATCATCGATTCGCTCAGGATGGACGCCCAGAGATCGAACGCCTCCTTCGCGGACGCCCCGGCGGTCGAGATGCGCGGGCCACCCACCGTCACGTCGTAGGCATTCATGGGGCAATCGTGCCAGCTACCCTCGCACTGCCGGGCCGACCCGGTAAACGAACCGAATGGTTTTGTGCGGCTATCGAAGTAGATTGACCAGTTGCCGGTAGGCGGCGCGGGTCGGCGGGGCCAGCCGCCGCCAGGTGACAGGGCCGCCCGAGCCCAGGTGCGTGTCGTAGGGAATCTCGGCGACCGCGCGGACCACATCGCCCAGATACTTGCGCACGTGCTCGGTGACCAGCGGCCCGTCCTTGGGGTGCTGGCGGGTGACCACGATGACCGCGTCGGCCAGGTGGTACTGGCTGTAGTTGTCGTCGAGCCAGATCAGCGCCGGTTTGAGCCGGTTCACCGCATCGGGGCGGGCAGCCAGGGTGATCACCAGCGAGATGCGCGAATCGCTCAGCAACGGCGCGACCACGCGGCTGGTGACCGGCGCGCCACCGTCGTACACGGGCAGGCATCCCGCCTCGACCAGGTCGCGGTGGACCGAGGAGTAGGTCTCGCGACGGGGCAGCGCTTCGGGCCCGCGCGGCAGAACGCCTACGCCGGAGCTGTTTTCGCCGCAGCTGTCGATGACCGTTGACGGCAGGCTGCGGTGCGCCATGTTCAGCCAGGACTGGACCGTGCCGGCGGCGTCGATGGTGTCGCACCCGCGCGCGGCGAGGTCACCGCCGGTGGTGGTGGCGTCCACGACCACCGGTGAGTGCTCGCCGTAGTCGTAGGCGGCCGCGCCCGCGATGCCGAGCGCGGTGGTGGTCGCGCCGGAGCCGCCGGAGCTGCCCAGCACGAGCACGGGCGGCAGGTCGGCCCACAGCAGGTAGCCGTTGCTCGGATGCATGCGCACCATGTCGGTGGGCCCTCCGGGCGGGGCCGGACGCAACAGCAGGGACAGGTCGGTGGGTGTGGAGGAAAGGGCCGAGGGATGATCCGGGAAGTTTTCGGACATCGCTAGATTCCTTTGGTGCGAGCGGCAGTCGATACTGCGGAATCCGTGTGGTCACCACGTCGCGCGCAGCCGGCCCCTGCGTCTCGCCATCAACGCCCCCACCGCGTCGACGAGCTGCCCCTGCGCTTCGACATTTTCGAAGCCTGAAGTCGATTTCCCCCGATACCCCCTACCGCCCTGAAGTCGATCAAGAGTGCAAAAAGGGTTGCTGTGCAGCCCCTTTCGATTCGCCAGATATTACATGATCTTGTCAACAATGCATCCCGACCGATAGCCCTTCGGAATCGCCGGCACTCAGTGTCAGAGGTCCGGCCGCGAACGGCCGGACCTCTGGGGTGGATGCGTGTTTTCAGCCGATGTCGGCGGTGAGCGGCAGCGCGGTCACCGAGGTGCCGACGTGCAGGGTGAAGGAACCAGGTTCGACAGCCCAGCCGTCGGCGGTCCAGTGCTCGAACGCGCGTCTCGGCAATTCGATGGTGGCACTGACGGATTCACCGGCGCCTGCCTCGATCACCGCGAATCCGGCGAGCCAGCGCACCGGGCGATCGACGGCGCTGTCCGCACGCGACAGGTACGCCTGCACGACCTGACGACCGGCGCGCGCCCCGGTGTTGCGGACGGTGACGGTGGCGGTGCGGCCGGACACCGTCAGCTCGTCGAGCTCCCAGGTGGTGTAGCCCAGGCCGTGGCCGAATGGATAGGCCGGGGCCACACCGGATTTCAGCCACGCCCGATATCCGATGTGAATGCCCTCGGAGTACGGCAGCGCGTTGTCCGGCCCGGGCTTGGTGTCCAGCACCGGGACATCGGCCATCGTCACGGGCCATGTGGTCGGCAGGCGGCCGCCGGGTTCGGCGGCACCGGTCAGCACGTCGGCCAGCGCCGCACCGAATTCCTGTCCGGGGAACCAGGTGAGCAGGACCGCGGCCACATCGTCGCGCCACGGCATCTCCACGGGGGAACCGGAATTCACCACCACCACGGTGCGCGGGTTGGCCGCGGCGACGGCGGCGACCAGTTCGTCCTGGCGGCCGGGCAGGCGCAGCGTGGTGCGGTCGAAGCCCTCGGATTCGATCTGCTCGGTGGTGCCGACCACGACCACCGCGACATCGCTGGTGCGGGCCAGGTCGATGGCGGCGGCGAACTCGTCGTCGTCGGAGCGGCGCGGGCGGCCGACCGCGCAGGTGATGCCCATGGCGGGGAAGCCGCCGCCGGGCGCCATGCGCACCAGGATCTCGACCTCTTGTCCCTCGGCGAGGGTGCGGGTCACGAAGCGCTGCGGCGGATTCAGCAGCATCTCCACCGGATCGGCGCCGTCGGGCAGCACGGTCTCCTCGAGCACCTGCTCGCCGTCCAGCGCCAGGGTCAGCGCGCCCACGCCCGCGAAGCCGATGCGCCACTCCCCCGCCACGTCGGCGCGCAGCCGCCCGCGCAGCTCGATGGCCTTGGCCTGCACCGCGTTCGGGTTGCCGAACAGCATGAGGCTGCCCGCGGTGCGGTGTTCGACGCCGAGCACGGTGTCCTCGCCGAGGTACCGCAGCGACAGCCCGGGCTCGCCGGTCTCCGGATCGGTGACCAGGTCCAACGGGATCGGAATCATGCTCTCGCTCAGGTGGACGCCGGGGGTGTACACCACCGGCAGCACCTCGGAGAGCCCCTCCAGCGGGGAGGTGGTGTGCGCCGGGATCACGGTCGCGCTGCCGCCGCCCATGAACCGCGGTTCGGCGGCGGCGGAGCCGAGCAGCGCCACCCGGGCGGGCGCGCGCAGCGGCAGGGTGCCGTCATTGCTCGCCAGCACCATGGCCAGCGCGGCGGCCTCGCGCACCAGCTGCCGGGACCGCTCGTCGGTGAATGCCGGGACGGGCGTGGGGGTTCCGTTCAGCGCGCCGACCCGTTCGGCGAAGCGCAGGATGCGCCGCACCTTGTCGTCGATCGCGGATTCGGGGACCCGGCCGTCGCGCACGGCCTGTTCCAGCGGCGCGCCCCACAGCTCCCAGGGGCCGGGCATGGCCAGATCGTTGCCCTTGGCCGCGCCGAGGGTCGAGCGCACGGCGGTCCAGTCCGAGACCACCACGCCGTCGAAACCCCACTCGCCCTTCAAAGGTTCGTCGAGCAGGTCGTTCTCGGTCATGGTGGTGCCGTTGACGGAGTTGTAGGCCGCCATCACCATCCACGCGCCCGCCTCCACGGACCGCTCGAACGGGTACAGGTACAGCTCACGCAGGGTGCGCTCGTCGGCGATGACGTCGGCGGTGAAGCGCTCGGTCTCGGAGTCGTTGGCGACGTAGTGCTTGGGGCACGCGCTCACCCCGTGCGCCTGCACCGCGCGCACGTAGGCGTCGGCCATCTCGGCGGTCAGCATCGGATCCTCGGAGAAGCATTCGAAATGCCGTCCACCGAGCGGGGATCGGTGCAAGTTGATGGTCGGGCCCAGCACCGCGTACACGTCCTTGCGGCGCGCCTCGGCGGCGATGAGCGCGCCGATGTCGGTGAGCAGGTCGCGGTCCCAGGTGGCGGCCAGGGCGGTGCCCGAGGGCAGGCTCACCGACGGGTCGCGCTCGTCCCAGTGCTCGCCGCGCACACCGGACGGGCCGTCGGAGACCGGCATGTCGGCCAGGCCGATGCTCTCGTCACCGGCGAAGCGGAAGAAGCCCGCGCCCGAGACGAGCCGGATCTTGGCGGGCAGATCGAGTTTCGCGAGCAGGTCGTCGATGGCGTCGGTCATGCTCGTTCCTTCCAGAAGGTCACCAGGTCCGCGCAGACCCGGTCGGGGACGTCCTCGTTGGGAACGTGACCGGAGCCGGGGTAGACGGCGGTCTTCGCGCCCAGCTGGGCGGCGAAGCGCGCGTGCACCTCGGGCGCCCACAGGTCATTGGTGTCGCCGTAGGCCACCAGCAGCGGCACGCCCGAATCCCGCAGCACGGCGGGATCTTTCACCGGCGGCTCGGCCATGCAGGTGAGGATGCCTACGATATTGGCCTGCTTCGTGCGCAGGATCCGCTCGCGCAGGAACTCCTGACGCTGCGGCGAGGGCTGCTGGTCGGCCTGCGCCATGACCGCGCTCATCTGCTGCCAGATCACCTCCTGCCCACCGGCTTCCACCAGCTGCGCGACCAGCAGCGGCGGCGGGAAGTTGATGTCCTCCACCGAGGACGGGCCCGAGGCGAGCAGGGTGAAGGTGCGGAACCGTTCGGGGCGTTCGATCACCGCGACGCGGGAGACGTAGCCACCGAAGGAGTGCCCGACCAGATGGATGGGCTCGTCAGGCGAGATCTGGTCGACCACGCTCTGGAGGTCGCCGACGAAATCGGCCAGGGTGTAGCCCGAGACCTCGTCGGGGCCCTCGGACTCCCACTGCCCGCGCTGGTCGTAGGCGACGGCCCGATAGCCGGCGTCCGCCAGCAGCGGCAGCATCTCCTCGAAGTCCTCCTTCGAGCCGGTGAAGCCCGGCACCAGCAGCGCGGTGCCGCGGTATGCGGTCCCGGCGGGCGGCGCGGCTTCCCAGGCGGCCAGTTTTCCAGCGGCTCCCCGCAGTGTGAACGGCGTGATCAGGGCCTGACTCATCCGGCGATCCCTTCCCTCGTACTGCCTTGTACGGCTGGCCCCGAGTGTGCCAGCGGATGCCGCGTTTACCGAGTGGTCATTAGGTAACGTTACTGTTTCGTTACCATAGGCGGGTTTTGCCTGCTCAACACACTTGACTAGTGTCCCACCACATGACGCCCCACCCCCGACGCCGCGGCCGGGGCGACGACCGCCGCGAGCAGATCATCGACGAGGCCCTGAAGGCCTTCGCCGACAACGGCTATCGCAGCACCTCCATCGCCGAGATCGCCGAACGCTGCGGCCTGTCCCAGCCCGGGGTCCTGCACTACTTCCCCAACAAGGCGGCGCTGCTGTCCGCGGTCCTCGATTACCGCGACCGCCTCGACTACGACCGGCTGGGCTTCGATCAGCAGCTGCGCGGCAAGGACGCCCTCGTGCGCCTCGCGCAGCTGGTGGATCACAACACGCACGTGCCGGGTCTGGTTCGACTGTTCACGGTTCTCACCAGCGAGGCCGTCACCGTCGATCATCCCGCGCACGGGTGGGCCCAGAACCGCTACCGGCGACTCCAGGACTATCTGGGCGCGGCGCTGGAGGCAGGGCAGGCCGACGGCAGCGTGCGCGCCGACATCGACCCCGCGGCGGTCGCCCGGCAGGTCTTCGCCATGATGGACGGCCTGCAACTGCAATGGCTGGTCGACCCGGACCGGGTCGACATGGCCACGCTCTTCCGCGCCTACATCGACGAGCTCATCGCCTGGATCTCGTAGGGGCGCAGACAAATCCGGCATAGGTGCCGGAAGCGGCGCATCGGGCTAGGCCGAGTCCGCCGCGTACTGGTATTTGCCGCGGTCCAGCTTGCGAACATTGCTGTTGTCGCGCTGTGCCATTCGGCCCAGCGCCACCGCGACGTGATGACGGGCGCTGATCGGCAGCTCCACGCCGCGACCCTGCAACGCCGCGATCACCTCGGCGGGGGTCCAGGTCTGCTCGGGGTGCTCGGCGAGGAAATCCGCGACCACCCGCGGCAGCGAGCGGTTCTGCTCCGGCGCGGGCGCGCCCGGTTCGGACGTCGGGGCGTCCTGGTACTGATCGTCGCGGGCCGTGTCCAGCCAGTTGGCGACGGTCAGCAGTTTCGAGCAGGCCGCACGCAACTCCGCACCCGGCGAACGGATGTCGCCGAGGTTGTACATCGCCTGGTAGTAGCGCCCGATGTTGGTGAGCATCTCGATGACCTGCTGCTCGGTGTCGGCGACGATGGCTTCGCTGCTGCGACCCGATTGCGCGGCCGCCGCCACTGCTCCCACGTCCACGTCCGGCGTTCCCCTTTACTGTTGACCGGTTGCTTCCAGTACCCGGTGGATGCAAGACAGCCCAGACAGTAGCCGGGGCCGCCCACCGAATTGTGAAAGACTACAAGGTCATTGCCACGTCCGGCGACCCAACGTCAGGACCATGATCGAAAAGCCCGACTCGCGCGAGCGCGACACGCCGAACGTTTCGGAGCGGACGTCTATCGCGATATCACCTCCGTGGGAGGCACGCTCGAACCCGGTGAGAACTTCGCCGGCTACCAGATCTTGCGAAAGCTGGGGGCCGGCGGAATGGGCGCGGTCTATCAAGCCCGAGACCGCGACCTGCCACGATTCGTGGCCCTGAAACTGCTGACCCTGCCCGGCGGCGAACGCGAACACCGGGCCCGGTTCCAGCGCGAGGCCGATACGGTTGCGCGCCTGCAGCATCCGAACATCGTCACCGTCTACGCGCGCGGCGAGGAAGACGACCGGCTGTGGATCTCCATGACCTTCGTCGATGGCAGCGACGTGGCGCGGGCACTGCGCGCGGGACCCATGCATCCGGCGCGGGCCGTGCGCATCATCGCCGAGACCGCGGCGGCGCTCGACCACGCCCACGACACCGGCATCCTGCACCGCGACGTGAAACCGGCCAATATCCTGCTCGCGGACGGGCGTCCGGAACGGGCCGTGCTCACCGACTTCGGCATCGCCAAATCCCTCGACGAGAGCCGGCAGCTCACCCAGAACGGGGAGATCCTGGCCAGCTTCCAGTACGCGGCCCCGGAACGGCTCACCCGGCCCGGGGAGGCCGATCGGCGCGCCGACGTGTACTCGCTGGGGTGCACGCTGTTCCACATGCTGACCGGAGAGGCGCCCTACCCCGGGCAGAACGTCGGGCAGATCATCTACGGGCACGCCTACGAGCCGGTGCCGTTGCCCTCGGACCGGAACCCCACGCTGCCACGGGGTTTCGACGAGCTCATCGCCCGCGCCATGGCCAAAGACCCGGAACAGCGCTTCGACACCTGCACGCATCTCGCCTGGGCGGCCTCGCGAATCCTGCGCCGGCCGGGGACGCATCGGACCGCCCCGGCGGGGACGGTCCACGTCAGCGGGCCCAGATCCGCTGCGGGACAACCCGAGCGCAATGCCACCACCATGCCTCCGGCGCCGTTGCCGATTCCGATCGGGCCGGGCACCGGTCCCGCCACCACGCGGCCGGGGCCGGAACCCACTCGGCTGAACAGCGGTCCGGGGCCGACACGCGTGAACAGCGGCCCCGCGCCGGCTCGCCTGGACAGCGGGCCCGCGCCCACTCGGCTCTATACCGGGCCCGACCAGGCGCGCCTGAGTACGGGACCCGCACCCACCCGGGTCAATACCGGTCCCGCACCGGTCAATCCGGGTACCGGACCGGCACCGGCTCGGGTGAATTCCGGTTCCGGTCCGGTCGCTTCCGGTGCCGCGCCGACGCGTCCCCATACGGGTCCCGCGCCGACTCGGCTGGTGACCGGACCCGCACCCCTGCGCGAGACCACCGGGCCCGCACCCGGTTCGAGCAGCACCGGGCCCGCGCCGACCCGCTTCGGGACCGAACCCCTGCCGTCCGATGTGAGCGGGCGTCATGATGTTCCCGGTATCGGCATTCGCACCGGGCCCGACCCGGGTACCGGGACAGGGCCGGGCGCAAGCGTTCCTGGTAAGCGCCGCGGCCCCGGCCGGATCCTGCTGGCCGCGGCCCTGGTGGTCACCGTGGCGGTCCTCGGGCACCTGCTGGTGCACGCGGGCGACGGTCGGCCCGGACCGGGCAATGCGGCGGCCTCGAACACGCCCACCATCACGGCGACGACCACCGGGGCGGTCACGACCGAACCGACCACCACCACGGAGGTTCCGCAGGTCACGACCGCGCCCTACACGCAGCCGACCACGGCGGCCCCGTACACGCCGCCTCCGATCACATCCCAGCAGCCGAAAACCGTTCCGGTACCGGATGTGATCGGGTCCGCGATCACGCAGGCCAAGGCACGCCTGGAGAAGGACGGGTTCGTCGTCGAACAGGTTCAGCGCGAGGACAAGAGCACGAAAGGCACTGTCCTGGAAACCTCCCCGGCCGCCGGGACCGCGAAGCCGGTCGGCTCGACCGTCAAGGTGACCGTGTCCACCGGTCCCTCGACCACCACGACCATCACCGTGCCCGCCCTGATCGGTCTCACCCCCGCCGCCGTCACCTCCGCGCTCCAGGCTCTCGGCTGGCACGGCAGCGTCGCGAAATCCACCGGGACGACCAACGATTCCACCAAGGACGGCAAGGTGATCGCGCAGAACCCGGCAGCCGGCGCCTCGGTGACCCCGGACCAGGCGATCACCATCACCGTCGGCGCCTACACCATCACCTCCTCCAGCCCGGTCAGCTCGACGAACCCGGCGGCCGGCTGAACCTCTGGTCAGCCGTCCGCGTGGCTTCGGGCGGATCGGGCAGGATCAGGTCCTCCGGATCGGCGCGGGCCTGACTCCTGTTCGCCCTGAACATCATTCACCGCTCAGGTCAGTGACCGCTCCGCGTACGGGCGGCTACCAGATGTTCCAACTGGTCCGCCCACGCATCGACTCGATCTCCTTGGCGATCGTCTCGAGCCGGGGTACCAGTCCCTGGAAGTACCGCCGCGCATCGCAACTCTCACCACACCCCTGATGCACGGTCAAACCCCGCTGCGCCGCTTGCAAATTCATGACTGGATAGTCGGGCGCGTCGTGCGAAATCACCCTCACGACCGCACCCCCATTCCCCGCGCCGCCGCATTGATCACGGCAACTGCCTGACGTTTCCTGGCGCACACTGACATCGGGCACCCCTCGTGTACCCGCAACACGTCCCGCGCGTACGCGTTAGTCATGATGGTCACCGCTTCATGGCCCTCGATCGGTATGCGGAACATGCTCGACTCCGATTGTCGGCGTGGATGTTTGAGTTCCCCTTCGCCGGGGTGCGTCAAGTAGACCACTTATCGAATCGCCGGTGGAAAGTTTCCGACGCGACGGTAGCGCGCAATTCTTCCCATTCCGAAACGCGCATCAACGATAGCGAGGCTGAGGGATTGGTCGTTGGCCGGTCAGATCACATGCCCCACATCGGTTTTCACCAGTCGATCCAGGGCACGCTCGGCGAGGGCGGCGATCGTCATCGACGGGTTGCAGGCTGCGGTATTGCCGGGCATGAGGGCGCCGTCGAGGACGTAGAGACCCGATTGGCCGAGGACCCGGCCGTCCAGGTCGCAGACCGCGCCCATGCCGGCGCCGCCGAGGGGGTGCCAGGTGGAGGGGAACGCGAGGTTGGTGTCGAGCAGGGTGCTCGACGGACCGGCGATGCGCTGGACGGCAGGGCCGATGTGGTTGTTCTGGATGGTGGCGTCGCCGTCTGCGGGCCAGTGCAGGGTCGCGGTGTCGGCGGCGGAGTCGTAGCGGAATTCGCCGCGGCCGGTGCTGACGCCGTAGCCGACCATCATGGTGCTGTGCGCGTCGACCGACAACGGCGGGATGGAGGCTTGGATGACGGTGTGCGCGCTGTCCGGGTCGTCCCAGTTCAGGCTGCCGTAGACGACGGGGCCGCCCTGAGCGAGGCCGAATTCCTCGGTGGGGGCGGTCCAGACGTAGATGCGGTCGGCATTGGTGCCCCAGCCGCGGCCGAGCTGGTCGGGCAGATCGGGGATCTGGCCCTTGGCGGCCGCGCGCACCAGCAGGCGGGTCGTATTGAGGCTGCCCGCCGACAGCACCAGGGCATCGGTGGTGAGGATCTTGTTCTCCAGCACCGTGCCGGCGGTGTCGGTGCGGTTCACGTGCACGGTCCAGCGGCCATCGGGAGCGCGCTCGATATCGGTGACCTCGTGCAGGGTTTGCACGGTGACCCGGCCGGTGGCCTCGGCGGCGGCCACATAGGTGACGTCGACGGTGTGCTTGCCGCCATTGTTGACGCCGAGGGAACCGGCCCCGTTGGTGTAAGACGCTGCCATCTCGCCGCGCAATTCGGCGAGCGCGTAATTCCAGTCGATGGGCATGGGGATCTTCGACACGGGCAGCCCCGCGTCGCGGGCGTGCTCGGCGAAAACCCGGGCGGCCTTGTAGTTCGGCGTCTCGACGAGTTCGTCGGGTGCGACGGCCAAGTCCAGCATGCGCGCGACCCGGGGGTAGTAGACGCTGTCGAGCTCCGCCCAGTCCAGCCCGCCGGGGAAATGAGTGCTGAACACCGCCTCGGTCGGCTGCAACGACATGCCCTGGTACACCAGCGATCCGCCGCCCAGCCCGGCCGCGCACAGGGCCGTCATGTTCTCGCCGGGCACCGCCTCCACCAAGCCGGTGTACTTGTCGAAAACGACCGGCCTGCCGAACAATTCGGGACTCGACCGATGCCACAGCATCCGCTTGTCCGGCGCGGTGGCATTGGGGAACGTGGTGGCGTTCGGACCGGTCGGCCAGCGCATACCGCGCTCCAGCAGCAGCACCGGCACTCCGGCCTCGGCCAGGCGCAGCGCGGTCACCCCGCCGCCGAACCCCGAGCCGATGACGATGACCCGATGCTCCTCCCGGGTGAGCTCGACCCGGTTGATCCGGGCGGCAATGCCCGCGCGGGCGGCGGGTGCGGTCGCGAGCAGGGCGGCGGTGGCGGCGACTCCGGACAGCAGGGAGCGACGCGATATTTCAGACATGGGACACCTAGGTGATCGGCGAGAAGGGAACGGCGGCGGGAATTCTCAGGCGAAGGCGCAACCCGAGAGCGGTGTGCCGTTGAGCCGGTCCATCAGATAGCCGATCGCATTGTTGGTGCCGAAACCGTCGATCAATTCCGGTCCGAAGTGATTGGGAATCGTCGCGCCCGACAGGATGGGCGGCAATTCATTGGTGCGGAAGCTGACCGTCGCACCCGCGGCGCACCAATCGCTCGCCAACTGCTTGGCCTGACCGTAGGGGACGGTGTCGTCATTGACGCCGCTGGTGATCAGCACCGGACTGGCCGGGGTCAGCGATCCGATCCGCTGCTGCCGCAGAATGTCCTGGATCGACGGGATTTCGCGCATGTGGTCGACGAGCGGACGCTGATCGACGGTGAAGGCGTTGGTACGCAGGAACGGATGCAGCGCGATCACATCGCCGATGCACGCGTTCGACAGTTCATCGAGCAGACCCTGCCCGGCGGACGTCACCCGAGAATTGAATTCGGGTCGTAGGTCCGGGTACCGGTCCAGGAAGCCGTTGAGCGCGAACCCGACCGCGCCGCCGATCAGACTGCCCTCGATCCGGTCCAGGATCGCCGACAGATCCGCGGTCGGCGCGCCCGCCCAGGTGCCCTTCAGGTTCAGTTCCGGCGCGTAGCTCGGCTGCATCTCGGCGGCGGCCGCGCTCGCCCCGCCGCCCTGGGAGTACCCCCAGAACGCGAGCGGCGTGTCCGCCCCGGTGCCCGCGAGCCGGTTCGCGGCGCGGGCGGCGTCGAGCACGGCGTGCGCCTCCTCGATCCGGTTCGCGTAGGTGTGGATGCCGGGCGTGCCCATCCCGATGTAGTCGGTGACGAAGACCCGCGCGCCGAGCGCGTTCCAGGCGAACGCGGCCAGCACCTCCTGGTTCGCCGAGAAGGTCGGCGGGGTCAGGCTGGCGTACATGCCGGTCGGGAAGGCCAGCGACAGCGCGCACTGGTCACCCTGCCCGACCGTGCCCGGCGCGATCAGCACCGTCGGGCGCGGGCCCTGTCCCTGCCACGGACGACTGGAATCGATGAACGTGCCGGTCACGGCGACGGGCGCGTCGTCCTGGGTGCGGGAGGTGTACATGACCCGCTGCGCCGCCAGCGGCCAGGTCCCGTCGGCGGCGGGCAGCGCGGGCAGCACCGACATGCCCTCGGTCTTGATCACCGCGCCGGGAGCCGAATCGAATTGCTGTGGCGGGTAATAGAAGTCGCTCACCGGTTCGGCCGCGGCGGGCGTCACCGCGGCGCAACCGGCCACGACCGAGAGGGCCGCGACGGCGACTTTGACGTAGCTGATCGGCCGCCGGGCAGCCGGGACGGGCGAGTACTGCTGACGAGGCATAGTGCTCTTTCTCCACGGAAGTCACGCCCCGAGTAACCGGGTTACTCGAGTAACGGCGTTACTGTAGCGGCATGGCCAAGGAGACGGAAGAGGTAATACGGGCACGAATCCTCCTCGAGGTACGCACCCTCCTGGAATCCGAAGGCCACGACGCCGTCCAGCTCCGCGAGGTGGCCCGCCGCGCCCGCGTCTCCCTCACCACCATCTACAAGTTCTTCCCCACCCGCGATGACCTGCTGGTTTCCGCCATCGAAGCCTGGATGGAAGACAACACCTACCTGCCGATGGAACCCCCACCCCCCGGCGAACCCCTCCGCGACGGCCTGCTCCGGGTCATGCGCCACGTCTTCGACCCGTGGGAACGCCACCCCGCCATGCTCACCGCCTACCACCGCGCCCGCACCGGCCCCGCCCGCCACCGCCTCGACAATCACGGCCTCGACGCCGTCTTCCCCATCGCCGCCGCCGTCCTCGCCGGCGCCACCCCCCGCTACCTCGAAGACATCGCCGTCATCCTCGCCAACCTCACCTCCTCCCTCCTCGCCCAATGCGCCGACGGCACCCTCCAGGTCCCCGAAGTCCTCCCCATCCTCGAACGAGCCATCCACCGCCTCACCACCAACAACGAACCCGAAGCCGCCGAAGCCCTCACCCGCCGCGAAGCGGCCACCCCCTACCCACTCTCCCCCGACGTAGCCGCCCCCTTCGTCCGCACCCCCACGGATCCCCCTGCGCCAGAACAACCCTGAGCCCACCCCACTCCGCCCGGCAGCACCCCCAGCAACCCCCTCCCGCACGCCGATAACCAGCCGATTTGGATGTTCAGGGGGGTAGTGGGGTAATCTCGTCGAGCACGAGCGAGAGCAAATGCAACGGGCTGTGGCGCAGCTTGGTAGCGCACTTGACTGGGGGTCAAGTGGTCGCAGGTTCAAATCCTGTCAGCCCGACGTAAGAAAATCCCCTCCGACCTCGGTCGGAGGGGATTTTCCGTTATTCGATCACCCGCAGATTTGGGGCCACTCGGTTCGGCACACGGATAGTCCGGTCCCAGGCCAGTAGCTCGGGTATCTGGGGACCCCCGTGCGCCAGGTAGCGTGCCAACAGCTCGCCGTCGCCCTGCAGAGCCCTGATGTTCGGATGCAGATATCGCTGGGTTATCCGAGGATCGGTGTGCCCGGCGATTCGTTGAAGCCGATGCAGCGGCACTCCGGCATCCGCGAACCAGATCAGCCCGGTGTTCTTCAGATCGTGCCGCCGGAGATGCTCGAACCCCAACCGCGCCACCACATCATCCCAATGTGTGGCATCGCGCAGCCTCGGCGTCGACGCCTCCACCCTGCGTCGGTGGCGGCGCGGCCAGCCATTGGAGGGACCGGGTTTCATCCAGATCTCCGAACGCGTCGCGAAATACCCCGAGCACGATCTCGAGGTGTATCTAGCCGCCCGCCATATCGTTCCGTCCACGGAGTAGCCGGTCTCACTGTGAGGGGTGAGGCGAAATGACTGACACAGTACCGATACCGATCGGGATCAAACTCACCACCGATATCGAAACCCTGCACCGCGTCGGCGCCGGCAACCCTTTCCGTGCTCGCATCCGCTGGCCTGATCCGCATACCCACGCACGGCTGTCGAAATCGGAAGTGTTCGAAACCGAAGCCCAGAATTGGATCGACAGGCTCAAACGGCTCGCCGCACGCGATATCGACCCAGTGCTCGCGTGCACGAGCCTGCAGCAGTACGGGACCGACAACATGGACCTCGCACTGGCCGGACTCGAAGGAAAAACCAAGGATCCCTACCTGTCCGGCTGGCGCAAACGCGTCGTACCGACATTGGGGCACCTGCCGCCACCGATCATCACCAGCGGCATGATCGACCGCGCTGTCGTGCAATGGATCGTTCGGGCACGGTTCCCGCTCCCCGCACCCGTCGGGGAGCGGGAACCGATCAGAGTCCTAGCGCGCTCGGAGCTACGCGCTACCGGTACCCGCGCAGTTGCCCGGCTTCGCGGGCACGCTCGTCGTACCGTCCGCGAGCGGCACCACGTTGACGACAATGGTCTTTCGGCTGCCCTCGTAGGTGGCGGTGAGAGTGTGCTCACCGACAACACTCGGGGTCCAGTTCACGGACGCGAGACTCGAGTACGACGGCTTGGCCGAACCGACACAGGCTCCGTTGTCCTCGAACACCACACCGCCGGGAACGAAAGGCAACATCGCCACCGATCCCATGGCGCCGCCGGTAGCCGTCGCGCTCAAAGCGTAGGTTCCGCCGACGAAGAGGGTTCCGTTGCTGAACCCGATTCCCAGGTCGATCACCTCGGCCGCCGAGGCCGGCGCGGCACTCAAAGCCACAGCCGCACCTGATGCCACCAAACACTGTGCGCCCCAGGCAATTCTACGGCCCAGCATGCTTCCTCCACTCACGTAGCCACTCCATCCTTCACCCGGAAACCCCGGTCAACGAACACTATCGTTCGCAAGTGACTCGGTGATACCGCCGCTGCGCCCTGAGTTAAGGGGGCACGCACACCGAACCGACAACCGCAAGATCAAAGGTCGACGTGTTCGTCAACGTCACCTCTACCAGCGCGCAGACCCCGCAGGGCACCACGACCACCGCCACCTACACCATCACCGAACCCGGCGTCTCATCGGCCGCGACACCACCGGAAACCCAGCCCACCGGAACTGCGGCGCAAGCAAAGACAACGCGGCACCCAACTCCGAGCGTCGGCGAACCATGTGAGGCCCGTATGCCGCAGGCTGTGCATCCGCAGGTGTTCGTAGCCCAACGTGGCGACCACTTCATCCCAGTGTGTTGCGCGCCGTAACACGGTGACCTGGATCCGCCCACCGCGCGGGCCGGCGAATAGCCGGGCATCGGGTTTCTTGCCGGTGGCTGCAATCCGGCTCTCCACCAAAGGACGAAGCTGCTCGATCATCGGAACCGACCGGGCACGTTTACCTTTCGTCCCCTTGTCCTGGAGCCCGCGGTCCAGGGCGGGGTCGGCGGGTCCCGCTCCCCCGACATCGATCACCCCGGCCAGGCGACCATGCGACACCAGCACGTTACCGGCAATCAAGTCGCCGTGATTCATGACGTCGGCTGCCGTGCCGCGTGGCAGTTCCCGCATCGCCTCCCAGATCCGGCGCACCGTCGCGACGTCGAGAAGATGCTCGCTGCGCTGCAAACAGGTCTCATCCATGCGTCGTGGGAGCACAACTGGCCGCCGCGTCCTTGGCCGTTGAATGTCTGCCCGTGCGTGTCGATCTCGCGGACACCGCTGATGAACTCGGCCAAATCGTGTGCGAACGCGACGGACTGGCCGGGGTCCTCGTCGGTGGCCGCGGTTCCGGGTATCCAGGTGTGCACCGACCAGGGCAGCGGGTAGCCGGCCCCGGGCTCGCCCACTGCCACCGGTTCGGGTGTGCGGAACCGGGTGCTGCCCAGCAGCTGCCGGGCAACTGCTGCCTCGGCGTGCAGTTGTCGCCGGGTCGAGTCGATGTCTGCGGGCTGCAGCGGGAACCGCGCCGCCAACTGGTCACCGATGCGGTACATGGCGTTCACGGTGCGTGTCATGGTGGCCCCGCTGATCGATAGACCACGCCATGAGGGGAATTGTTCATCCACCAGTTCGCGCACCGCTTCGAGCGAGACGGCCAGTTGGTCGGCGTGCATGTCCATATCGTGCAGCGTCGCGAAGTCCGATCCCGCTGAGCAAACCGATTTCAACTCGAGTCAGGGACCAAGGGCGCGGCGTCGGAGCGGGGTCGGGCCGCCGGCGATCGCGCGACTGCCCCAGTTCGTTGCTGCCGGACGGGGGCAGGGTTCTCGGCGATTCCGGCGCTGACGGTGGCCGACAATTCCACGCCTGGCGGATCTCGGCCAGGGTGCGCAGTTCGCCGGGGGTGTAGGGACGCCGCGGCGGGCGCGGGGGCGGGAACGGAAACGTCCGCGCCAGCCGGTCCCGCGCCGACGATCAGCTTCCGCTGCTGCGTGGCGATCTCCTCGGCCTCGATCTGAGCCTGCTGCGCGGGCACGATCAGCGCGACCTGGCCCGCCAACTCGTGCTGCTCGTCGAGGGTGCGCCGCGTGTGCGGTCCGCCCTCGGCGCGATCGATGAATCGGGTCTGGAGCCTCCATGTGCGTGCTGCATCTGGACGTTCAGCAGCATCCGCAGCCCCCGAGAAGCTGGGGGCATGGCACCTGGGTCGTTTGCGTCTAACGTTCGTTGCAGCACAGCCACAATGAGGTGGTTCGGTGGTGTGCGCGGAACTGCGGATAGATCGGATGAGATGGTCGAGGCACTGGGTCGGAAGCGGTGGATCGTGGTGGGCGCCGTTGTCGTGACGGGGTTCGTGGGCGGGTGTGCCACGGAATCCACGGGGCGGGTGGAGGATTCGGCGCCGACGGTGCGGGGTGCCGCCGGGGTGCCGGGGCCGCTGAAGATCGCGTTTGCGGATGGCTGGCAGTCAGTGTTCGTGATGAATCCGGACGGTAGTGGGGTCACTCGCATTGCCACGGGCTCGGACCCGAGTTTCGCACTGGATGGTTCGAGGATCGTCGTGGCTGGCGCCGGGATCTCCACGATGGATCCGGATGGCGGCAATATCACGAGAGTCGCGGACGGCGGATACGGCCCGACGTTCGCGCCCGACGGGCGCACCATCGCTTTCGCCCGCGGCGGCGCCATCTACCTGGTGGACAGTACCGGCGAAAATCTTCGGCGACTCACCGATATCCCGGACCCTGCCACGGTGGGCCCCGATCTGGTGTCGGCCAACTCCCCCTCGTTTGCGCGCGATGGTTCGGCGATCGTTTTCGTCAGGGCGGGGATCATTTGGCTCATGGCGGGCGACGGCACCGGCCAGCGGGAACTGCTGCGGGACCAGTTCTACAACTCCGGTCCGAAATTTACCGCCGACGGCGCTGACATCGTATTCACCAGCAATCGAGGTGGCAGGGACCAGTCCGAGATCTACACGATGAAACGCGACGGCACCGATATCCGGGCCCTCACCACCGATGGGGTCGGCGGCCTGGCCCTCTCGCCTGATGGCAGGAGAATCCTCTACACACGTATGAGCCGGACCCAGTCGAACGCCGAAGTCTGGGAGATGAATCTGGACGGCAGCAACCCGCACCGTCTCACCGATCCGAACCTAGTGGCGCAATCTCCCAGCATGGGAGGAATCGGTCCTTCGTGATCGCCGGGTCAGCTCAACGTTCGTCCGGATAGCCCCACTCCAGATCGATGTCCGCCGCGGGCGCGATCCCGCGGACGGCCGCGGTGAAATCTCGCTCGAACACCGGCCCCCACTCCCCGAATCCCCGGATGATGATCGGCCCATGCTCGCTGCACACCTTGTCCCGCGGCGGGTTGTGGAAGGCGCCGACATCCCTCCACCTTCGGGACCGTGACTCGCGGCGGCACCGCCCCCGCACCAGCGCCGGCCCCGCCGAGCGGTGGCGGCTGCTGTGGGGGCGGCTGTTGTGGCAGCGGAGCCGGCGGACAGCGGGACGCGGCGGGCATTATATATGGGCCAATGCTATGTCTTCTGGAGTTCGGCGAAACCGCGTAGACTTCCAGCAGGTCGGGACAGCATTTCTGGAGCCCTATCATGACCGAGAGAAAGAGTTCACGCACAAGGTTCACCCGGCTGGCAGCTGCCGCCGGTATAGCCGCACTCGCCGCGATTCCGGTCGCCGCAGCCGCGGCAAAAGCGCCTACCGCGCAAGCAACCACGCCAACGTCTGTAACCCAGCAGGTCGACAGCCCTGGTTGGGGCGGCGGCCATGGCTGGGGAAACGGCCCCGGCTGGGGCGGCGGCCACGGCTGGGGCGGCGGCCACGGCTGGGGAAACGGCCCCGGCTGGGGCGATGGCGGCTGGGGTTGGGGTGGCGGCGGCTGGGGTTGGGGTGGCGGCTGGGGTTGGGGTGGCGGCAACGGCTGGGGATGGAATCCCGGCTGGTGGCTACCCGGTGGCTGGGGCAGCTTCTAGCGCTGGTGATCGAGCCCGGACACGCACAGCGTGCCGGGCTCGGTCGCATCGAGTACCACCCATGTGAAGCCAGGTTCGACCAACTCGGCTGGAGCCGGTGACGAGATGAAGATCGTGTGTGTCGGTGGCGGGCCGGCCGGGTTGTACTTCGCTATTTCGATGAAGCGCCGCGACCCGGCCCATGACATCACGGTGATCGACCGCGATCCTCCCGGATCCACCTATGGCTGGGGCGTCGTGTATTGGGACGACCTGCTCGACATTCTGTATCGGAATGACCCCGACAGCGCCCAGGCGGTGCGTGCCGGGTCGGTCGTATGGCGTGAACAGGCAATCCATGTGTGCGACAACGAGACCGCGCATTTCGGGGGCTACGGGTTCAGCATGGGGCGCGCGGCCTTGCTCGACGTGCTTTCGCGACGGGCGAGGGACCTGGGCGTCGATGTCCAGCACGGGCGAAACGTGGATGATCTGTCCGGCTTCGACGATTTCGATCTCATCGTCGCCTCCGACGGCGCGAACAGCCGGATACGACAGCTGGGTGATCATCGTTTCGGCACGTCGGTCACACTCGGCGACAATCGATATATCTGGCTCGGCACGGACAAGGTCTTCACCCGATTCACCTTCGCCTTCGAACACACCTCGGCCGGTTGGATCTGGTTTCACGCCTACCCGTCGATTGCCGGGAGAATCAGCACCTGCATCGTCGAATGCCAACCGCGGACTTGGCATGGACTGGGATTCGATTCCCTGGACGATCTGGAGAACGTACGGGTGCTGGAGAACATATTCGGCCGCCCTCTCGACGGTCACTCGTTGATCAGCAAGACACGAGGCGAATTCGCAAGGTGGACCCGATTTCCCGAGGTGACCAACAAGACCTGGTATCACGACAACGTGGTGCTGCTCGGCGATGCGGCGCACACGACGCACTTCACCATCGGCTCAGGCACCCGGTTGGCAATCGTCGACGCTGTCGTGCTCGCACAGAACCTGTACGAGCATGCCGAGGTCGCCGACGCACTGAAGAATTACGATGCGCAGCGGCGCGCTGCACTGCGCCCGATACAGGCCGCCGCCCGTACCAGCATGGTCTGGTTCGAACACGCCGACCGGTATCTCGATCGCGGCGCCGTGCAGTTCGCCTATGCGATGTCGGTCCGGCACGGGCGGCAAATGCCGTGGCGGTATCAGCTGCACCTGCTCACGCAGGTACCCAGTGTGCGCAAGATCAGGCGTGCCATCGACTCCGGACAGCGGTGGCGGCGGGCTGCCCGCCGTGGGGAGCTCGCGATGGCGCCCCGCTCGAGCCGCTAGCTCGCCGGTTCGGTGTCCTTCTTGTCCGCGTGGCCGAGCGAGCGGCCGGGCGCCACCCGGTCGCGGACACGCTGCTCGAGGATGGCGATATCGGGAAAACCGCCGTCGGCCTTACGTTCCCAGATCTGGTCACCGTCTACGGTGATGCGGAAGACGCCGCCCTCGCCGGGAATGAGGGCGACCTCGGACAGGTCGGTGGCGAAGGTGGTGAGCAACTCCTGAGCCATCCAGCTCGCGCGGAGCAGCCAGCGGCACTGCGTGCAGGCCGCCCAGCCTGCCCGCGCCCACCAAGTCGTGCCGGCGCAGATGCTCGAATCCCAACCGCGCCACCACATCATCCCAGTGCGTCGCACCCCGCAGAACGCCGGTAGCGATCCGGCCACCGCGTGGACCGACGAACAACCGTGCGTCCATGAGCGCCTCACGCAACCCACGTTCGCTCGCCTCCGGATGGGTTCGACCGACTCGGTCACGGGCGGCGTTGATGTGGGTCAGCACCAGCGGCCGAATGTGGCCGATGATCGGGATGCGTCGGGCCCTCTTCCCTTTCGTGCCTTTGTCTTTGAGACCACCCGGCCCCGGTGTCGTCTGGCGGCGCACAGTCCACATCCACTCGGCGGTGTCGATGTCGCGAACCCGGCAACCGGAAACTTCGCCGATGCGGGTCGCGGTGCACGCCTCGAACATCACAGCATCGCCCCCTGATAGTGTCCGGCCGACGCGGCGGCCAAAGCTGCGGCGAGTGTCGTTGGTGGACAAGGCCATCGACTACGCGCGGCTGCCGATCCCATCCAAACCCGATCACGGCGAAGCGGTCCAAAACTATCGTCCGCTGCTTCGCCCACTGCGACGACAAGGACGTCCTCGACAAGGTCGGGCTCCGCGTGCGCGACATGTGGGCGCGACATGCCCCGGCCGGACACCCGCCGCACCCAGCAACTACGGCGATGAAAAGCGGATCCGCGAGAGGGCCCACCAGGCCGAGCAAGCCGCACGGTGCGTGGAACGGGCCCGCCACTTCCACACCGACAGACCCGTGGTGAGCGCGTATTTTCTCCCCTCGTGGAGTTCGGTCGGGAGTAGTCGACCCAATGGCCGTCGGCATGACTTCCGCCAAGAACATGTAGCGGGTAGCGAGTGATCAATGTCGCCTCGGGTAGTCCTGTCGTATGCGGGCGGCCGAAGTGTCGCACGTGATGTAAACCGCGGCCGGGCACGGCCGCAGTCGGAAGGACTACACCATGAGTGTTACGGACAAGGCCAAGAACAAGGCCCAGCAACTCAGTGGCAAGGCCAAGGAGAAGGCCGGCCAAGCGACAAATAATCCCAAGCGCGAGCAACAAGGCAAGACCAAGCAGGTGAAGTCCGACCTGAAGTCTGCCGGAGAGAAGGTCAAGGACGCCTTCAAGCGGTGACCGGAGTGACATCGGCGATCGAGGTGTCGGCGTAGGCCGAAGAAAGCCATCCCAGCCGACGCCTCGACTTGCCCATGGCAGTTCACAGCGATGGCGGCGCATCGCACCGGTTTCGGTTCTCGCTGCCCGAATAACGAAATGGCGCCCAACGCAGCCGATTTCAGCCGCGGGATCTCGCCATGCAAGTTCAGGGAACCCGACAACGTCATACCGGCACCGGGCAACCGACCGGCTCAAATCGCGGCAGCCGGTTCTGTGTTGGTTATGTTCAGCGGCCGTGCATGTTGCGCTGCGCGCGCTTCGTTGCCCATCGAGGTCACTCGAGGGAGCGATCGGGTGGGTCCGGCAGAAGCGGGCCGAGGGGGCCGAGGTCGATATTGAGATCTTGCGGAGTGAGTCCGAAGTGATCGCGTAGTTCTTCCATGCGTTCTTCGAGCAGCATCAGGGTGGTGCCAATGCGTTCGATCTGGGCGTCGGTGAGGTCACCCGCGTCGACACGGCGTAGCGCTTGCCGCTCCATCAGTTGCCGCAGGAGCTCCACCAAAGTGAGGACCAGGGTGACCAGCCCGCGCTCGACCGATTCCGGATCGGTGTCGATTCGCGGTGGGATGCCGCCGAATTCAGTCATCGCCGGCCGGTGCTTCCAGTCCATCGCGCGTCACGGAACCGACTGGCGCGTACAGGGTGCTGATGGAGGAGATGAGGGCTCGTAGCGAGATCTGAACCAGATCGACGTCGGCGATAGCGAGTTTGATGTCGCCGGAAATGACCACGCCACCAGCCAGCACTCGGTCCAGTAGGTCGACCAGTGCGACGCGACGCTCGGCGTCGACAGTGGGGTCGGTCCGAGTCATGTCGGCCCTCGTGTCAGGCCGGCGAACGAATACGGCGGCCAGGGACCGGTGAGTTCGAGTCGGATACCTGGGAATTCGGCGCCGAGCGTCGTGACGGTTGTGGTGAAGTCGTCGGTCCGGTCGTCGTCTACCAGGTATGTCCCGTTGAGGACCATCCAGTCCCGTCGGCCGCTTACTGCTGGGTCGGTCAGCGGCTGACGTCTTCCCGCCGCAGCGTGGTGAACCAAACGCGCGTGAATCTCTTCAGCGCGCTCTGCCGCATCGCGTTCCACGCTCTCCTGCGCGGACAGTTGCGCGCGGCGCCGCGCCAGATACGCAGCCCCTGGCGTCATTGTGCCGACCTCTTCCGCAGACCTGGCCTCGGCAACGGCAGCGGTGAGAGCAGCACGATCGCCATAGGCTCTGACACCCCACTCGGTACGGTCACTGACCAGCTGCAGGGCGGCGTCGAAGTCCGCTTGCCGCTCATCGAGCAGCTCACGCACGCGGTTGTCGTCGCGGAAGACAGTGGCCAGCCGGAGCGGGACGGCAGGACCTCGGCGCGCCATGGCAGATACGACCGCGTCGTGTGCTCGTGCTGTCGCCTCCAGCCAGTCGAGATCCTCGAAGTTGCGGCGTAGTGGTTGCTCCCCGAAGACGTCCAGCGGCACCGAGCCGACGACTGCTGTCAGGTCCCGCGCGACGACCGTCCGCACCGGTTCGCCCGCGACTCCGGTCAGTGTGCTCAGCTCCGCCGCGCCGTCGCGGCGGGATGCCACCACGTACAGCCAGACTGCGAAATCATCGGTCACGGTCGTTCTTTCTCCGCTCGCGACCGCGTTCGATGGGTTCACGGTGTCCATTTGCCGCCTCCAGTTCGGCGATCCGGTCTCGGAGTTCCCGGTTCTCGAGTTCGAGGTCGGGTTCCTTCCGTTCCAGCGCGTGAGCCTTGCTGTTGAGCCAGGGGTCGGTCTCCCACCAGTCGATGCCCACCGACCTGGCCGTCTCCAGGGATGCGATCACCAACCGTAGTTTGATGGTGAGCAGTTCGATATCGAGGAGATTGACCTGGATATCGCCTGCGATCACCAGCCCCTTGTCGAGGACCCGTTCCAGGATGTCGGCAAGGTTGGTGGACTGGTGCCCGCCCCCATAGGGCTGGGGTGCGTAGGAGCCGCCTCCGACGACCGTCATCGCTGATTCCTGGGTTCGATGTCGGTGCTGCCGCGGGTGTAGCGTTTGATTCTGCGGCTGGCCAGCAGATTCTCGTCGAAATCGATCTCCACTTCGTAGAGTGCAATGATGTCCGCCGAGGGCGGGATGCGGCGATCCTCCAGTGCCTCGATCTCCACGAGCCAGCCATCCTCCGTCGGTTCCACGCGCGTGACGCCCTGGAGGTCGTTGGAAGTCAGTTCTGCGAGGCGGTCGATGGCCACCGCGGCGGCTTGCGCCGCACTGAGGGCCGATTGTTCATTCGATGCCGGGTGAGCATTGTCGGAGTCGTTGGAGGTGGTGTCGCGGGCCACGTCAGTCACTCCTTCCGGTCGATGGGGTCAACCCCGGAGCCGGTCATGCGATCCAGGGCCGCTCGCTGCGCTTGCTCGGCCTGTTCTGCGGACAAATCACCGCTCGCTGCGGCACTGTCGATCTCCTCGAGTTCGCTCCGCAGTGCCACGGGATCGTGTAGCTGCCGTTCGACCTGGTCCTGGATCAGTTCGCCTACCCAGATCACACCGCGAACCGGCGCGAGGGGCAGCGAGAATATCGATGAGAACAGACCCATGTCTCAGCCCTCGGGGGCTCGTTTCGTGACGAAGTCGTAGGCCGCCATCGGTCCGAGCAAGTTCAGCTCCGCCC
This sequence comes from Nocardia sp. NPDC005746, assembly GCF_040630785.1. NCBI lineage: Bacteria > Bacillati > Actinomycetota > Actinomycetes > Mycobacteriales > Nocardiaceae > Nocardia > Nocardia sp. NPDC005746. Next base: position 443,862 of record NZ_JBEXYE010000003.1, read on the forward strand.
GGCCGTCCCAGTCCGCGATGAGTCGGCGCACCATGTCCTCCAGCTCTTTTCGCCGGGTCGATTCGACCAGTACCGCTAGGTGGACGGCGTCCTCTTCGTGGCTGGGTTCGCGCTGGTTGACCAGTGCTTCGAGTTTCTCGAGTTCGGAAACGACCTTTCCGGTGTCCTCGGCTCGCTTGGCCTCGATGGCATGATTGATCAACTCGCCCAGCGCGATTCGCGCATCGCGGGTGGCGTCTTCGGGCTTGTCACGGATCTCGTCTTTTAGTTGAGCTGCCTCGGCGCTCTCGTCGAGGAGTTCCCGCAAGATCACGTCTTCGATGTAGCGCCCTCTGATCACGAACTGGACCCTGCCCTCGAGTTCGTCGAGGGCGGCGCGGAATTCGTCCTCGTTCGCCTCGAGCAGTTCGTTTTCCACTGCCTCTGTGTCGGTCATGACCGCACCGAACCGCAACGGCAGCACCGGACTGACTGCGGCCGATCCGTCCAGCAGTTTCTCGTGGGCGGTGAGGTCCTGGGGTGTACCCAGTGGCCGGTCGGACTCGAGCGTGCTGACCAGCGCGGCGATCGCGCCGTGCCGCACCACCGTGACTTCACTCGGCGGATCGCCGACACCGGTGGCGTGTGGCTCGGTCTCGACGTCGGCGGGCACGATGCCGTAGACGTATACGGCGGTTGATCCGGGAGCCATCACTCCTCCTCACGTTCGGATGGCCTGCGCGCGGTCTGACGCTTCTGTTGCACATCGCCGAGGAAGTCGGCGACCTTCTGCCCGGCCGCATCGAGTGCGCCTTGGGTTTTGTGTTTGGCGGCGCCTTCGGTGACGTCGCCGACGATGTCGGTCAGGCCCTTGGGCTCGCTGCTCGAGATCTCGAGCCGGTTGACCGCTTCGGCGAAACGCAGATACGTGTCGACGCTTGCCACCACGACGCGTGCGTCGATGGTCACCAGTTCGATGCCGACCAGCGATACACGGGCGAAAGCATCGATGACCAGGCCTTTGTCGAGGATGGTGTCGACGACATCAGCCAGGCTGGAAGAGTTCGGTCGAGCCAACGTGCTGGTTGCGCCGCCGCCTCCTGCGGGTTCGATGGTCATCGGTTTGCTCCTTCACTTTCATGCGACCGGCGGGCCGCTGGACTCTTGCGGCGGGCGGCCGAACGATTGGGAGGCGGCTCTGGTTCTTCTTCGTCCGCGGCGCGCTGATCCTCGTCCTGCTCGTCGGCCTCGTCTTCCTCGGCCTCTTCCGTTTCTTCGTCCTCTTCATCGGCGCGATCCTCTTCGGATTCCTTGCGCCGTGCGGTTTCATCGTCTTCGACGACCTCGCTGTCGTGGATCTCGCCGTGCCAGCCCACGATGTCGTCACTGTGCAGCACCGCCTCGGTCATGACATGGCGCTGGAAGTGCTTGAGTTCCAGCCGGCACCGGCGGCCTGCCGCGCGCCACAGATTGGCGGTCTTCTCGAACACTCCCCCCGGGTGGTAGGCGAGCACCACGAGGATGCGGGTGAGGTCAGGGGTGATCTCGTGGAAGGTGACGGCACCGTCGATATAGCCCTTGGCACCTTTGGAGCGCCACACGATCCGCTCGAACGGCACCTGCTCGAGGATCGTGGACTCCCAGGTTCGTCTGGACCAGAACACTTTGCCGGTCCAGCTGAGCTTCTCGTCGGAGACCTGTTCGACCTGTTCGAGCTTCTTCGTGAATTTGGGGAAGTCCGCGAACTGGGTCCACTGGTCGTAGGCCAAATCGATCGGCACGCCGACATCGATGTGCTCGACGATATTGGTCAGCTTCAGCTTCGTTGTGCCGCCCTTGCCCTTGCCGCCGGTCAGCGACTCCTTGACAGACTCGAACGTCTCCCGGGCCGTGTGCCCGAGCTTGCTCACGCCTCCGCTCAGCGCCGCTTGCAACGGCGATGCGCCTCCGGCCAGTTTCTCCACGCCGGTCACCGCCGCCAGGAGATTGCCTCCGTTACCTTCTGCGTAGTCGGTGAGCCGGCCCGCGGTTCGCGATGCCCGGTTCGACAACCCGGCTACGGCGCGTTCGGTCAGGGTTCCGGCAAGGTTCTGCACGGACTGTTGCAGCAACCCCGTCGGGGTGGACGATCGAACGGTTTTCCCGGCCTTGTCCCCCGCATGGGTTGCGGTGTCCGCAATTTTGCCGACGGCGTCGGCAGCGAGCTTGCCGACTCCGTTGGTCTTGTCGTGCAACGTCTTCGGCATCGATCTCATCTCCTCGTGCGGCGCACGGGCGCTTCGTCGGCATCGGCGCGACTACGGCGTCGCGTGGACGAGGCAGGCTGACGATCCGAAGATCCGGACCTACGAACCGGGGTCCGGGAGCCGGACTTACGCGCGCGGGTGGTTCTCGGGCTGCTGGACCGCGCCCGTGCCGCGGGCTGCTCCCTGTGCTCCTCGTCGTCGTGGTCTGTTCCGGACTCGCGGTCCTCGAGATCGTCGTCCTCGCCGGCGGACGATTCCCCGGCGTCTCGGGAGGTATCGTCGCCGTCCTGGTCTTCGTCTGAATTCGTTTCGTGCGAACGGTCTCGGTCTGTATCCGAGACGATGGCTGAGCCCTGCTGTAGCCGGGTGTTGAGCGCGTCGATACGGTTGCTTGCGGCGGTCACCGCGGCCGACCGGACCGCACCTACCAACTCGCCGCGAACCGTGTCGGTGAGCTCCGCCACCTCAGGTGTCGATTTGAGCAGTTCAGTTCCTCGCCCAAGCAGCTCCCCGGGCAATCCCGAAGACCGCTTCGCCATAGCCGCACCCGCCAGCGACAACGCGAAACGCATCTTGCGTGTGCGGCCGAGGATGTAGCCGATTCCCACGCCTATCGCAATTCTTGTGCCACCTTTCATGGCTTACTCCTTGCTTGCTTGCTCGACTCCCGCTGCACCGACGCGGCCCTGGGTCGGTCGAGACCCGATGAGTGGGGTAGGCCATGCTGCGACATAGCCTTACCTGGCGTATACCCAGCAATCTCTTCCTTATCGGCCGAGATCTCGATGGCTTCAATCGAGTTCGGCCAGCGTGAAGTGGGGGGCCGGCGGCCGTCAGGAGCCGGGCAGAAGGGAGACGGGTCGAGACGGCCGCAGGCCGAGCAACTTGCCCGAGCCGGCGGGTCCACGCCGTGAGACGGATTGACGAACCGACAAGGACTGGGAGCTCGCGGACAAGGTCGATCCGGGCCGACAGTCGGGACTCGACGTTCGATGAGAAGCAGCAGGCAGATCCGGACAGGCACCCCACAGCCGACTGTGAGGCATTGACCTACCGTGCTGGAGTTGTTCTGGCCCTGGTCGTCGAATGGCTCGGGCTATTGGCGGGGCGCCCTACTGGCTGCGTTGTTTAACAGTCCGAATCCGGGTTATCCGCCAGGCGACCGCTGAACCGGTAGGCCGGGAAACTTCGACAAGCGGGGCCGTGATCATGGCCGCTTCTGAACCCGAGGCGCCTACCGGAACAGCGGGATCAGGTGGGCGTAGTGACCCGTGCTGGCATTGCGCACTCGATCGATATCAGCACCAGCACCAGAGGGCTTCGAAGGCCCTTCCACGACAGCAGCGAAACCAGGTAGCCGACCATGATCGTTCTCGGAATCATCCTTCTTCTCGTCGGGTTCATATTCAGCATCCCGATCATCTGGACCATCGGAATCGTAGTCCTCGTCATCGGGGTCGCGTTAATGCTGTTGGGGACGGCAGGCCACGCCGTCGGCGGCCGAAGCCACTATTACTGACCCCTGGATGGGTTTGCGATTACCGACCTCTGGATCGCGTTTGCACTCTGATCCGGTGGCCGTCACCGCTGTCGAGCGCATCCGGGCTCTCTGTGATGGCCGATACCGGGTGGGTGCCCGGAGATGCCCTGGCTGGACAGTCGGCATTGGGACCGCGCTCCCCCAACCCCCGCACACCGCTCGTCGCATCTCCAGCGGAGCTTTCACGACCACCTAGTACGAGGCGAGCGCCATGCCCGACAACAAACCGTCCTCGACGTCGACCGGCGGATCGTCGTCGTCCGACCCCTCGTCCTCGGTCGCGGGCCGGGTGGCCCAGAACGGTGTCTTCGAACGATTCGCCCGCGCGGGCTTCGTCGTGAGCGGCATCGTGCACCTGATCATCGGCTACATCGCCATCCGGATCGCCCTCGGCGGCCCAGCAGGCACCGCCGACCAATCCGGAGCCATGGCGGAACTGGCTGCCAAGCCGGGCGGCGTCATCGCCCTGTGGGTGTGCGTCGTCGCATTCGGGCTGATGGCGCTGTGGAGGCTCGCCGAAGCGGCACTCGGCAGCTCATCCGAACCCACCGCCGACAGTAAGAAATCCGAGGCGTTCGATCGCGTCAAGGCGGCTGGGCTGGCGGTGGTCTATTTCGCCTTCGCTCTCACCGCGTTCGGATTCGCCCGCAGCAGTGGCAAGTCGAGCAGCGGCCAGAGCACGGGGATCACCGCCCGCATGATGCAAACCACTGCCGGCACGGTCGCCCTCATCGCGGGCGGGCTGATCATCATCGCGATCGGCGGCTACCACGTCTACAAAGGAGTGAGCCAGAACTTCCTCGAGGATCTCGAGGGCGCCACCAGCGACCTCGTACGAAGGTTGGGCACGGTGGGATACATCGCCAAAGGGCTGGCCATCGCCGCGGTCGGGTTGCTGGTGATCCTCGCCGTGAGCCGATCCGAGCCGGACAAAGCCGCCGGACTCGACGGCGCCTTCAAAACCGTGGGAGCTCAACCCTTCGGAGCGGCCCTCCTGATCGTGTCGGGCCTGGGCATCATCACCTATGGCCTCTACAGCTTCGCTATGGCCCGGTACACCAAGATGTAGTCCGATATCAACCGCCGGGATCTGACTCCGACGGTTATCGCGTGCGCGCTGTGTCGGTGCGCGCCCTGCACCGAACGTTCGCCACGACCGCAGGATCCACGAAACTCGGCAATAGCGTGCACTGCCGGTGGGTTGGTCAGCCGAGCGGGATGCCCGTGGCCCGTTGATGTTTCGTGGTGACGCGCAGGCTAGAGTCGCGCGGCTGAATTGTCTGTTTGTCCGGTGTTGTTGTCCGGTGTTGGTGGCGCGGTACGCTACATGCAGGGTTCAAACAACAGCCTGGTCACTCGCGGTGGTGCAGGGCGCTCACCGCGGAAGGCGTTCAGCCCTCGCGCCCCCGAAACCAGGTGATGGTGATGAATCACCTCCCTTACCCTGGCCTGCTGTCGATCACGATCTCGACCTTGGCTGACCACACCCACGTGTGCATCATCGGCGGCGAGATCGACGCCGTGACCGCCCCCGTGTTTGAGCAGGTGCTGATCGGCAGCCTCGGCGTCGACGGATCGACGGTCGTCGATCTCAGAGAAGTCACGTTCCTGGGCGTGGCCGGGATTCGGGCCCTGCTCGTGGCCCAAGACTTCGCCGACCGATGCCATTGCAAGATGTGCATCGACGGGTCGTACTGCGTCACACGGATATTGGACGCAACCGGCGTGGCAGGCCAGTTCGCGTACTGCGCTCCTCGCTCGATCGAACCGGTGAAGCAATAACGGTCGATCCGCCGAACCCACCGCCCGAGCGTGACCCTGGCCGGGCCCGGGGTGGTGGTGCGACAGTGCCGTCAGGAGAGCTCCTGGCGGCACTGGACCATGGTGCGGATCGCGGCCATTGGGAGCCGCACATGGCAGGTCAGCGAACCTGGGAGGTGGTTGTTTCGCTGACCTGCGATAAGAGTAATGCCGGTCACACCTCGCCGACCGGAATGCGTCATCAATCGGAACCTTTGCTGGCATCAGGGAAAGATCACCCACAGCGCTACCGGGTCTGTGAACTCACCTGAATCCGCGGTGTCGCGCCGTCGGGATGTGGCCCCGCCCGGCCTGCGGACGGAAGGGCAGAACCGGGCGGGGTGTCATATCTCAACCAGCAGGTATCGGACTATGGCCGTGGCCATTGCCAGATGACCACCGATCATCGTAAGCGCGCGATTGTGCATCGGTCTCCCGCCACGCCGCGACACACATCCCCCACCGCTACAGCCACAGCTCGGTGTCGGGGGTATGCCGGTCCCCACGAGACGACAAGCGCTGGGCGGCATCGTTGAGCGTGAGCCAGTCGCCCTCGCTCACCGTCACCACGATGTCCCTGCTCGCCATGCCTATGAGTGGTTGGTCAGGTCCTTGTAGTTCAGGAACTCCTCGAAGGAGATTTGCCCCTCCGCCCAGATGCTGTCTTCGTTGATGCGGCGCCCAACGATGTCCCGCACCTCCGGGTCCTGGGCCATACCCCACACGAGCGCGTCATCGAAGGTGATGAAACCGTCCTGATCCGTATCGATCTCGTCGAACTCCCGCCGGGTGGCAATGAACTGCTGCTGGTCCATATCCGTCTCCTATGCCGGTTGGTTACCGCTGAACAGCTACGCCTTCGTTCGCCATCGATCCAGCGCATAAGCGTACGCGGAAAGTTTGCTGTGACTCCGGATTGGCGGGGAATCGAAACGAATCGAACACCGGGCTCGGACAGCTCCGGTCCCAGGCCGCCCAACGTATGCGGCGGTGCCTGAACCCACTCAACTCAGCTGCTCAGAGAATGGTGATAGCGCTGGGTCCTGGCCAGGGTCTGGTTCATGCTCGGCGGCCAGCAGGCTCACGACGTCGGCGCCCAGGTGCGTGGTGAGATCAGCGAGGCCACCACGTGCATCAGGGTGTGTCCAACGCAGTTGCAGGGACGCCGTAGGGCAGGAACCGCACGCGGCGGCGTTCATCGGTATTGTCGCGATGCGCACGCAAGGCCTCGAGCTCACTCGGAAAAACCTGCTCCACCCTGGCCTCACCGACGTCGTCGATGCTGTAGATGACCCACACCCCACTGCCGGTCTCGCCGGTGGTCTCGCCTTCCGGCTTCGCCGGCCGCGGACCCTCCGGCTGACCGAACTGACCGAGTAGCGACGCCAGCGAACTCACACTTGCGCGATCGATGTACTCGCCGGCCTTTCCGAGGAGGTCTCGGAATTCGATCCCCATCTCTCGTAACGCGCGCTCGAATTCTTCCGGATCGATCCCGAAAGGCCTGTCGGTTGCCATCACATTGCTCCTGGAGACGAATTCGGCGCTACGTTTTCAGTGTCCTCGCGCACCCCCGAATTCGCCACGCCCGGCAACGGATCAGGGCCCGATTGGCTGGCGAACTCGTCTCACCCGATCGCTGTGTCAGACCGCGTGTCTGCGAGGGAAGGGATGCGTCATGGGATATGCATCAGCTGCCGAGCAGCACCGAACAGACGGTTGGCGAGCTTGATGACCGGAAGTCCCAGCGGGATCAGGAGGATCGTCGCGCACAACACCGCACCGAGAATCCACACCACGGTCGCGAGCAACCCGACTACCGTGCCGAGCACGGCCGTCACGATCCCCAACACCACATTGAGCAGGCCCTGTATCGCTCGCATGATGACCTTTCTGCTTGTCCAGTCTGCTCCTTTTCCACGCACTCCGCTCCCCCTTCCCTCCACCGGTCGATGCCGTCCAGGCTCTCCCGAGGCCCTGACCGCACTGGGGAATGAGGAACCACATGCGATGTCGTACCGCGGCAAACGCTCGGGGGCTAATTAGAGTCGTTCGCAATGAATCGGGAGTGAAGCGAGCAGGCAGTCATGGACGGTGCCGCGGTGGCCCGGGTCCGCGCACCGGGATCCTGGCAGTCCGACCGCGCAGCGAGTTCGCGGACCGCGCCCTGGCCACGCCGGCGGTCCCCTTCGATCGAGCGCGGGGCCGAACCTCCCGACCCGCCGCCGAAGAGTTGATCATTCCGTTTCAAAACATCTGGCGGATTCCGCGTACGCGCCGGCCCCGAATCCCACGGCGTTGGCCGATGGCGTGCGGAGGCGCCCCATGGTCAAGGTTCACCGAAAAGGCTGCCTGGCAGCTGAGTTCGACATCTGCGAGGAGGCCGGCGTTGTCAGCGTGAACGCCAAGCATGCCGGCCCGAACCTTCACCACGGCCGGGCGTGGTTGCGGTGAGCGGCTCCATCCACGCCGGCAGGTCGAGGTTCAGGCGCGGGATCTCCTCGGTGGGTTGGTCGAGTTCGCGGTACAGCTGGCTCAAGAACGCTTCCAGGCTGCCGTAGCGGTCCAGGATCTGTCTCAGCAGCTGCACCGCGCTCGCACTGTCCACGGCCTCTGGCATGCGGTCCCTTTCTCGCCGATGATGCGGACGCGGCCGGGAAAGTCGAGGACGGCCGCGAAGAGGTGATGAAGAGGTGATGCTGTGCCATCGGCGGGCGCAGGGCTTCTGGTGATGTGGGTGTCGCACCCACCGATGGGGACTGCCGTGTACAGCACCGGAGCCGGTTGCAGCCGGAGCCGGGAGGCCGCCCGGGCAGGGCGGTCCAAGACCATCCGAGCACGAACAACGCTCCAGACCCCGCAGACAGGCCTGGCGCGTTCGGTCTCGTGATCGAATGCCCGCCGACAGGCTTCCCATGCCTCGACTCCGCCAAACACGTTGCGCGAAAGAGGGATATCGCTAGCCCCTTTTGCGGCGTATGCGCCGGTCGGGAACCGGACGTCCCGCGCGATCGGAGTTCCAGCGGCTGATGTCGTCCGGCGCAGTGAGCAGCCTGCGCACGCAGTCGCGCACCGCCCGCCAGCGGCGTGCGGTCGAAGCTCTTCTGGTCTCAGTCGCCATGGCCACATCCCGGCTCGGGATGGACAAGGGCCTCGCCCCAGCGTCCGTCAGTGCACGAGGGGCGTGACCCTCGTATCGGGTCGGACACCCGGGTCGCGTGCTGCGCCGACATCTCAGCACACACCAACAACCCGGCCGGCATAACCCCTGGGCCCCGATCGTGGCCACCCGCTGGCGAAGTCGTTACCGGACTCCCCCTGGCGAACGACGCTACCGCCGTTCACACAACGAGTAGAGCTACCGGTCACCGACCATCTATGCCACAGGAATGTCATTGCGTGCCGCCACCTGCGGTTGGTCAAGCTGTTCGGAAACGATCGCCTGACGAACCCGAACGCCTCCTCCCGTCACGGCCACGTCGCCGAAGGCGCTGCGAGCAGCGGCGTGCCCGTGGCTCGGCCGGTGATGGTGTCAGCATTGCCGCAGTCCGCACCTTTCGGGAGGCACACGCCGTGCTCGGATCTCGGCTCTTCCCGGAGTGAACCGGGATACCGGGATCCGGCGGCGGTGTCCGTGCCTTGCGGGGGGAGACTGAAGATGGCGTCGGTTGTCGGCCGGCGCATGACTGGACCGTCGGTATCGGGTGCTACGAATCCTCTGTGAGGCGCCCGCCCGGCACTGGTACTTCGGGGCGTGATCGTCTTCTGGGAGTTCACGTCCGACCTTTGCGGGCGTACGCGCGTCTCCGGCCCGCAGCGGGTTCAGCAGGTTGTGACCACATCGGGACATGGTTCGGATGAGGAGCTGACGGTATGCGCATCGTGGTTGATCTGAATCGGTGTCAGGGGTACGCGCAGTGCGTTCCGCTGGCACCGGATGTGCTCGAAATGCTGGGTGAGGAGGCACTGGCGTATGACCCCAACCCTGATGACGCGCAGCGTCAGCGCGTGTTGCGGGCGGCGGCGGCGTGCCCGGTGCAGGCGATCGTCGTGGAGACCTTTACGCCCGACGGGCCGGAGCCTGCGGCATGAGCACCGCGTCGCTGGCCGCGGACCTGGTCAGGATGTTTCGCGCTGAGGGTCGGATCGTGATCGTGGGGGCGTCGCTTGCGGGGCTTCGTGCCGCGGAGGCGTTGCGGGACAAGGGCTTCTGTGGCCCGCTGACCCTCATCGGTGACGAGGCGCACGAGCCGTATGACCGCCCGCCGTTGTCCAAGCAGGTCCTCAAGGGCTGGGTTCGCGCCGATCACACCAAGCTTCCCCGCATGCGGGACATCGACGCGCAGTGGCGGCTTGGTGTGGCCGCGACCGGTTTGGACCGGGTGAACAAACAGGTTTTGCTGGCCACCGGAGACGCGGTGCCCTACGACCGGCTGCTCATCGCCACCGGCGTTCGGGCACGGCCGTGGTTCAACCCGGCCGAGGCCGCCCTGCGGGGGGTGTTCACGGTACGCACCTGCGATGACGCGGCCCGGCTACAGGCGGCACTGCATTCGAGCCCGAAGCGGGTTCTCGTCGTCGGCTCGGGGTTTGTCGGCTCGGAGATGGCGTCGGTGTGCCGCGAGCTACGGTTGCCGGTGACCGTCGCCGAGCGCGGAGGCGGGCCGCTGGTCGGGCCGCTGGGCGGGGTGATCGGCGACATCGCCGCCCGGATGCAGCGCGGCGCGGGAGTCGACCTGCGCACCGGCGTGTCGGTGGAATCCCTCGACGGCGATGCCGGCGGGCATGTACGCCGCGCCCGGCTCTCGGATGGGACCACGCTCGATGTCGATGTAGTGGTGGCGTCGTTGGGGTCGATCCGCAACGTCGAGTGGCTGGCGGGTGCCGGGCTGGCCGCCGGTTTCTGGGGAGTCGGTTGCGATGCGGGCTGTCGCGCGTTCGACGTCAACGGGGTGGTGACCGACAACATTTTCGTGGCCGGGGATGTCGCGCGCCAGCCACACGTGCTGTACGAGTATCAGTTCATCTCGATGGAACACTGGGACAACGCCGTGTTCGGGGCGCAGGTCGCCGCGAACAACATGATCAGTCTGGAGACCGAGCGGCGACCGCATCTGCCGCTGCCGTCGTTCTGGTCGGGCCAATTCGGGGTCAATATCAAGGGTGTGGGGGTGTGCTCGTTCGGCGATGAGATCGTGTTCACCCAGGGGTCTCCCGAGGACTATCGCTTCGCCGCGGCTTACGGCCGCCGCGGCCGCATCGTCGGGGCGGTGACGTTCAATCATGGCAAGTGGCTTCCGTACTACGCGGCGATGATCGAGCGCTCCGCGCCGTTCCCTCCACCGCCGCCGGGCTATGACCGAGCGCCCGATCCGGCACCGATGCCTGCCCGCTTTCCCGACCCGCGGGTGCCGACCGAGATTCCCGACGTGGTGCTGACCGGTCACGACCCCACCTCACGGACCGCCGAGTTCCACTGACCAAGGGAGCCAGCATGACTGCAGCGAGCGCCTGGGCAGAGGCGATGAAGTACGAACATCGCGCCGACCCGTATCCGTTCTTCGACCAACTGCGCCAGACCCCCGTCGCGCGAGTGGCCGACAACCTGTATGTGGTGACCGGCTACCAGGAACTGCTGACGCTGGCGCACGACCCCCGCATCAGCTCCGATATCAGCCGCAGCCCGGTGGGCGCTGCCCTGGCCGCGGGCACGAGCTCTGAGCCCGGCGCCGAGGACATGCAGGCCTATGGTCGCCGGCCGAGCATCATCGTCTCCGATCCCCCCGAGCACGATCGGGCGCGCCGACAGGTCATGCGCCACTTCGGCCCACCGCATTCACCTGATGTCATCCCCGGCATGGAGCCCGACATCGCGCGGTTGTGCAACCAGCTGCTCGACCGCATCAAGGCCGGCGGCAAAACCGGGATGGACGTGGTCGACGATTACGCCTACCCGGTGCCGGTGATGGTGGTCTGCAAGATCCTCGGTGTCCCGCTCGCCGACGAACCCCGGTTCCATGCCTGGATCCACGACATGTTGGCCGGCATGGATCTGGGCCCGGACGCGGGCACCGAGCAGGGTAGGGCACGCGCCGAGGCGTCCCGTGCAAGCCGTGACGCACTCATGCGCTATCTGGCCGGCTTGATCGAGCAACTCCAACGCGAGCCCGGGCCGGGATTGCTGTCCAAACTGATTCACGACGACGGCCCCGATGGTCCGATGCCGGCCGAACAGGTGTTGTCCAATGCTGTGCTGCTGTTGGTCGCCGGTCATGACTCGACGGTCAACACCATCGCCAACTGTGTGATGACGCTGCTGCGCAACCCCGGGTCCTACGACCAGGTCCGCAGCCGACCGGAGTTGCTCCCGCGCGCGATCGAGGAGGTTCAGCGGCTGCAGGCGGCGGTGCAGTTCTTCCCCAGCCGCAGCGCCACCGCCGATATCGACATCGCCGGCACCGTCATCCCGGAAGGGGCCGCGGTACACCTGGTCTACGCCGCCGCCAACCGCGACCCGCACCGCTTCGCCAACCCGAACCGCTTCGACCTTCACCGCCCCGACAACGAACACTTCGGCTGGGGCAGCGGCATCCACACCTGCCTCGGCGGTCCGCTCGCACGACTGGAAGTCAACCTGGCGCTGGAAACCTTCCTACGCCGTGTCGCCACACCCCGCCTGCTCGCCGACCCGCCACCCTACCGGCGAAGCCAAATCTTCCGCGGCCCCCAACACCTGCTCATCGACTTCGACCACATCACCGACTGAGCAGCACACACCATCGAAGCATCCGCACTCGCCGAATCCTTCGAAATCAGAAAGGGGGACTTCGAAAATCGACGAGCGGCACTGGATATGGTTGGGGCACAGGCGCTTCCGGCTAGGCAACCTGGTTCGGCAAAACGATCCTCGGCCGAACGCTGACGATCCCGGCTTCGAGCGCTTCGGGTTCAAGGGTTGCGGCGCGCAAGGATTACAACTCCGACCGGGCCACCGCTTCAGAAGGTGAACTGGTCACCGTAGGCGGTGGTCTGCACCAGCCTCTCAGCGGTGCTCACCGTGGTGGTGACGAACGGGACGGCCGCCACCGGCGAGGCGCATTGGGCGATATTGAGCGCGGCATTGTTGAACGCGATGTGAAGCGGGAACGTCGTGGTGGCACCCAGGCGGGCCGTCTCCGTTCTCGCGACAGTGACCTGGCCGGGTCCCAAGTTCGCGAACACGCCTTCGGCCACACCCAGATTCCCGATGACAGCGGGACTGATGACCTGACCGGGAATACTCGCGCCCAGCTGTTGATAGGCACCGAGATCGGCGTCGAAGCCGCCGTCCACACTGATCCCGCAGCCGAGGATGAAGCCCGCGACCGCCTCACCCGAGGTGATCGGGCCGCCGTCCACGCTGACCGAGTAAGCGCCGGATATCTGCGCGGCATGCGAGAACGTCATGAGGACGTTCGGTGTCCGGTCACCGGGCGGGCTCGCCTCGATGCTGTCGACCGACGCCGTCACATGGACTCCCCCACCGGAGGCATCCGCGCCGGGCGGCTGAGCGCGACCGAGACCGGCGCCACCGGCCCACAAACCCACCCCGGCCAGATTCGCCGCGACCATAGCGACCACGGCGCCAGTGAACGAACGTCGCATGCCTGGAGCCTTCCGGTTCGCGACGATGGGCAACTCGACAACACATGGGGCAAACCCACACGAAGGGATACCGCTTGGCAAGCCTAGACGGCGCCACCGTCCAGGCGGTGTCACAGCAAGGCGTGTCCACCACACCGCATCGACACCGACGGGGATCGACACCGAAGCCGCCTCCTTTCTTGGTTCACCGAGACCATGCTTGCGTTCGAGAACGATCGACCGCCCGGTTCCGGTGCAGGAATCCGATCGGCGGCCAGGTCCCCGATTCGCACCAAAAAGGGGAGTGCGCCGAGTGGTGTCGCCTGCACGCGAGGAATCTGGGCCGGGAGTAGGGGTCTCGATCGCCGAACGCTGGGATGTGCGCTTGGGACCGGCAGAGTCGAGACACCTACCCATCATCTCCGGGCGAACCCCCAGCACCCGGAGACAACGACCACTGTAGATGGGAAAGACGGCGCAACAGTGCTGAGCGGTATGACCTTTCGTGCCAGAAGCCCGAGACTCGGCAACCTCTTGGTGAATCTCTACCCGGACTGGCTCGCGCCGGATGCCGGTCGGCGAACAAACCCGGGCAGGCGAACTCCCGTGCCGGTCTTTCACCGGTGATGGCGGGGCGGGGCCGGGTGGATCGGGAGTCTGAGCGATCCACCCGGCGGGCGAGGCGAAACGGTCGCGGCGGAGTAACCGAACCCGAGCGGCCACCATGTGTCCCGACCATCCCGCCCTTCGTCGGACGGTACTGGCCGCCGAGATCCGAGCAGGTCGATTCCTCGCCTGCTGACACGAATCGAGAGTGCTATCGGCACAAAAAGTCATAGATAGCTGCGGAGAAGCTGCCCCGTGGGCGAGGACAGCGTGCAGAATGCCGGACAACGCCAGTCCAGACCCGCGGCAGCACTTCCGAGAGGGGACAGAAGTGAGCTACACGATCGAAGCGACAGCCGGTCACCGGCTACTCGAAGAGGTTCTCACTCGCTACGACAGCATCGACGCCTTTTGCACCCGCCTGTACCTCGCGCTGGATGCACCCACCGATGTACTTCCCGCCCTACCGAACTCGACAGTCGGGCGGCATCGGCTTCGATAGTCAGGACCGAGCAGGCGTGCCCGGTGGACGTTCGGAAAGCAACGGCTGACGACGTCCTCGGGCGTCGTGGTCATCGATGTTGCAGATGTCGAATCAGCTTTTTCCGTGCGGGTCAGATCCGTCGGTGCTCGCGCAGGGTTCGGATGGCGGCCAGGGTGGTCAGGCCGCGCCATTCCACGGTCTGGCCGGAAAAGTAGTGCAGGAAGTCGAAGTCCCAGCCGCCGTCATCGAGTTGTTCGTGTTCGAGTCGCTGCAGTTCGGCGGTCATCGTGGAGTTGTCGAACAGGGCCCGGCTCGGTGTGTCGGGTCGGGGCGAAAGGTCGAGAGGTTTGATGTGCTCGTTCTCGATTCCGCCTTCGACGGGCACCGTGCCGTCCTCGCGGATCGCCGGACGTAGCAGCTCGATGGCCGCGGCGGCGCGGGTGGGGTCGGGGACTGCGTCGAGAAACTGCAAGGCGAATTTGACGGTGTAGCCGACCGGTTCGTCGATCGCCTCGATCTGGTTCCAGCACCAGGTCGTCGCGGTGTCGAGCCACGAATGCTGTGCGCCGAGTCGCCACAATCCGGCCGCGAGGGCGTAGGTGAGGAAGCCCGCTTCCGGGCTCGGTGTCATCCAGGGTGTGCGGGGGTGGCCGTCTGCCGAGGGCAGCACGGTGGGGATACCGCCGTCGTGGTGGGCGATGGTGGCGATCCAGTCGGCGATCTCGGTCACCATGGGGGCGCGGGTGGCGTTGATGTCGGCGAGGACGTCGAGGGCCACCACTGCCGCGGCCGGTTGGCTGCCGGGGCACCGCACGTCGGGCTCGAGGGCATGGCCGAACCCACCGTCACGGTTCTGATACGCCGCGAGCGCGGTCAGCACGGGCTCGACAGGCCCGTTGTCGAGAAGGACGGCGAGCCGGTGGCGTTCCAGGACACGGGCGTCGGATTCGATGAACTGTCGGGCAGCTTCCAGGTCGATACTCATGAACCGGAGGCTAGGCGGCGGTGAGCGTGGCGTCTTTGAAGAATCGGACAGGCGTGAGGCCGGTAAGGCACCGCACTTCCGGTGCACAGCGAGGCGACGCGATGGCCACTCAAATTCGTTCCGCTGACCAGAACCTATGGTGACCGCGCTGATATCCGCCCGACTTTCGGCGGATGCTACCAGAACCCCGGCAACCCCGGATCGCTGTCACTCGGTCCCGGATTGCCAAGCGCTTCAATCTCTTCCGCCCAGCACGGAACACAGCGTCCGGCCCGGGCACCACCTTGTGGTTCGGTCGGCCAGTACCTACGATCCGGTAACCAATTTGAAACTTATTCATTTCAATTGCTTGCTCGGAGGAACTCATGCATGTCTCACGCCCAGCCCGTCGACTCGCAAGGGTGTGGCACGGTACCGCATCGGCGGCGGCCGCGGCCATGCTCGTCGGCACGTCCGCTTTCGGGGCCGGTCAGGCGGTCGCGGAGCCGGGGCTGCGGGAGGTGATGCTGGTCGGAAACAATTGGGAAGGGGTCGCCGACGTCATCGGCTCGACCGGCGATTTCGCCAAGATCGGCCGGATCAACCTGATTCCGGACAAGGACGACCGTCTCCGGGAGATCTACCTCAATCCGGTGCGACTCGCCTTCTTCCTCGGCATTCGTCAGACCGTCGGCGAAGGCCACGACCAGTACATCGACGATATGTACACCACCCCGGACGGGTCCGCGATCGTCGTGTCGCGGCCGAGTTTCGCCGACGTGGCCTCGATCGACACCGCGACCGGCAAGGTGAAGTGGCGGTTTCCCGTCTCCGGGTTCCGGGCCGACCATATGGCGGTATCACCGGACGGCAACCGGGTCGCGGTGTCCGCCTCGACCAGCAATACCGTGCACGTGCTCAATATTCGGACCGGGGCCGAGCTCGGCCGGTTCGGCACCGGCGACAAACCACACGAGAACGTCTTCACCTCGGACGGAAACCTGTGGAACATGGCGATCGGTGAGGTGAACTCCGATCAGGACTCCCCGGAACAGGATTCCAGCAAGGGCGATCGGAAGATCACCATTGTCGATGCCGCCACCTATCAGCCGATCAGGGTCATCGATATGCGTGATCGCCTGAACGCGTTCGGCCGCAACGATCTTTCGGACGCGGTGCGCCCGGTGGCCTTCAGTCCCGACGAGAGCAAGCTGTACTTCCAGGTGTCGTTCTTCAATGGATTCCTCGAATACGACGTGGCCTCCGATCGCATCCTGCGCGCCAAGGAACTGCCCAAAAACCCCGCCACCAACCCGGATCGGCGCACCTGGGTCAATGATTCACGGCACCACGGAATGTCCATGGACCCCACCGGCAAACGACTGTGCATCGCCGGCACCATGGACGATTACGCCACGATCGTCGATCTCACCGACCTGAGCCCGGGGCAGCTCGTCCCGGCGTCCAAGCCCTACTGGGCCACCGTCAGCGGTGACGGCAAGGCGTGCGTCATCTCCGAAAGCGCCGCCGACCAGGTGACAGCCATCGACTTCGCCACCGGATCCAAGATCGTCTCCATTCCGGTGGGCGACCATCCGCAGCGCGTTCGGATCGGCGATCTGCCCACCGGCTGGAAAGCCCCGTCCGGTGGATCCACCTCGAGCGGAAGCGGATTCCCGTCCAGCGGCAGCGGATCCAGCGGCTCGTAGCTCGTCGTTATCCGCCGCCCTGAGCGAAATTCGGCAGATCGGTCAGGGCGGCGGGGCACAGGAGTACCGGGCAGGGCTCCTCGCTTCCCGCGCGGCGACGGCGCGAAATCGGCTGCAATGCCCTGAGAATGGCTCGGCAGCGGCGAGTGGTCGTTGACCATCACCTGGTCGAACAACTCGAGCACGTCATCGGCGGCGCGGGCCCGCAGCGTGAACACGGTCGCGACCAGCACCGCCAGCAGATGCTCGCGTCGCATCCGCCGCAGCCCCGATACCCGCCCAGTCAATCCCAGCGAGGCGAGGACTACCGATGAGTTGAATACGGGTCCTTGCCAGTTCTGACACCGAACCGGCAGGTCAAAGTGGTTTGCTCGTCGCCGTCACGGTTTGATTCGGGCTCCGAATAGCGGCAGGCACTCCGCTAGCCCGGTCACTTCCACCGGCATGCTCCGATGCGCTTCCCATCTTTCACGGGTCAGCCGCAACCGGCGTATCACCGCCGGTTTTCCCCGCACTGCATGCACCTCGAGCCCGTCGGGCTCGTATCCGAGTTTGCGTGAGACTCCGTGTGAGCCCAGGTTGTCCACGAACGCGCCCGATACCGCCGACTCGGCCCCGAGATGAGCGAAGGCCAACTCCAGCACCGCGGCTCGCATCTCGGTTCCAATGCCTTGCCCGTGATGGGTTCGGCCGAGCCAGGATCCGGTGTTCACCTCGCAGCAGACCGCGAAGTCCTTCGCACTGATCGTTTGGGTTCCAACCAACTCCCCCTCTCGGAGCACGACGAGATTCAGTGCCCACGTATCGACCTGCCAGTCGGCCCAGCATCGCCAGTGCCACCGCAGTACCCGCTGCGCACGTTCGTCCGGTTCCGCATCGGTCCACTCCGCAGTGAACGGCTGCACCGCCGGATCATGCACTCCCGCTACGGCCAGCCCAGCAAGCGCGCCCAGGTCCTCCAAACCAGGCATTCTCAGTTCCAGACGCGGTGTCCGCACCCGCAATCCGGCCAAGGGCCAGTACTCCATCAGGCTCATGCCCGCCATCATCGCCGCCGGACGACATTCGGGGCCACGGGGTTTCGCCAGCGGCGGACCCCGCCAGGAAAACCGGTCGCGACCAAGAGAGGCGATCAGGGGAATACAGACCGGTTGAATACGGGTCGTTACCAGTCCCCGCTCGGCGTGCCCATCGCTCAACGATGAGGATCGGCTCCGCTATACCCATGTGCCACAACAGAGTTCATCGAAGATCCCAGGGCGGCACCGGTCGTTGAGGAACGAGTCACCAGCCGCAAGACGGCCCCGGGGGCTTGGCGTGACTTTTCGCGGATCTGGACCTCACACCCCGAGTACAGGATTCCGGGTTTTACCGGATGGGTGGGAGAAGGGTCGTCCTTAGAGTGGACGCATGGGTGCGAATGGGTTCCGGTGTGGCTTGGTGGTCGCGGCGGTGGTGGTGGCCGGATGCGGGAGTGGGGCGGGGGAAACCGTGGGTCGGTCGCCGGCGGTCGAGCAGGTGTCCGATGCGGTGACAGCGGCGGTGCGTTCCGGGATGCCCGGGGCACAGGTGGTTCTCGAAGGTCCCGGCGGGCGGCAGGTCGTGACCGCGGGGGCGGGAGACGTGGCCACCGGAGTGCCCTACGCGGAGGGCGCACATTTCCGGATCGGCAGTGTCACCAAGACTTTCGTGGCCACAGTGGTGTTGCAGCTCGCCGCCGAGAACAAGGTTGACCTCGATGCGCCGATCTCACGCTATCTACCGGGCGTGGTGCGGGGCAACGGCAATGACGGCGACCGCATCAGTGTGCGGCAGCTGCTGCAGCACATGAGCGGACTGGCGGACTTCGCGCCCGAGGATCCCTCGAACAAGTTGCCGCAGCAGCTCGATCAGACCAGTGACGGCAAGGCGTATCGGGATCTCGCACCGGCGGATCTGGTGGGGATCGCGATGAGCATGCCACCACAGTTCGAGCCGGGGGCGCGGTTCGAGTACACGAACACCAATTACGTGCTGCTGGGCATGATGATCGAGAAGCTCACCGGGCGAACCCTCGCCGTCGAGATCGGCAGTCGCATCCTCGAACCCCTCGCGCTGCGCGACACCTACTTCCCCGCGGCCGGCGACACCACCATCCGGGATCCGCATCCGCTGGGCTATCGCAAGGTCGACGTCAACTGGGTCGATGCCACCGACACCGAGGCAGCGTGGGCGGGCGCCGCCGGCGCCCTCATCTCCACCGGCGCCGATCTGAACCGGTTCTTCCTTGCCCTGGTCGCCGGAAAGCTGCTTCCCGCAGCACAACTCACGCAGATGCAGCAGACCGTCGCGATGGAGCAGTCCGGAGAAATGAATTACGGGCTCGGCCTGATCCGGCTGCGCCTGCCCTGTGGACAGGACGGCAAGGACATGAAGGACGTCTGGGGGCATGCCGGCGGTATCCCCGGATTCAGCACCCTGGCCATCGCCACGCCGCACGGGACCGCGGCGACGCTGAGCGTCAACACCTCGCACACCACCGATCAGTTCTCCGCAGCGGCCGCCGCCGTCGGCTGTGCGATCGCCTGATCCGGCCGGCCCGTGGATTCGTCCGGCACCGTGAAGAGCCGCACGATCCCGGACGAGCCGGGCAGCCGAATCACCTTGGTGCGGGCTACCGCAGCTCGATCACCTGCGGGGTGCCGCTGGTGATCTACGCGCGATGCAGTTCGCGGATCTGGACCTCACGGGCTCGGGCGCATCGACATCGACGACCAGTGCCGCCACCGATGCGGCTCGAACTCGGTATCCGGCCTCCGTGAGACCTGGCTGGTTCGGTCAGCGCGGTACGCGGCTACTTAAGACTGGTGTCAGGACCGGGTCCCGGCCAGGATCTGGTTCAGGTGCCCGGTGAGATGCTCCCTCGGTGGAGTGCCGCTATTCGATATGTGCGGTATTCCCCGGTGATGATCATGGCGTTGGGTGAGATCGTCGCCGTCGCACACGCCCGTGTAGTGGTGAGGCCGGCACGGGGGCGTCCCCATGCGCCCGAAGCTCCGCGGCAGCGCGCACAACGCCACCGACAAACCCAGCCGCTCCGCCGGGCCGCGCCTGCGCCCAGGTGTCAGAAAGGCGATGTCAGCCGGAGTGAGAGTGAAGTGCCGGAACAACTCCTCACGGCTGATATCCGGGAACTCACGCAGCCGCGCCAACTCCTCGGCCGCGAACACCTGCATCGCCACGAAACCCGACCTCCAGCATGCCGACCAACCTCATCGGCAGCCAAGCCGAGCACCAATCACGGTGCACCGCAGGACAAACGAGGGTTGCGCCATCTCAGCTGGTCAAGCCATTGTCGTTGTTTTTCGTCCGGTTACGACCGGGACCCCGCCAAGCTCGGTGCGGTGGTTCCGGACCCGCCAACGCCGGCGCTCGTGGACACACGGCGGGCATCGACTCCGTTCGACGCCCTAATGCAGCTGCGGGGCAATCCGGCAGCTACTTCTTCTGAACGGGCACCCTAGACAGGATGGACGGGCGCGGCAAGTTGCGGCGCCCGTTGCTCTCAGCGGTTTTCGCGCTCATCCACCAGACCAATTCAGACCACTTGAATACGAGCCCTTACCAGTCACTACCCCCGAGCACCTTCGCCCCCCAAATCACGGCCGGTGGGGGGACAGTCGCGTGTTCGTATCCGCTGCAATTGGCGGCAGTTGGACAAGTGACACGAAAGTCACGCTGGCTGCGCATGGACATCGATTTCCCAAGCGCTGCAACAGTGCTGCGGCGACCGAGTCGGAATCTCCTCCATTCGACCGGGAAGGCCGTGGAACAACGGCTATATCGAATCGTTCGACCGGCGGCTGCGCGATGCCTCAACCGTAGTCACCGGACGAGCCTGCTCGAAGCCCGAGCGGTCATCGGCGACTTCAAGACCGAAAATGATCTGCGGCACCGCCACTCGGCGCGGGGCTGCCTGACCTCGGCCGAGTACGCAGCCCGCTGCGGCCACGCCTATCACCCCGTGGCCTGCCCAATCACATGAAACTGGATCGGAAACAACCCGGACTCAAAAACCGGATGGTCCCGTTATCGGGACCGGCCAACGGGATAACCGCAACTGGATCCCCGCCACGCTCCACGATCAGATCACCAGCCCCGCATAGTACTGAGTTTCTGTGCTGAAGCGTTCCGAATACCGTTCCGGTGGCACGAATTGAGAGTGCCCAGGCACGGAAGGTCACAGATATCTCCGAATTGGCTGCGTGATCGAGTCACTGTCATGCGGAATGCCGTACCGAACCATCATAGTGAGGCGCTCGGGCGTAGGAACGGGTGGTGGTTGAATACCGACCGGAATCCTTGAGATACCAACCGGTGTGCGAATCCGATAACGAATTAAAGCGAACTCTTCAGGTCGGTCGGCGGTGTGTTGATACTGGAAGTAGCGGGCCGCCATGGGAACTCGGGCAAACCATACTCGGTTCCAACGGAGGAATTGCCACAAGTATTAAGGAGGCGACCATCATGCCTACCATCACGTCTCTCTCTCCGACGTCCGGGCCCGTGACAGGGGGAACCAGCGTCACGATCACCGGTACCGGGTTCACCGGGCCGACCACTGTGCGGTTCGGCACTACCGCAACGACTTTCACCCTGGATTCTCCGACGCAGATCACCGCGATCGCCCCCGCCGGCTCGGTCGGTACCGTGCAGGTCACCGTCACCACTTCGGCGGGCACCAGCAACGGGGTGTCCTACACCTATCTCGCGGTGCCCGCGTTGATCAGCATCAGTCCCAGCCAAGGAACGACCGCGGGCGGGACGACAGTGACACTCACGGGGTCGGGTCTCACCGGCGTTACTTCGGTGAGTTTCGGTGGGGCACCGGCGACCTCGTTCACCGTCAACTCCAATACCCAGATCACCGCCGTCACCCCCGCGGGCACCGGGATCGTGTCTGTCACCGTCACCGGACCGGGCGGCACAAGCAATCCGGTTGTCTACGTCTACGTCGTGGTTCCGACCATCACCTCCATCTCCCCGACCGCCGGACCGACTGCGGGCGGGAACAACGTGACGATCACGGGTACCGGGTTCATCGGCCTGTTGACCGTCCGATTCGGTTCGACCGCAACGATATTCACCGTGAACTCCGCCACCCAGATCACCGCCATCGCCCCCGCCCATACGGCCGGGACGGTGCAGGTGACTGTCACCGGGTCGGGCGGAGCCAGTAACGGTGTCTCCTACACCTATGCCGCGGTGCCGACCCTGACCAGTATCGCCCCCGTTTCAGGATCGGTGACGGGCGGAACCACCGTCGTGCTCACCGGGACGAACCTGACCGGCGCGACCTCGGTGAGTTTCGGTGGGACACCAGCGACCTCGTTCACCGTCAACTCCGCTACCCAGATCACCGCGGTCGCCCCCGCCCACGCGGTCGGGACGGTGCAGGTCACCGTCACGACCGCGGGCGGTACCAGTAACGGTGTCGCCTACACCTATGTCGCGGTACCCACGCTGACCACGGTGGTACCGAACCTCGGTTCGGTGACGGGCGGAACCACCGTCGTGCTCACCGGGACGAACCTGATCGGCGCGACGGCGGTGAGTTTCGGTGGGACACCGGCGACCTCGTTCACCGTCAACTCCGCCACCCAGATCACCGCCGTCGCCCCGGCGGGTTCGGCGGGGACGGTGCAGGTCACCGTCACGACCGCGGGCGGAACCAGTAACGGTGTCGCCTACACCTACGTCGCGGTACCGACGTTGACCACGGTGGTGCCGAGTGCCGGTTCGGTGACGGGCGGGACGACGGTTGTGCTGACCGGCACCGCTCTGACCGGTGCGACGGCGGTGAGTTTCGGTGGGACACCGGCGACCTCGTTCACCGTTGATTCCGCTACCCAGATCACCGCGGTCGCCCCCGCCCACGCGGTCGGGACGGTGCAGGTCACCGTCACCACCGCGGGCGGAACCAGTAACGGTGTCGCCTACACCTACGTCGCGGTACCCACGCTGACCACGGTGGTACCGAGTGCCGGTTCGGTAACGGGCGGAACGACGGTCGTGCTGACCGGGACGAACCTGACCGGTGCGACGGCGGTGAGTTTCGGTGGCACACCGGCGACTTCGTTCACCGTTGATTCCGCTACCCAGATCACCGCGGTCGCCCCCGCCCACGCGGTCGGGACGGTGCAGGTCACCGTCACCACCGCGGGCGGAACCAGCAACGGCGTCTCCTACACCTACGTCGCGGTACCCACACTGACCACGGTGATACCGAACCTCGGTTCGGTGACGGGCGGAACCACAGTCGTGCTCACCGGGACGAACCTGACCGGCGCGACCTCGGTGAGTTTCGGTGGCACACCAGCGACCTCGTTCACCGTCAACTCCGCCACCCAGATCACCGCGGTCGCCCCCGCCCACGCGGTCGGGACGGTGCAGGTCACCGTCACCACCGCGGGCGGAACCAGTAACGGTGTCGCCTACACCTACGTCGCGGTACCCACGCTGACCACGGTGGTACCGAGTGCCGGTTCGGTGGCCGGCGGGACGACGGTCGTGCTGACCGGGACGAACCTGACCGGCGCGACGGCGGTGAGTTTCGATGGGACACCGGCGACTTCGTTCACCGTTGATTCCGCCACCCAGATCACCGCCGTCGCCCCCGCGGGTTCGGCCGGGACGGTGCAGGTCACCGTCACCACCGCGGGCGGAACCAGCAACGGCGTCTCCTACACCTACGTCGCGGTACCCACGCTGACCACGGTGGTACCGAGTGCCGGTTCGGTGACGGGCGGAACCACAGTCGTGCTCACCGGGACGAACCTGACCGGCGCGACCTCGGTGAGTTTCGGTGGCACACCGGCGACCTCGTTCACCGTTGATTCCGCCACCCAGATCACCGCCGTCGCCCCCGCAGGTTCGGCCGGGACGGTACAGGTCACCGTCACCACCGCGGGCGGAACCAGTAACGGTGTCGCCTACACCTACGTCGCGGTACCCACGCTGACCACGGTGGTACCGACCATGGGACCGGTGGCCGGCGGAACGACGGTCGTGCTCACCGGGACGAACCTGACCGGCGCTACCTCGGTGAGTTTCGGTGGGACACCGGCGACTTCGTTCACCGTTGATTCCGCTACCCAGATCACCGCGGTCGCCCCCGCCCACGCGGTCGGGACGGTGCAGGTCACCGTCACCACCGCGGGCGGAACCAGCAACGGTGTCGCCTACACCTACGTCGCGGTACCCACGCTGACCACGGTGGTACCGAATGCCGGTTCGGTGGCCGGCGGAACCACGGTTGTGCTAACCGGCACCGCTCTGACCGGTGCGACGGCGGTGAGTTTCGGTGGGACACCAGCGACCTCGTTCACCGTGGACTCCGCTACCCAGATCACGGCAGTGACCCCCGCGGGTTCGGCCGGGACGGTACAGGTCACCGTCACCACCGTCGGCGGTACAAGCAACGACGTTTCCTACATCTATGTCGCGGTACCCACGTTGACCACTGTGGTGCCGACCGTGGGACCGGTGGCGGGCGGGACGACGGTCGTGCTCACCGGGACGAACCTGACCGGTGCGACGGCGGTGAGTTTCGGTGGGACACCGGCGACTTCGTTCACGGTCGATTCCGCTACCCAGATCACCGTGGTCGCCCCGGCGGAGGCAGCCGGGGCGGTCCTGGTGACCGTCACGACCGCGGGCGGTACGAGCAACGGCGTCTCCTACACCTATATCGCCGCGCCGGCCCTGACCGCCATCGTTCCCAGTTCAGGGCCGGTCGCAGGTGGGACGACCGTCGTGCTCACCGGCACAGCCCTCACCGGCGCCACCGCAGTGGATTTCGGTGGTACACCGGCGACCTCGTTCACGGTCGACTCCGCCACCCAGATCACGGCAGTGACCCCTGCCGGATCGGCGGGGACCGTGCTCGTCACCGTCACCACCGCAGGAGGAACGGTCGACGGTGTCTCCTTCACCTACGCAGCAGTGCCGATACTGACGACGGTGGTGCCCAACGTCGGGCCGGTGACCGGCGGATCCACCGTCACCCTGACCGGAACGGGCCTGGCAGGAGCCACCGGGGTCAGTTTCGGAGGTGTGCCGGCCTCGTTCGCTGTCGACTCCGCGACTCAGATCACAGCGGTTGTCCCGCCCGGGACGGCGGGAACCGTGCTGGTCACCGCCACCACCGCCGGCGGAACCAGCAACGGTGTCGCCTACACCTACGTCGCGGTTCCTACTCTGATCACGGCGGTGCCGAACGTAGGACCGATCACCGGCGGGACGACGGTCGTGCTCGCCGGGACGGACCTGACCGGCGCGACGGCGGTGAGTTTCGGTGGCACACCGGCGACCTCGTTCACGGTCGACTCCGCCACCCAGATCACGGCAGTGACCCCTGCCGGATCGGCGGGGACCGTGCTCGTCACCGTCACCACCGCAGGAGGAACGGTCGACGGTGTCTCCTTCACCTATGTCACGGTTCCTACCCTGATCACGGCGGTGCCGAACGTAGGACCGATCACCGGCGGGACGACGGTCGTGCTCGCCGGGACGGACCTGACCGGTACCACGGCCGTGAGTTTCGGTGGGACACCGGCGACCTCGTTCACGGTTGATTCCGCAATCCAGATCACCGCCGTGGCCCCGGCAGAGGCAGCCGGAACAGTACAGATCACCGCCACGACCGGGGGTGGTACCAGCAACGGCGTCGCCTTCACCTACATCTGAGAGCGAGTGCGGCTGGACCGTTGGTGGGCCATGGCCCACCAACGGGCCAGCCGCGGCGCGGTAGATATGGGGTTGTTTTTAAATACCCCAAAACTGGGCGG